>NZ_LFDT01000036.1:0-29728 GCF_001037925.1 Vogesella sp. EB | reverse complement strand
GATGGGCGAGTTGGTGCGGTGTTGGCTTGTGGGTATAAGTTATCCACAGGTGGTGTCGCGGTCGCTTGCACTGACCCTGCGAAGCCCATCTCTACCGCGATCAAATCAAAAAGGTTGGCCGCAAGCCGCCATGGCTTTGCGGCCAACCTTTTTTACGATGCCGCGATGTAGCGATCCGGCCGGTGGTAGAAGCCGATCACCAGGCTCATCGCGGCGGCGCCGATCAGTGAGCCGATCAGCTGCGGCAGGCTGCACAGCAGCAGCGACGCGAGCAGTATCAGGAGGTCGATGCCGAATTGCAGCTTGCCGGCGCGCAGGCCGTAGCGTTGCTGCACGTACAGCGCCAGGATGTTGATGCCGCCGACGCTGGCCTTGTGGCGGAACAGCGCGATCAGGCCCATGCCGAGTAGCAGCCCGCCGAGCAGGCCGGTGGAATACGGGTTCAGCGTGCCGGCGAACGGGAACAGCTCGCGGCATTGTGTGGACAGCAGCGACACCAGCGCGACGCAGACAAAGGTGCGCACGGTGAAGGCGGCGCCCATGTGGCGCAGCGCCAGCAAGTAGAACGGCAGGTTGATCAGGAAAAACAGCCAGCCAAACGGCGCCAGGCCCTGGTAGTGCAGCAAAAAGGCGATGCCGGCGGTGCCGCCGGTGAGCAGGCCGGCCTGCACGAACATGGCCATGCCGAAGCCGATGAAGGTGGTGCCGATCAGGATGGCGAGCAGGTCTTCTGCCCGGCTGTGTGCCAGCGGATTGTGTCCGCTTGTCAGGCGCGTGGTGTCGGTAGTCATGTGGATACCGTTGGGGGCGAATTGTCATAAACGGCGCGCCGGGTAAGGGCGCCGCACCGGTAGCCGGCGCAGCAAGAAGCCTGCCAGCGCCGCGGGGTCGATGCGTGGCGCTGGCGGGTTTGCGGTGCCTTGTGGCGGGGCAAAAAGCCCGTGCCGGCCGGTCTGCCGCGCCAGGCTGGTGCATGGCCGCGCTGTTTGCTGCTGCGGCCAACCCTGGCTGGCGGCATGGCTGTGTTGCCGTCGCTGGCGAGGCCGGCGCGGAATGTCGCCGCATTTCGTGCTACAACGGCAGCATCTGCCCCTTTCTGCTGCCGTGCCGCCCATGGATTTCCTGCGCCGCTTTTTCCTGCGTCACTATCGCGATCCGTACACCCGCTTTTCGTTGCTGATGTGTGGGCTGATGCTGGCCTTGCTGCTGCTGGTGTGGCTGTTCGATCTCGATACCCCGGCGCGCGAGACGGTGCCGTTGCCGCCGCCGGCGGGCATCGGCGTGCCGGTGTAGTCGCGGTGCTCTTGCGCGGCTTGCCAGCCACGGTTGATGGCGGGATCATCGGTGGCTTACTGCGGGGGATGAGGCGATGAACGGGCTGTTACTGGCGCTGGCGTTTGTGATGGGGGTGGTGGTGCCGCTGCAGGCGGCGATCAATCACCAGCTGAAGCTGCTGATCGGCGGCAGCCCGGTGCTGGCGGCGCTGGTGTCGTTTGCGGTGGGGCTGGTGACGCTGAGCATCGCCGCGCTGCTCAGCGGGCAGAAGTGGGTCGGCCTCGCTGCCTTGCCGCGCGCGGAGTGGTGGATGCTGAGCGGTGGCGCGCTGGGGGCGCTGTTCGTGTTCGGCACCACGCTGCTGGCGCCGCGGCTGGGGGTGGCGGTGATGCTGTCGCTGATCATCGCCGGCCAGGTGTGCGCGTCGCTGCTGTTTGACCGTTACGGCTGGCTGGGCATGCCGCTGAAGGAGATCAACAGCTGGCGCCTGGGTGGCGCGCTGCTGGTGGTGGCCGGGGTGCTGCTGGTGAATCTGGGCGACCGCATCGGCCGGTGACGGCCGCGTGGCGTTTCACGTGGAACCGCCCGGCGGCGGCGGCCGACAAACAGCACAATGGCAACAGCGGATTGCGTTACAATCCGCTGTTTTTCATTGCGGCGGCAGAACTGCTGCCGAATCAGGGTTTTAAGGAATCAGTGTGGCCGATATCGAGCGCCTCGATACGTGGGTAAAGTACAAGAACGGCCTGTGCAGCGACTGCATGGGCAGCTGTTGCAGCATGCCGGTGGAAGTGAAGCTGCCGGATCTGGTGCGCATCGGCGTGGTGGACGAGTTCGAGCTGGACGAACCGATCAAGAACATCGCCAAACGCCTGGAAAAGCAGCGCATCATCCAGCATTTCAACTTCAAGAACGGCATTTTCACGCTGACGCAGCGCGCCAACGGCGATTGCCAGTATCTGGACCAGAAAACCCGGCTGTGCAGCATCTACGCGCTGCGGCCGAATACCTGCCGCAATCACCCGCAGGTCGGTCCGCGGCCGGGGTTTTGCGCCTACACCCGTAATCCGCAGCATGGCCGCAAGGTGAGCACATGAGCGATAAACAAAGTAACAACCCGCTGCACGGCGTGACGCTGGAAGCGATGCTGACCGAGCTGCACGGCCACTACGGCTGGGATGGCCTCGCCAGCCGCATTGCGGTGCGCTGCTTCAGCCACGAGCCGAGCATCAAGTCCAGCCTCGCCTTCCTGCGCCGCACGCCGTGGGCGCGCGACAAGGTGGAGGCGCTGTACCTGCAGCTGAAGAAGCCGAAGCGCAGCCTGGTGCCGAAGGCAGCCACCACGCGCGCGCCGGCCGGCCACGGTGCGGCCAAGGCACCGACCATCCTGTTTGCCCGCAAGACCCCGCCGACCGACGACGCCTGAGCCGGCTGCCGGCAAACCATCCGGCCGCGACACGCGTCGCGGCTTTTTGACGCAAGGAGCCGCCGATGACCGCGCCCGCCGTATTGCTTGATGCCCGTGGCCTGATCGCCGCGCAACGCCAGTTTGCCGCCGAGCGCGACTGGCAGCGTTTCCATACCCCGCGCAACCTGATGCTGGCACTGACCGGCGAGGTCGGCGAGCTGGCGGAGCTGTTCCAGTGGCGCACGGACGCCGAGGCGGCGGCGATGGCGAGCGAGCCGCAGGCCTTCGAACGGCTGCAGGAAGAAATCGCCGACGTGATGATGTACCTGGTGCGGCTGGCTGATGTCTGCGGCGTCGATCTCGACCACGCGCTGCAGGACAAGCTGCACAAGAATGCGCTGAAATATCCGGCCGGCGGGCGGGAATAAATTGCCACAGTTTTGCCGCAGTACCCGGATGTTATTTATAGAAAGCGGCGGCAATTGATAATCCAATACTTTTCTATCCGGCGCGGCAGCGGCAAGCAAACATGCCGTTGGCTTAGCCTGTGCTAAGCTGGCCGATTGTGTTTGCCGCAGATCCCGACCGATGAACCAAGCCGACACGCTGTCTTTCCACGCCGCCTCGCTGCCGCCTGCCGCCCGCCTGCAGCAGCTGTACGCGGCGCTGCCCTACCCGGTGCTGCTGTTTGACGTGCACGGGCAGCTGGAGTTTGCCAATCACGCCGCGCAGAGCTGTCCCGATGCGCAGCCGGCGCTGCAACAGCTGGCCGCCGGCGCCACGCTGGCGACGGTGACGCTGCCGGGGCTGAGCGCCGACAGCTTCGCCCAGGTGCTGGCCACGGCCGCGCCGCAGAGCATGGAGCTGAGCCTGCCGCAGACCGATGGCAGGCCGGGACACTACCAGATCACGCTGACGCCGCTGTGTGATGCCAGCGGCAAGGTGGACGGCGTGCTGCAGACCCGCCACGACGTCACCCGCCAGCGCCAGGAAGCGCAGCGGCTGCAGCTGTTGCAGGGGCACCTGCTGGAGATGGCGCACCGCGACGCGCTGACCAATCTCGCCAACCGCCGCTATCTGGAACTGAAACTGGAAAGGTTGGCCGCAGACAGCGCGTCCAGCCTGTGCGCGCTGCTGTTCATCGATCTCGACCGTTTCAAGCCGATCAACGACGCCCACGGCCACGACACCGGCGACGCGGTGCTGTCGGCGATTGCCGCGCGGCTGAAGCAGGCGCTGCGTGGCACCGACCTGCTGGCGCGCATCGGCGGTGACGAGTTTGCCATCCTGCTGGAAGGCGTCACCGAGAGCGGCGCGCGCGCGGTGGCCGGCAAGATCATCCAGGCTCTGGACGAGCCGTTTGCCGAACTGTCGCCACCGAACCGGCTCGGCCTGTCGGTCGGCATCTGCCTGTTCAAGAGCGGCGCGACGATGCCGGCCGAGGTGCTGGCCGAGGCCGACCAGGCGATGTACCGCGCCAAGCGCCGTGGTGGCGGGCAGTTCGAGCTGCAGCAGCTGTAAGAACCTGTTCACGATCTGCTGCGCGTCGGCGATACCGCGTTAAAAACGCCTTCGGAATGCTCATTTACCACTTGTAAACTCCGCTTCCTCAGCCGTTTTCGCCTTGTCTCGCTCTAGCTCGCGAGATCGTGAACACGTTCTAAGCATGCGCGTATGACAAAACGGCCACCCGCATTTGCCGGTGGCCGTTGTTGTTTCACATGAAACGCAAGGGGTTGATGCCCCACTTTTCCGGCGCCTCGTGGCGCACGATCTTGTCGCCGCCGCCAAAGCCGAGCGGCCGCGACAGGTCGATGATTTCCGGCTGCAGGTAGGTATTGCTCTTGCTGCTGAACATCACCTTGATCTTCGGCGTCAGCAGGTTGCTGTCGTGCTGCTCGATCACCACCCCCAGCTTGCCGGATTCCAGCAACACCAGCGTGCCGACCGGGTAGATGCCGACGCAGCGCATGAAGGCCTGCACCAGCTTGGGGTCGAAGTGGTATTTCGACCATTCGAAGATCTTGCGCAGCGCATCGGTCGGCGCCATGCCCTTGTGGTAGCAGCGATCGGCGGTGATGGCGTCGTAGACGTCGACGATGGCCGCCATCTTGGCCAGGGTGCTGATGGTGTCACCCTTGAGATTGTGCGGGTAGCCGCTGCCGTCGACGCGCTCGTGGTGATGCAGGGTGATGTCGAGCGGGATCTCGCTGATGCCCTCGGTGCGGCTGAGGATGTCGAAGCCGTCGCGCGGGTGGCGCTTGATGATGTCGAACTCCTCCTCGGTCAGGCGCCCCGGCTTGTTGAGGATCTCGTCCGGCACCAGCGCCTTGCCGGTGTCGTGCAGGATGCCGCCCAGCCCGGCAAGGTGGATGGTTTCCATGTCCATGCCCACCGAGCGGCAGAACGCGATCATCAGCGTGCCGACGCTGACCGAATGCAGGAAGGTGTAGTCGTCCTTGTTCTTGATGCGCAGCAGCGTCAGCAGCGCGCCGCTGTTGCTGAGCACCGATTCGGTGATCGATTCGATCATCGGCTCGACCTGCTCCAGCTCCACCGCCCGCCCCAGGCGCACATCCTGCATCACGGTCTTGACCAGCGCGTGCGCCTGGCTCTTGATGCGGTTGGCGCGGCCCAGCTCCTCGGCAAACGACAGCGCGATGATCGGCGCCGGCTTGCCGGTGACCGCCTCGATCATCTGCTGCTGCAAGCTGGCGTTGACCTCGTCCACGCTGCGCGCATGGCTGACGTCCAGCCCCTTTTCGGTATCGATATAGAGTTCATGAATACCGGCTTCGACGATCTTGGCGATTTCGGTATCGTTCTTGATCAGGAAGCGCTTGCGGAAAAACGGATGAGAGGTCCAGTCGCAGTTCAGGTCATGCACATACATGCCGATCTTGATGTCGGCAATATCGATATTTTTGATCATGGCGTTGTTTTCTTGGAGTCTGGTCTGGCAAAAAACGGTGTAAAAACAGCGGTCAGGCTGCTGGTGGCAGCGCTGCGACGGTGGTGTGCCACGACAGTTTGTGCCAGAAACCTTATCCGACGATTATCGCGCCAATCGGCGATGCAAACAGGGTTTTATTTGTATTGATATTGGTTATCATTATTTTATTCAAATAAATAGTGATCGATAAATAATTATGGCAATTGATAATAATGATCAGTGCTTTTTTATTATTACGTATCGGTGATAGTCAATTTTCATGCAAGCGGATATTCTAGGTATAAATACCTAGAACAAAAAACCGGATTTCGCGAGCTACAGGAGTGCAAGGCATGACGCAGAGTACACGTTGGGGGCATCTGGGCAACCGCATCATCGGCGTTGCCGCGGTGGCGGTGGCGGTTGGTTTTGCGGTGATGATCGCCATCATCGCCAAGCAAAGTTATGACGCCGCGGTCGAGCAGGGTAACCAGCTGGCCTCGGAACAGGCCGGCCGCGTGGCGGACAGTGTCGAGGCCAAGCTGGCCAACGGCTTCGCCATTCCGCGCAGCATGGCCGCCAGCGTGCAGGGGCTGCAGCGCGCGCAGGCGGTGGAGCGCAAGGTGGTCGACAACATCCTGCTCAGCTCGCTGGACAACGCGCCGGGCATCATCGGCGCGTGGATGATCTGGGAGCCGAATGCGCTGGACGGCCGCGACGACGAATTCCGCCGCGACTGGCCGAAGCATGACCCGAGCGGGCGCTACACGCCGTACCTGACGCGCGGTGGCGACGGCAAGGCGGCGCTGGACGTGATGATGTCGAGCGACCGGGTGGCGAAATTCCCGGAGTGGCAGGACAAGCTCACCGAGTACGCGCCGGACTATGAAAAATCCGGCTGGGGCGATTTCTACTTCGTGCCGAAATCGCGCGGCCGCGACACCATCACCGAGCCGTTCTTCTACGAGGTGCAGGGCAAGCAGGTACTGGAAAGCTCGCTGGCGGTGGTGATGAAAGACGCGTCCGGCAAGCTGCTGGGGGTGTCCGCCGTCGATCTGGCGCTGGACGACCTGCAAAAGCAGTTCGGCGCCATCCGCCTGTATGACACCGGCTATGTGCGCATGGTGTCCGAGGGCGGCCTGTTCGTGGTCAACCCGCAGGCCGGGCTGGTCGGCAAGGCGGTGGCCAGTGGCGATCCGCTGGCGGCCAACCTCGACAAGATCAAGAAGGGTGAGCGCTTCGTCTACGAAGACGGCGGCTTTACCCACTTCTTCTACCCGATCAAGGTGGCGGACAGCGGCCAGTTCTGGTCCGCCGGCGTCAGCGTGCCGACCGCGGCGATTACCGCGACCGCCAACAGCCAGCGCAATACCGCCATCGTGGTCGGCGTCATTGCGCTGGCGCTGATCATCCTGGTGCTGACGCTGCTGATCCGCACCCTGACGCGGCCGCTGAACACGCTGGCGGAAACCATGGAACAGTTCGCCAGCGGCAAGGGCGACCTGACGCTGCGCCTCACCGTCAGCAACCGTGACGAAATCGGCCGCACCGCCGCCGCCTTCAACCGCTTTATCGAGAGCCTGCGCGAGATGTTCATCGAGGTACGCGAGCAGAGCCTGGCGGTGAGCCGTTCCGCCGGCCAGCTGGCCGACTCCGCGGTGCAGGTGGAGCAGTCGTCGGCGCAACAGTCGGACGCCGCCAGTGCCACCGCGGCCGGTGTGGAGCAGGTCACCGTCAGCGTGCACCACATCGCCGATACCGCGATGCTGGCCGAGAGCATGGCGCGCGAAACCGGCGTGCTGACCGAGCACAGCGTGGCGACGGTGGACAAGGTCACCGGCGAGATCCAGCGCATGACCAGCAATATGCAGGCTCTGGCCGGGCGCATGGGTGCACTTGGCGCACGTTCGGCGGAGGTCAGCACCATTGTCGGCGTGATCAAGGACATTGCCGACCAGACCAACCTGCTGGCGCTGAATGCGGCCATCGAGGCGGCGCGCGCCGGCGAGCAGGGGCGCGGCTTTGCGGTGGTGGCGGACGAGGTGCGCAACCTCGCCGGCCGCACCGCCGAGGCCACGGTGCAGATCAGCCGCATCGTCAACGCCATCAGCAGCGAGACCAACGACGCGGTGGACGAGGTGAAGCGCAGCACCGAGCTGGTGTCGGTCAGTGTCGGCATTGCCGAGGAGGCCAACGTGGCGATGAAGGGCGTCTACGAGAAAAGCGTCGATCTGGTGGACAACATCGGCGATATCGCGTCGTCGACGCGGGAACAGTCGAACGCGACCTCGGAAATCGCGCAGAACGTGGAGCGCATCAGTACCATGGCGCAGTCCAACAGCGAAGTGGCGCGCGAGGTGCGCGCCGCGGTGGAGCAGCTGCGCGAGCAGTCCGCCAGCCTGGAAGCACTGGTCGGCAATTTCCGACTCTGAGTCGCCGGCTAGCCGCAGCCAGCGCCGCCCGTCACGGGCGGCGCTTTTTTATTGGCGGTTTTGGCCTGACAGCGCGCGGTGATTTTCGTATAATCCGCCGGTTTGCTTTGCGAGACCCGCCATGTCGCCCTTACCCTGCCCGCTTCCTTGCCCCGCCGCGCTGTCTGCGCGTCGCCAGGCGTTGCCGGTACGGGGTCGACACGACGCCGGGCCGCTGCATTGATATATAAAGAAGCTCCTGATCCGGCATCAGGGGCTTTTTTTTCAGCCATTGATTCTGTTATTGCCAAAGGTGACCGCCATGCCCAACCCGCTTTATCGCAAGCACATCATTTCGATACCGGATTTCACGCGCGAGGAACTGGAACTGGTCGTGCAGACGGCGGCACAACTGAAGGCCGCGCCGCGTGGTGACCTGCTCAAGGACCGCCTGCTGGCGACCTGCTTCTTCGAGCCGTCGACCCGTACGCGGCTGTCGTTCGAGACCGCGGTGCAGCGCCTGGGCGGCAACGTGATCGGCTTTGCCGACGGTGCCAACACCTCGGCGAAGAAGGGCGAGACGCTGGCCGACACCGTGCGCATCATCAGCTCCTACACCGACGCCATCATTATGCGCCATCCGAAGGAAGGCGCCGCGCGCGTGGCCAGCGAGTTTTCCAGTGTGCCGATCATCAACGGCGGCGACGGTGCCAACCAGCACCCGTCGCAGACCCTGCTCGATCTGTTCACGCTGCAGGAAACCCAGGGCCGCCTCGACAACCTGACGGTGGCCTTCGTCGGCGACCTGAAATACGGTCGCACCGTGCACTCGCTGGCGCAGGCGCTGTCGCTGTTCGGCGCCAAGTTCTACTTCGTCGGCCCCGAGGCGCTGGCGATGCCGGACTACCTGTGCGAGGAGCTGGACGAGCGCGGCATCAGCTACAGCATCGCCGCCACCATCGAGGAAGTGATCCCGCACATCGACATCCTGTACATGACCCGCGTACAGCGCGAGCGCTTCGACGAGGCCGAGTACAAGAAGATCCAGGGCCAGTTCGTGCTGCGTGCCGACATGCTGCGCAGCGCGCGCCCGAACATGAAGATCCTGCACCCGCTGCCACGGGTGGACGAGATCACTACCGACGTCGACGCCACGCCGCACGCCTACTACTTCGAGCAGGCGAAGAACGGTGTCTATGCCCGCCAGGCGCTGCTGTCGCTGGTGCTCAACGAAACGGTGTGAAAGGAAAAACCATGACTGAAAAAGTGTATGCCCGCAATGTCGAGGCGCTGAAATCCGGCACCGTGATCGACCACATTCCGGCCGGCCAGGGGTTGCGCATCCTGCGCCTGTTCCAGCTGGCGGAATACCGCGAGCGCGTCACCGTCGGTCTCAACCTGCCCAGCGGCCACATGGGCAGCAAGGACCTGATCAAGATCGAGAACGTGGTGCTGAGCGAGGAACAGGCCAACGAGCTGGCGCTGTTCGCGCCGCGCGGCACGGTCAGCGTGATCGAGGATTTTGCCGTGGTACGCAAGCAGAAGCTGGCGATCCCGGACACGGTGGAAGGCATCTTCGCCTGCCCCAACTCCAACTGCGTGTCGCACGTGGAGCCGGTGCAGAGCCACTTCAGCGTGCGCGTCACCGAGCACGACACCAAGATGAAGTGCAAGTACTGCGAGAAGGTGTTCAGCAAGGACATCGTGGTCGACGTGCGCTAAGTCGGCCGATATCGGCAGCGGGCGGTCGCGGGCAGCCGCGGCCGCCTTTTTCATGGCTGCGGCCAACCTTGGCCGCCAGTGGCGGGAACTCGCCGCCGCGGCGCGCTTTCCAATATCTCATTTACCCGCTGGAGAACATCATGTGGCGTCCCCTGCTGCTGGCCGCGCTCGGCCTGCCCTTGTTGCTGGCCTGTAGTGACGAACAGGTCGGCAAGCTGCAACAAGACGCGTCCGCCGCCATCGGCGTGGCCGGTAGCCAACTGCAGCAGGCCAGTGCACCGCTGGCCGAGATCAAGCAGCAGGCCGCGGCCGCGCTGGACAAGGCTGGCACGCTGGCCGGGGAGCTGCAGCCCAAGGTGCAGCAGCAGGTGGAAGAGCTGAAACAGCAGGCCGGCGCGGTGCGCGAGGTGGTCAGCGCGTGGCAGGGCAAGGGCGACTGGACGGTGCTGGAAAAGCAGGTCGGCCAGTATCCGCGCGATAGCGGCCTGTTCGACAAGCCGCCATTGGCGGCTCCGCTGGGGGCGCTCTTGGGCAAGGACCTGGCCAAGTTCAAGCGCTTCATGGATACCCAGGGGCCGTTGCAGCAGGATCGGCAGCAGGACCGGCTGCTGTTCGTCACCGGCAACAAGCGCCACGCGGCGCAGGATGGTGCCGCCTACCTGCTGATCGACGTGTCGCAGCGCAAGCTGGAGGCGGGGCTGATCGAGAACGGCCTGCTCAAGGTCTACGCCAGCGAGGGCACACCGTTGCAGCCGCCGGCCGAGGTGCGCGCCTTCATCGGCAATCTGCAGCGGCAGTAAGCGGCGCCGGGGCAAGGTTGGCCGCAATGAAAAACGCCACGACCTGGGTCGTGGCGTTGTGCTGTCGGCGCGCGGTTCAGCGTTTGCGCTTCAACGATTTCTTGGCGTAGAAGGTCTTGCTGGTTGCCTTGCGGCGGGTGCTGCTCTTCAGCTGGCGATCCAGTTCCGGCAACAGGCGGCCGGCGACGTTCATGCGCCGCGACAGCTCCTGCGCGCTGGCGATCTGCTCCGGCTTCATCTCGTGCTGCAGCTGGTTCAGCTTGCTGGCGGCCTGGGCATTGCCCTGCGCCCGTGCCAGGTTGTGCAGCGCGTAGGCCAGCACCTCGTTGTGCGGGATGCCCTGGTAGCTGTAAGCGGTGTAGGCATGGCCGAGGCTGTTCAGCGCGTCGACCTGGTACTTGGCGGCGGCCTTGCGATACCAGCTC
The DNA here is from genome assembly GCF_001037925.1 of Vogesella sp. EB. Lineage (NCBI taxonomy): Bacteria > Pseudomonadati > Pseudomonadota > Betaproteobacteria > Neisseriales > Chromobacteriaceae > Vogesella > Vogesella sp. EB. The sequence continues at coordinate 18,755 of NZ_LFDT01000036.1, read as the reverse complement.
AGTGCCAGTTTCAGGTCGCGCGACACGCCCTGGCCGTTTTCGTACAGGCTGCCGAGCTGGAATTGCGCTTCGGCGTTGCCCTGCTTGGCGGCCTTGGTGTACCACTGCGCGGCGTCAAAATAGTCCTGCTCCACGCCCTGGCCCTGACGGAACAGGTTGCCGAGGCTGGCCTGGGCGCCGGCATGGCCCTGCTCGGCTGCCTTGCGCAGCCACAGCGCGGCCTGGCTGGCGTCCTGCGGCACGCCCTTGCCCTGAGCGTACAGCTGGCCGAGGTTGGCCTGCGCGTTCATGTCGCCCTGCTCGGCGGCCTTCTGATACCACTGGGTAGCGTCGCTGAGGCTCTGCGTGACTTCCACACCCTGCTCATACAGCTGGCCGAGCGCGTTCTGTGCCTGCAGGTGATCCTGCGCCGCGGCTTTCTGGTACCAGCTGGCGGCTTCCGCCAGGTCCGGGTTCACGCCATTGCCCTTCTCGTACAGCTCGCCCAGGCCGTACTGCGCCTCGGCATCGCCCTGCTCGGCGGCCTTGCGATACCAGCTGGCGGCTTGCAGCTCGGCGCCCTTCTGGTACCACTGCAGCGCCTGCGCCGGGTCTTTCGGCACACCGCGACCGCTCTGGTACAGGCTGGCCAGTGCCGTCTGCGCGTTGGTGTGGCCCTGCTCGGCGGCCTTGCGATACCAGTTGGCCGCCAGCGCCAGGTTGCGCGGCGTGCCGCGACCGTTCTGGTGCAGCACCGCCAGTGCGTACTGGGCATCGGCGATGCCCTGCTCGGCGGCACGGCCGAACCAGATTGCGGCGGCCGCCAGATCCTGCGGCATGCCCTGGCCGTTCTGGTACATCAGGCCAAGTGCGTGCTGCGCCGGGGCGTAGCCCTGCTGCGCGGCCTTGTGCTGCCACTGCGCGGCGTCGATCAGGTTGCGCGGCACGCCCTTGCCGGCGAGCAGCAGGTTGGCGTAGTGGTACTGTGCCTCGGCGCTGCCCTGCTCGGCGGCGCGGCGGTACAGCACCGCCGCCTGATTGCTGTTTTGCGTCACGCCGACGCCATTCTGCGAGATCTGTGCCAGCTGGGTCCGCGCCAGCGCGTTGCCCTGCCGCGCCGCCTGCTGGAACAGGCTGGATGCCTGCGCCAGATCCTGCGGCACGCCGCGGCCGTACTGGTACATCAGGCCGAGGCTGGTCTGTGCGGCGGTGCTGCCCTGTGCCGCGGCCTTCTGGTACCAGCTGACGGCGGTGGCGTAGTCCTGGCGCACGCCGAGGCCGTTTTCATACAGACCACCCAGCTTGTACTGGGCGTCGACATTCCCCTGCGCCGCGGCCTTGTCGTACCAGCGGGCGGCTTCAGCCAGATCCGGCACCACGCCCTGACCCTTGCGGTACATCTCGGCCAGCAGCAGCTGAACGCGCGGATTGCCCTGCTCGCCGACCGGGGTCAGCTCTTGCAAGGCGGTGGCAAAATCCCCTTTGCCATAGGCAAGACGGCCTTCTTTCAGACCTGCCATCGCGGGCGCAGCCAGCAGCATGCTGGTCAGAAGGACGGAAGTAGCAAAATGTCTGTTCATGTGCGTTTCTTCATTTTGTAGAGAGGCCGTGCCGATCGTGTGCGGGTAATGAAACCTGATCCGCGCGGGGTAACATTTTATTCTGCATGATTAACGGCTAGTTTAACGGCTAATCATAAGCTGTTAAAGGATTGTCCCTGCCAAGACGCGGGTATTTGATAGCAAAGTGTTGCAGCCGTGGTGTCCGGCACGGTTTTGTCATGACTTTGCGCTTGATCGTGGCATGAGTCACCCGCCAGCGGCGCGCCGGCGCAGCAATAGTGGTGCCGGCGGGCGCGCGACCTCGGCTGCGCGATGATAAGGATGCCGCCCGGGCGCAACCTTGTCCATGATCAGGCAATGGCGACACTGCGGCCAATTTTCATTTCTTTGACATAAAAGGCGCCGCCGATTTGCTGCGGAAAAGCGCGCCAGCCTCACCTATGATGAAATCTCGGCGCCTGTTGCGCCGCTGCCGGATGACTGTGTGACAGCACAGGGGGGGCATCATGTTTGACAGTCGGTTCTACTTCACCGGGGCGACGATCCTGGCGGTGCTGTCCACGCTGGCCACCGCCTGGACACTACTGATGTTTTCCGTGCTACTGATCTTTGTCGGGCTGTGGCAGGCCGACCGCGAGCAGATCCGCGAGCTCTCCCCCAGCACCGCGGTGATGTTCGTGATGCAGGACGACAGCTCGCCGCGCCCGCTCGACGATTTCATCGGCCACCACCTGATGTTCTACCAGGACGGCATCCCGGTTTATCGCGACCTGTTCGACGGCGATCACTACTGGCAGCTGCTGGAAGCCGACAGCCAGGCGCTGAGCGGCGACGACATCATCCGCGTGTTCCCTGGCGTCAGCTACCGGCGCAAAGCCTGATTCTGCGCCATCGCCATCAACAACGGCAGCCACTGACGGCTGCCGTTTTGCTGTCTGGCGCCAAGCTTGGCCGCAAGACGCTGCAGGCTTGAAGCCGTTCCACGTGAAACTGCTTCTCGGCTCGGCCTGCGTATTGCCGGCGAATGATGCTGATAGAATCAGGCATCGTCCGCCGGAATTCATCCATGCTGCCACTGCGCCCTGCCCTGCTTCTCTCCCTGCTCGCCACCGCCCTCGTTGCGGCCAACCTTGCGCATGCCGATGTGCCGGCCGGTTCCCCGTTTACGCCGGAGCAGCAAACCGCCCTGCAACAGCTGGTTGCCAGCCAGGTGTATGCTGCCACGCCAGTCATGGCCAGTGCCGCCGCTGCCAGCGCGTTGAAAAGCATTCAAGGTGAAAAACAGGCTCTCGAGGTAGCCAAGGACGCGCTGGAGGTTGGCCGCAAGTCAGTAGATTTTTGGCTGGGCTTTCTTGGGGTGCTAACGGGAGTCATTGCACTATTCGGGGTCATCGCCCCTTGGTTAGTTGCCAAAAACTATAAAGCTGACGTTGAAAAGCAAGTTGTGGAAATAAGAAAATTGTCCCGTGAAGCCAAAAATGAGCTATCAGAGACGATTGAATTGATTCGGGAGGCTAAGTCTCTTCTCAATGAGAAATTCGAAGCACTTGATGAAAAAGTACAAAAAATAGATGAACTGGCTGTAAAAACTAATGAACTGGCTGAAGCAATCGATTCAAAGTATCAGCTGATGCTTGATACGTATCAGCATGCGAACGTTCAACTGGAAGAGGTTCGCAATGTCAGTGAATCGTTGCGTAAAGGTGAAGATCACCTCTAGTTCAGAAAAAGGTTGGCCGCAGTAATGCGGCCAACCTTTTGTTTCACGTGAAGCAATAACGTCTTACACCTTGTCGTACAGCTTGCCGCCGCCCTTCACGAACTCGATCGACTTCACTTCCATACCCTTCTGCAGCGCGTCCTGTTCGCTGATGCCCTGTTTGGCGGCGAATTCGCGCACATCTTGCGTGATCTTCATCGAACAGAAGTGCGGGCCGCACATGGAGCAGAAGTGCGCCACCTTGGCGCTGTCTTTCGGCAGCGTCTCGTCGTGGAATTCGCGAGCCTTGTCCGGGTCAAGGCCGAGGTTGAACTGGTCTTCCCAGCGGAACTCGAAGCGCGCCTTGGACAGCGCGTTGTCGCGGATCTGCGCGCCCGGATGGCCCTTGGCCAGGTCGGCGGCGTGGGCGGCCAGCTTGTAGGTGATGATGCCTTCCTTCACATCATTCTTGTTCGGCAGGCCCAGGTGCTCCTTCTGCGTCACGTAGCACAGCATGGCGGTGCCGTACCAGCCGATCTGCGCCGCACCAATCGCGCTGGTGATGTGGTCGTAGCCCGGTGCGATGTCGGTGGTCAGCGGCCCCAGGGTGTAGAACGGTGCTTCGTGGCACCACTCCAGCTCCTTGTCCATGTTCTCCTTGATCAGCTGCATCGGCACGTGGCCGGGGCCTTCGATCATTACCTGCACGTCGTGCTGCCACGCGATCTGGGTCAGTTCGCCCAGCGTCTTCAGTTCCCCCAGCTGCGCCGCGTCGTTGGCGTCCCAGGCGCTGCCCGGGCGCAGGCCGTCGCCCAGCGAGAAGGCCACGTCGTAGGCCTTCATGATGTCGCAGATGTCTTCGAAGTGGGTGTACAGGAAGTTTTCCTGATGATGCGCCAGACACCACTTGGCCATGATCGAGCCGCCGCGCGACACGATGCCGGTCATGCGGCCGGCGGTCAGCGGCACGTACTGCAGGCGCACGCCGGCGTGGATGGTGAAGTAGTCGACGCCCTGCTCCGCCTGCTCGATCAGGGTGTCCTTGAAGATTTCCCAGGTCAGGTCTTCGGCCTTGCCGTTGACCTTTTCCAGTGCCTGGTAGATGGGCACCGTGCCGATCGGGACCGGCGAATTGCGCAGGATCCACTCGCGGGTTTCGTGGATGTTCTTGCCGGTGGACAGGTCCATGATGGTGTCGGCGCCCCAGCGGATGCCCCAGGTCATCTTGTCCACTTCTTCACTGATCGACGACGTTACCGCGCTGTTGCCGATGTTGCCGTTGATCTTCACCAGGAAGTTGCGGCCGATGATCATCGGCTCGGATTCCGGGTGGTTGATGTTGTTGGGGATGATGGCGCGACCGGCGGCGATTTCCTGGCGCACGAATTCCGGGGTGATGGTCTCCGGCAGGTTGGCGCCGAAGCTGTGGCCGGGGTGCTGCCGCGTCATCAGCTCCAGCAGGCGGTCGTTCTTGCCACCGGCCGTTTTCAGGCTCTCGACATAGGCCTGGCGGTTGAGGTTTTCGCGGATGGCGACGTATTCCATCTCCGGGGTGATGATGCCCTGGCGTGCGTAGTGCATCTGGCTGACGTTGCGGCCAGGCTTGGCGCGGCGCGGTTTGCGCTGCAGGTTGAAGCGCAGGTCGGCCAGTTTCGGGTCGGCTTCGCGCTGGCGGCCGTAGTCGCTGGACAGGCCGGCGAGCAGCTCGGTGTCGTCGCGTTCGGCGATCCACGCCGCGCGCAGCGGGGCTAGGCCGTTCTGGATGTTGATGCTGGCGGCGGGGTCGGTGTACGGGCCGCTGCAGTCGTAGACGTAGATCGGCGGGTTGCGCTCGCCGCCGAACTGGGTCGGGGTGTCGGCCTGGCTGATCTCGCGCATTGGCACGCGGATGTCCGGGCGGCTGCCCTGTACGTAGATCTTGCGCGAATTGGGCAGCGGCGCGATGGCGGCGGCATCGACCACCATCTGTTGGTTGGGCTTGTGGCTATCGGGTGTGGCAGGCGCGTTCATCGGGCAGGTTCTCCAAGGCGATGAAACGGCGCAAGGAGCGGCCCGGGTGTCCGGCTGCAAGGTTGGCCGCAAGCCGGGCGGGAACGCAGCGCGGCGGGCGGTGTCTGGCAGATTACGCTTCCCTACGCCGGTATTATCCGGGTCAGGTTCTAAGGGTAACTCTCACCCGCCCTGTTTATGCCATACGCGTTTTGGTGCGAATGGTACACAACAGGAGCAGGACCCCTAGCGATGCTGTGAAGGTAAGGTAAATGTGGGATAATCGCAAGTTACGAATTGCTCGGGCGGTTGTGAAATGCGGGTTGAGGCAGCCTGTTTTTCAGAGTCGTCCTTGATATTGTCTAGAATCCAAGCCGGAGTTTCCGATGAATTTCGAACAAGCCCGCTTCAATATGGTTGAGCAACAGATCCGTCCGTGGGACGTGCTCGACACCTCCATTCTCGATCTGCTGTTCCACGTGAAACGCGAAGATTTTGTCGGTACCGACAAGCGCGCGCTGGCCTTTGTCGACACCCAGCTGCCGCTGGACAACGGCTGCACCATGCTGGAGCCGAAGGTCGAAGCCCGTCTGGTGCAGGACCTGCAGGTGAAAGCCAGCGACAAGGTGCTGGAAATCGGCACCGGCAGCGGCTACCTGACCGCACTGCTGGCCGCCGTCGGCCAGCATGTGTACAGCGTCGACATCGACGCGCAGCAGCTGCAGCACGCCGCGGCCAACCTCAAAACCGCCGGCATCAAGAACGTGACGCTGAGCCAGGGCAACGGCATTGACGGTCTGGCGGCGCAGGCACCGTTCGACGTGATCTGCGTCGGCGGTTCGGTACCGGTAGTGCCGGAAGCGCTGAAGGCACAGCTGGCCGTTGGTGGCCGTATGGCGGTAATCGTCGGCGACGCGCCGGTAATGGTCGCCAAGATCATCACCCGCGTGTCCGAAACCGCGTATCAGGAAAGCGTCAGCTTCGATACCAATATCGCGCGCCTGCAGCAGCTGGACGCGATCGAACCGTCGCGCTTCAGCTTCTGATGATCCGCGAAATCAACGCCCGCGAGCTGGCCGACTGGCTGGCCGACGCGTCCCGTCCGCAGCCGGTGCTGCTCGACGTGCGCGAGGACTGGGAATACGCGCTGTGCCGCATCGACGGCTCGCGCCAGATTCCGATGAACCTGATCCCGCTGCGCCACAACGAGCTGCCGGATGACACCCCGGTGGTGACCATCTGCCACCACGGCGTGCGCAGCTACCAGGTCGGCCTGTTCCTGGAAAACGCCGGTTTCGAGCAGGTGCTGAGCCTGCGCGGCGGCGTGGCGGCGTGGGCGGACGAGGTCGAGCCGGCGATGGCGCGCTACTGAGCCGACGTTGGCCGCAAGCAAAGCCGTTCCCTGTGGAGCGGCTTTTTTATTGGTACCGCTGCCGGCACGGCATGCCATTGCACGCTGGTCTTTGCGTGTCTGGCGCGGTGTTGGCGGCCGCTATTGCTGCTGCGGGTTCGGTGGCAGCAACGGGGGGTGACTCCCCCGCGGCCGGACCCTGAATTTTTCGTGATTCCGATGGTTAACAACATGACTTATCTCGCCCCCGCCCTCGCCACCCTGCCCGCCGCCTGGCAACAGGTGCTGGCAACGCCGGCCATCAGTGCGCAACTGGCGGTGATCGACGCGCAACTGGCCGACCGCGCCGCCGCCGGTGCGGTGATCTACCCGCCGCGCGAGCTGGTGTTCAACGCGCTGCGCCACGTGGCGCCGGCCGACATCCGCGTGGTGATCATCGGCCAGGATCCGTACCACGGCGCCGGCGAGGCGATGGGGCTGAGCTTTTCGGTGCCGGACGGGGTGAAGATCCCGCCCAGCCTGCGCAACATCTACAAGGAACAGCTCAGCGACCTCGGCCTGCCGCCGCCGGCCAGCGGCAACCTGACGCACTGGGCGGCGCAGGGAGTGCTGCTGCTGAATGCCTCGCTGACGGTGGAGGCCGACCGCGCCGGCAGCCACGGCAAGCTCGGCTGGCAGCCGGTGACCGACGCGCTGATCGACGCGGTGAACGCGGCCAACCCCGGCTGCGTGTTCCTGCTGTGGGGCAACTGGGCGCATACCAAGGCCGAGCGTATCGATGCCGCCCGCCACTGCGTGCTGAAGGCGGCGCACCCGTCACCGCTGTCGGCCAGCCGCGGTTTTCTCGGCTGCCGCCATTTCTCGCAGGCCAACCAGTGGCTGGCCGAGCGCGGCCGCGGCGAGATCGCCTGGGGTGGCGTGGTGGCACAGGGCGGGTTGTTCTAGCGCACACGCTGCGGCCAACGTTGGCCGCAACGACGCGCCGCTTCAAGGCTTACCGGATGGCCAGCGGCTGATACGGCGTTAGCGGCACCGGCACCCGGCGTGCGCGCGGTCACGCCACCGTTTTCGTGTCGCCGCGCGCGGCTTGGCGCCACCGTTTACAGGCAGCTGGTCACCGCATCCAGGATGTAGCCCTCGCCGCGCACGGTGCGGATCAGGCGCGGGTTGCGCGGGTCGTCCTGTAGCTTGTGGCGCAGGCGCGAGATCAGGATGTCGATGCTGCGGTCGAAGGCGTCGACGGTACAGCCGCGGGTCAGGTCCAGCAGCAGCTCGCGGTCGAGGATGGTGCGCGGCCGCTGCAGCAGCACCGACAGCAGGCGGAATTCGGCATTGGACAGCGGGATCACCACGCCCTGCTTGTCCTGCAGCTGGCGCAGGCCGACGTTGAGGCGCCAGTCGCCGAACTGGATCTGGCGCGGCGGCTTGTCGCTGCCGTGGCCGGCGGCCGGCTGGCGCCCGGCCTGGGTGCGGCGCAGCACCGAGTGGATGCGCGCCACCAACTCGCGGATGTCGAACGGCTTGTTGACGAAGTCGTCGGCGCCCACCTCCAGGCTGATGATGCGTTCGATCGGCTCGCCGTGGGCGCTGATCATCAGGATCGGCACCGCGGACTGGCTGCGGATCTCCTTGCACAGTGTCAGCCCGCTTTCGCCGGGCAGCATCAGGTCTAGCACGATGACGTCGAACTGGCGGGTGGCCATCGCCTCGCGCATGGCGCGGCCGTTGCCGACGCCGACGCAGCTCATCGCGTAGCCGTGCAGGTACTGGCAGATCAGGCTGCGGATGTCTTCGTCGTCGTCCACCACCAGCACGTGCAGCATGGCCGGTGCGGCGCCGGGGGCAACGGTGAGAGCGGGACTGCTGGAAATCATGGGAATCAGGGCCTGCGCCGGAACACGATCGCGCCAGCTTAAACAGCGGCTGCAACGCCGGTGTGTGCGTTGTGTACGGGAATGGATACAAAGCGGCAAACTGCCCGCTACATCGCCGCGCGTAGACTGCCGGCTGGCTCTCCCCGTTACCGCCTGGCGCGGCCGTCCCCATGCCCCACTCCTGCTCGCGAACCGTCCGCCTCGGCCTGCTGCTGGCCAGCGCCAGCCTCGGCGGCTGCATCACCATCCAGGCGCTGCCCAACCCGGTGCGCGAGGTGTTCACCTTCGGCTTTTCCACCGCCACCGAGATGCAGGCGATGGCGGAAAAGGAACGCCAGGCCAGCGAGCGGAGGCTGGCGCCGTACCCGCAGCTGTGCATCGAGTGGAACGAACGGGTGACGGTGCCGGATTTCCTGCGCGTGGTGGAGGACGGCCTGCGCCGCCGCGGCGTGGCCAGCCAGGTGTACGCGCCGGGCACCCTGCCCGCCGGCTGCGTGGTGCTCAGCTACGCCGCCAGCCGTGCCTGGGAACAGGATTTTGCCTACATGAGCTACGCCACGCTGGCGCTGCGCAAGGACGGTAACGTGCTGGCCAAGGTGGTGTACGAGCCGCGCCGGCTCGGCTTCGACAAGTGGGCCAGCACCGAGGCCAAGCTGATCTTCCTGCTCGACCAGCTGCTGTTCAGCGGCGGCCCGCGCGACGTGCGCTAGCTGCCTGCGGCCAAGCTTGTGCGCAGAACCTGTGCATGATGTGTAGCGAATGGCTGCAAATGGGGCGATACGGCGTTGAAAACGGCGCCGGAATGCGTGCTCCTGTCTGGCGCAACGCCGCTTCCGCCGCCGTGTTCGCCCTGTCTTGCGTGAGCGCGCGCGATCGTGAACACGCGCTCAGTACAGGCTGACCGCGGCGCCGAACAGCAACTGCACCCACGCCAGCACGCCGGCGTCCAGCGGCATGTTCTGGTTGACCTGGTCCAGTCGCGCGTTGATCACGTACTTCGACGAGATGCTGTTGCCGGGCTGGATATGGTTGCCGTTGACGATGCCGGAGAAGCGCAGCACGCTCTGCTTGCCGTTGACCAGCACCGCCTTGTCGCCGCCGACCACCAGATAGCCGTTGGGTAGCACGTCCAGCACCGACACCATGATGTTGCCGTTGACCTTGTTGCTGTTCTTGACGCTGCTCTGGCCGCTGTCGTTGATGCTGTAGTCGGAGTCGACATCGACCTCGAACAGTTGCTTGATCAGCCCCGGCATGGTGTGCAGCGCACCGGGGCCGTCGATGCTGGTGGCGCCGCTGGCCTTGTCGTTCAGCTGCCGGCTGCTGCTGCTGCTGACGTCTTCCTCGATGGTGACCACGATGCTGTCGCCGACGTGCTTGGCGATCTGGGTCTCGAAGAACAGCCGCGCGGTGGCCGGATTGAAGATGCCGCCGCCGCTGTCCTGCGCCAGCAGCGGCCGCAACTGCGGGTAGCTACTGGTTGGCAGCTGCACCACCGACGGCGTGGTACAGGCCGCCAGCAGCAGCGGCAACAGCAGGGAGACGACACGGTGCATGGCTCGGATCCGGCAAAGTTGACCCCTCCATTCAAGCATGCCGCGGTTGTCGCATTACGGCACTTTCGTTTCAAAATACCGTGCTTTGGCTACATATCGCCAACAATGGCAATATTTCACCGCTTGCAGGTGCCGGCGCCGGCCGGCCAGTGCCGTGCCCGGTGGCGGCCGGCGCACATGCTAAAATGCGGCATCGACAGCCACCCGCGAGTATCCCCATGCGTATCGGAACCCCTCTTTCCGCGTCGGCCCGACGCGTCATGCTGCTGGGCAGCGGCGAACTGGGCAAGGAAGTGGTCATCGCCCTGCAGCGCCTTGGCGTGGAAACCATCGCCGTCGACCGCTACCCCGCCGCGCCGGCGATGCAGGTGGCGCACCGCAGCCACGTCATCAACATGGCCGACCCCGCCGCACTGCGCGCGCTGGTGGAAGCCGAGCGGCCGCACCTGATCGTGCCGGAGATCGAGGCCATCGCCACCGAGGAACTGCTGCGCATCGAGGCCGACGGCCTCGCCGAGGTGATCCCCACCGCGCGTGCGGCCAACCTGACCATGAATCGCGAAGGCATCCGCCGCCTGGCCGCCGAGGAGCTGGCACTGCCGACCTCGCCGTACGCCTTTGCCGCGAGCGAAGCCGAGCTGCAGGCCGCCATCGACGCCGGCATCGGCTACCCCTGCCTCGTGAAGCCGGTGATGTCGTCCAGCGGCAAGGGCCAGTCGCTGCTGCGCGGCCCGGACGACGTGGCGGCGGCATGGAACTACGCGCTCAGCGCCGGCCGCGTCGACAGAGGGCTGGTGATCGTCGAGGGCTTCATCGACTTCGACTACGAAATCACCCTGCTCACCGTGCGCGCCAGTGACGGCGCCGGCGGCATCGCCACCCACTTCTGCGCCCCGGTCGGCCACCTGCAGCAGCGCGGCGACTACATCGAAAGCTGGCAGCCGCAGCCGATGTCGCCGCTGGCGCTGCAGCGCGCGCAGGACATGGCGGCCAAGGTCACCGCCGCGCTCGGCGGCCGCGGCCTGTTCGGCGTCGAGCTGTTCGTCAAGGGCGACCAGGTGTGGTTCTCCGAGGTCAGCCCGCGCCCGCACGACACCGGGCTGGTGACGCTGGCCAGCCAGATCTACAGCGAATTCGAGCTGCACGCGCGCGCCATCCTCGGCCTGCCGGTGGACGTCACGCTGCGCAATGCCGCGGCGTCGGCGGTGATCTACGGCGGGCTGGACGAAGCCGGCATCGCCTTCGACGGCGTGGCCGAGGCACTGGCGGTGCCGGGCGCCGACCTGCGCCTGTTCGGCAAGCCGGAAAGCTTCGAACGCCGTCGCATGGGCGTGGCGGTGGCGCGGGCAGACGACGTCGCCACCGCGCGCGAACGCGCACGGCTGGCGGCGGGCAAGGTCAAGCCGGTCAGCGGCAACTAGGCGTTGCGGCCAACCTTGGCACCGTATCAAACAAGGAGTGACAGACAGCATGAATGACGAATTGCAGATTGAAGACCTGCTGCCCGGCGACGGCAAGGCGGTGGTCAAGGGCGCGCTGATTACCACCCAGTACCGCGGCTGGCTGGAGGACGGCACCTGTTTTGATTCCTCCTACCAGCGCGGCAAGCCGTTCCAGTGCGTGATCGGCAGCGGCCGCGTGATCAAGGGCTGGGATCTGGGCCTGATGGGCATGCGCGTCGGCGGCAAGCGCAAGCTGTGGGTGCCGGCCCACCTCGCCTACGGCGAGCGCCAGATCGGCACCCATATCACGCCGCACTCCAACCTGATCTTCGAGATCGAGCTGCTGGAAGTGCTGACCCGCGACGACTGAGCGCGTTGGCGGCATAGAAAAACGCCCGTTACCGGCTGCCGGTAACGGGCGTTTTGCTGTGCTTCCCTGCTCTGGCGTCAGCCGGCGCTGGTGGCCAGCGCCGGCTGACGACGCTCGACCAGCAGCAGGCAGATGCCGACCAGTACACCGAGCGCGCACAGGCTGCTGACATAGTGCGACGGTGCCAGCGGATCGGCCTTCATCCACAGTGTCACCACCATGGGGGTCAGGCCGCCGAAGATGGCATAGGACAGGTTGTAGGAGAACGACAGCCCGGTGAAGCGCACCACCGGCGGGAAGGCATGCACCATCACGTAGGGCACGGCGCCGACGATGCCGACAGTGAGGCCGGTCAGCGCGTACCAGCCGTACAGCGCGCTGCTGCTGATGCTGCTATCGAGTTGGTGATAGAAGTGGTAGCTGGCCAGTCCCAGCAGCAGGCTGCCGACGATAAAGGTGATGCCGCTGCCGATGCGGTCGATGATGGCGCCGGCCAGCACGCAGCCGAAGGTCAGCGCCACGATGGCGAGGCTGTTGGCCTTCAGCGAGGTCGCGGCGTCGATGGCGAACTGCTTCTGCAGGTAGGTTGGCGTCATCAGGATCACCACCACGATGGCGGCGGACAGCAGCCAGGTCAGCAGCATCGACACCACCACGGCCGGCTTGTGGTCACGCAGCACGGTTTTCAGCGGCATTTCCTCGGCCAGCGCCTTGTTGGCCTGCATTTCGGCAAACACCGGCGTTTCTTCCAGCCAGCGGCGCAGGTACATCGCCATCAGGCCGAAACCGCCACCGAGAATGAACGGAATGCGCCATGCCCAGTCGGCGATCTCCGTCGCGCTGTAGCTGGTATTGATGGCGGTGGCGATCAGCGAACCGAGCAGGATGCCGGCAGTCAGGCCGGCGGTCAGCGTGCCGCAGGCATAGCCGATGTGGCGCTGTGGCACGTGTTCGGAGACGAATACCCACGCCCCCGGCACCTCGCCGCCGATGGCGGCGCCCTGCAGGATGCGCAGCGCCAGCAGCAACAGCGGCGCGGCAATGCCGAGGCTGGCATAGGTCGGCAGCAGGCCCATCAGCAAGGTGGGCAAGGCCATCAGCACGATGCTGAGCGTGAACATGCGCTTGCGGCCAAGCAGGTCGCCAAAATGCGCCATGATGATGCCGCCCAGCGGTCGTGCCAGATAGCCGGCGGCAAAGATGCCGAAAGTCTGGAACTGGCGCAGCCAGTCCGGCATTTCCGGCGGGAAGAACAGGTTGCCGATCACCACGGCAAAAAAAACGAAGATCACGAAATCGTAAAACTCCAGCGCACCGCCGAGGGCGGCGAGCGAGAGGGTCTTGTAATCCTGGCGGTTGAGGGGGCGTGCCGCATGGGCCACGCTACGGTGTGGGTTCATAACGGTAATCTCTTTGGTCTTATTGGTGGTGGGTGCTAACGGTCGGCCTGCCTGCGGCGGCAATGTCGCAATGCGGCAACCGAGTCTGGCAGACTAAACGGCTGTTTCACGATTGGCAATTGTCATTTATGACGTCATGAAACATGACATGTGGATCGCTCGCGATGGACGGCGCACGGGAAGGATCAGCGGGAAGCGGTGCGGCCAACGTTGGCCGCAAAAAAACCGCCGGCGGGTGCACGGCGGTGTTGTGTATGAGCAATGTGTGATTCGTGACCGGCTTGTGTCACGAATCACACTGTCGTGCCTGTCATTCCATTCAGAACTCGACGGTCACCTTCTTCGCCCCCATCGCCTTGGCGCGGGCGATCAGCTGTTCCAGCGTGGCGTCGGCCAGCAGGATGCCGGCGGCCAGCGGCGTAGCCGGCTCCGCTGCGGTGGCGGCTACCACGGCCACGGGTGGCGTCACCGGTGGTGGCGGGCTGACCGCCGCGCTGGCGTTGTCGGCCAGCAGGGTCGCCAGCACCTTGCTCAGCCGTTCGTAGGCTTCGCGGCTGGGCTTGATGTTGCTGCCGTCCTGCGCCTCGTAGCGCTGGATGGCGGCGGTGGACAGTCCGACCTGGGCCGCCAGCGCGGTGCGCGACAGCTGCAATTGCTTGCGGATGGCTTTCAGCGCCGGGGCAAATTCGGCACTTTCAAAGTCGGGCAGTACGGGCATCGCGCTCTCCAGCAGACGGGAATAAGCGTTGATCATACACAGGATGCGCCGATTAATACAATAAAACATACAGCAAACAGTGTCACGCCCGGATGTGTGTATGGTGTTTGCCACATTTGACAGATAAATCATACAGTCGTAGCGACGTCCATCCGGCTAATTATTTTTATATCAATGGCTTGTGATTCTTGTGTGATTTTCTGCAAAAATACAATCACACCATGGCAATACAAGCAATCCGGGCGCAAGTCCACCAAAAAGTATGGCATGTATGATTGTATGAAAGTCGTGCTGTGCCTTATTCATACAGTGGTGGCGACTGGGCGTGGCGCGCGTTGCTGCCGGTGATGACGGACACCAGCACCCTGCTGGTGCGATCGATGACAGGTGCACGGTGGCAGGCTGCCATGGCCTGCTGCCAGCGGGTGACAACGGGCGCTCACCCTCAAACCGTGGCTGCTGCTGACGCTGCCGGCGCGTCAGGCGTGGCCGCCACGCCGGCGGCGGCTCAGACCGCGCAGCCGTCCAGTGCCAGCAGCAGCTCGTCGATTTCCTGCAGGTGGGTGTCGTCGTGCGCCACCATGTCGGCGACCAGCTCCGCCAGCGTCAGCCGCTGCCGGCCTTCCCAGACGCCGATGCGGGCCTGGGCATCGGCGTCGCAGCCCTGCAGCAGTGCCAGCAGCTCGCCGCGCGCGCGCAGCATGCCGCTGGCCGCCTGCGCGTAATCCTGCGCCTGGTAATCGCGGGCGATGGCCCACTCGCTGCCGTTGACGCCGTGCAGCAGCGGCTGCGGCTGTTCGAGGATGGCGCGCACGCGCGGGCGGAAAGCGTCGTCGTCGAGGTCGCGCAGGTGGCAGAGGTGCTCCAGCGCGGAGAAGCCGATGCCGGCCGGGCGCGCGCGCTGCTGTGCCGGCGGCAGTGTCGCCAGCCGCTGCAGCACCCGCTGCGGCATCATGGCGAGGCTGGCCAGCAGCTCGGCGAAGCTGCGCGGCTGCGGCAGTGGCGACCACACCGCGCCGTAGCTGAAGTAACCGCCCGGCACCCGCCCGCGCGGGCGCAGCAGCTGGTGGCCGTGGCGGCGCATCACGTCGCCGACCATGGCGCCGCAGAACTGGCGCGCGCTCTGGTCGGCGGCGACTTCGGCGAACTTGTGCTGTAGTTCGTGGACGATGGCCGTCACCGCCGGGATGCCGGCGCGCGACAGCGCCGCGTATTCGAGGTAGCGCTGCGGGGTGTCGATCAGCTGTTCCAGCTGCTGGCCGAGGGCTGTGCGGCGGAACTGGTCAAAGCGGTTGTGCATGGCGGTCGCCTAGTAACGTAGCATATTGCTACGTTACTAGCTGGCGGCTACCACGGCAAGCCGTTTCCGCCGCGCACTGACCCGGCCGGGCCGCGCGGCACCATTGCGAACCCGGCTGGCGATGCCGTCAGGCCTACGGCCAACCCTGGTGGCGGCTTGCGCGGTGCGAGCCACTGCCCGGTCGCGATCTCGCCGTACCGTGCTCGCCCGGCCGTGGCCCGGAGCTACAGCGTGCGCGCCAGCGCGATCATCTGTTCCATGCAGCGGCCCCAGCCGTCGTGAAAGCCCATGTCGGCGTGGGTCTGGCGGTCGATGGCGTCCTTGTGCAGCACGCGCGCGTTGTAGCGGGTGCCGCCGTCGGCCAGCGCGTCAAAGCTGATGACGGCGGTGAAGAAGGGCTTGGCGGCGGGGCGGAAGCCCGGCTGCAGCGCGTCGCTGAACACCAGCCGCCGCTGCGGCACGATGTCGAGGAAGCAGCCGCTGGTCGGATAGCGGGCGCCATCCGGCGCCTGCATCACGGTGCGGAACACGCCGCCCGGCTGCAGTTCCATTTCGCACTCGGGGGTGGTCAGCGGCGCCGGCGCCCACCACTGCTGCAGCAGCGCCGGCGTGGTCCACACCCGCCACAGCAGCGCCGGCGGCAGCGCGATGTCGCGGCCCAGTTCCAGGTCCAGGTGTTCGTCGAAGGGTGGCAGGGTCATGGTTGCTCCTTGCTTTGGCTAGGCGCCGGCGGCGGCCAAGGTTGGCCGCGGGCGCGGGTTCAGACGTGCGGGAAATCCGGGTTCCACGCCACTTCCCACAGGAAGCCGTCGGCGTCGGCGAAGTAGCCGCTGCGCCCGCCCCAGAACGCGTCCTGTGCCGGCTTGACGATGCGGCCGCCGCGGGCGGCGACCTCGGCCAGCAGCGTGTCCACCTCGGCCGCGCTGCGCACGTTGTGCGCCAGTGTGAAGCCGGGAAACGCCGCCGGCGGGCTGTCCGCCACGCCGGCGTCGGCGGCCAGCGCCGCGCGCGGATACAGCGACAGCCAGGTGTGGCCGAGTTCGAAAAAGGCGACCCCGGCGCCGTCCGGCATCGCGATCTGCGGCAGCTGCAGCACGTCGCGGTAGAAGGCGGTGGCGCGCGCCAGATCGGCGACGCCCAGGGTGACAAAGCTCAGTCTTGCTTCCATGCGTGGTACTCCCGGTGCCAGGGTTGGCTCATTTGTTGTTGCAGGTGCCGCCGCGCCGGCTCGCCGACGTCGGCGTGGTGCAGGAAGGCATCCAGTGAAATGTTGTCCGGCCACGGCGTGTCGTTCTGTTGTATAGCCTGCATCCGGTCAACACGAAAATGGCGATAGTCGCGGCGCAGCAGGCACCACGCCGCCAGCGTCCAGCGGTCGCCCCAGAAGAACAGTCCCAGCGGCGCCAGCGTGCGGCAGCTGGCCTGGCCGGCCTCGTCGCGGTAGTCGATGGCGAGGCAGCGCCGCGCGTGGATAGCGGCGGTGATGCCGCCCAGCCGTTCGCGCGGGTAGCCGTGATGGCGCGCGGCAAACAGCGGCGCCGGCGCCAGCCCAGCGGAGCCGAGCACGGCGTGGATCTTGGCCAGCGCGCTGGCCGCGGCGTCGGCGGTGGCGTGGTCGGCCCACGCCGCCAGCATGCGGGCGCCGACCTCCAGCGCCGACAGCTCGGCCGCGGAGAAGCTCAGCGGCGGCGGGGTGAAACCGGCCTCCAGCCAGTAGCCCTCGCCGGCCTCACCGTTCACCGGCGCGCCGCTGGCCATCAGGTCGGCCATGTCGCGGTACACCGTGCGCGGCGACACCTCCAGCCACTGCGCCAGCTGCGCCGCGGTGGTGCGGCGACGGCCGCGCAGCAGCAGCAGGATCTGCATCAGGCGGTCGGCACGGCGCATGTCAGCCGCCGTCCTGTTGCCGGGCCAGCCGGATCACGGCGCCGATGGCGGCGCGCGCCTGCGGGCTATTGCCCCAGCAACTGCTGCGCAGCATGAGGGCGATCCGGCGGCACAGTTCGGCCTCGTCGCTGTCGCGTAGCTGCGCCAGCGACTGGTAGCCCAGCTGTTCCAGCCGCGCGATCACACTGTCGCCGACGCCGTGCAGGGCGCGCATGGCCTGTCGTTCGTGCTCGGGAAAGGCCATGGGCACTCCTTCAATGCTGAATGGATGACAAGGATAAACCGCGAGCCATGGCGGCGGGGTGTTTTGTCAGGCCACGCGCCGGTAAAACGCCAGCAGCGCGCTGCCCGGCGCGATCAGTGACAGGAAGTGCGCGCCGTGCGGATCGTCCGGCCACAGCTCGCACAGCGCGACGGCGCGTTCGTGGCTGTCGGCCAGCACCAGGTCGACATAGCTGTCGTCGTCGCCGCGCCACAGCGTGTGGCTGACAAAGCCGGGCTGGTGGCGCAGCAGGTGTTCTTCCACCTCCTGTGCCGCCTGGCGCAGCGTGTGTTCGCTGACGCCGGGGCGCAGCCGGAAACTGGCGAATTCGAGTCCGCCGATGGGGGTGAGTGTGGTCGTCATGGTGCGGGGCTTTCGTCAAAAAGGGGATAGGCCGGCGCTGGCGGCAATGCGGCCGGCAGCGCGGCCTGCATCGCCGCGGCAATCAGGTAAAAATCGGCGGCGCTGATCTGCAGCTGGCCGAAACGCAGCGGATAGCCCCAGCGTGCCGGGTCGGTAATGAAGGCCAGCTGCGTGAGCAAAGGCCGGATCGGCGCCGCTTGCGCGGCGACAAAGGCGACATCGCGGCGCCACGGCCGGAAGTACGCGTCCATGCTGACGCGGTACGGCGCGCCGGCGCAGACGCTGCCGATGGCGGTGAAGGCCTGGCACGGTGTTTTGCCGCCTAAGACCTCGACCGGCGAGTAGTACACCAGGCCGTCGCCGGCCGCCATGCGCGCCAGCGGTGCCGCCTTGCCGTGGCACAGCTGGGCAAAGCCGCCGGCCACACCGCGGGCAACGTGTTCGCGGCAGGCGACGCCGATCCAGTAGCGCCGGCTCATGGCGCGTGGTGCAGGCCGATGTGGTTGCCCTCGCTGTCCTGGAACAGCGCGATGTCGCCGTTGCCGTCCGGCAGCGTCAGGCGCGGCTGCAGGATCACGCCACCGGCGGCCTGGATGCGCGCCAGCAGCGCGTCCAGGTCCGGCCCGCCGTCCAGATAGACGCGGCTGCCGGCACTGCCCGGCTGCAAGCGCGGGCTGGTCATGATGCAGCCGGGGTGCTCGCCGCCGGCGGTGCGGAAGACGGCAATCTGCTCGCCCATGAACGGCTCGACGTGCAGTTCCACGTGGAACGTCTGGCGGTAGAAGGCGACCGCGCGCTCGAAATCGGTGGCGGGAATTTCAAACCAGTGAACAAAGGCGGACATGGTGTGGCTCCGGTAGCAGGTTGGCGGCAGGGTTTGCCGTTGCCCAGTATCGCGACCGGCTGCTGACAGCCTGCTGTCAGTAGTCTTTTGTCATGGTGAAATTATTTTCGCCGGCGCCGGCGAGAGTGAGCGTGGCGCTCGTGTCCGGCGCGGCGGCCG
>NZ_LFDT01000035.1:0-32955 GCF_001037925.1 Vogesella sp. EB | reverse complement strand
TGCACGTCACCAGCGCCGCCGCTGGCAGCACGCTGGTGCTGACCCTGGCCGACGGCACCGCGCTGAGCCCGGCGGACTACGCATCCGGCAACTTCCAGTACAGCACCGACAATGGCGTTAGCTGGACGACCTATAGCGGCGCCATCGCCCTGGCTGCTGGTGATAGCGACCTGCTGATCCGCACCACCACGGTGGAGGATAGTGTCGACGAGGCAAACGAGATCTTCACGCTCGGCGCCACGCTGAACAGCAGTGGCAACAGCTATGGCGACAGCGCCACCGCCACCATCGTCGACGACGACATCCCGAAAATCTTCTTCGGCGCGAGCGACACGGCAACCGGCAACATCCTGGTGCCGGAAGGCGAGCTGGCCACCTTCGAACTGCACGTCACCGGCGCGGCCGCCGGCAGCACGCTGGTGCTGACCATGGCCGACGGTACGGCGCTGAGCCCGGCGGATTACGCATCCGGCAACTTCCAGTACAGCACCAACAATGGCGTCAGCTGGACGATCTACAGCGGCAGCATCGCCTTGGCCGCCGGTGAGACCGATCTGCTGATCCGTACCACCACCGCGGAGGATAGTGTCGACGAGGCCGATGAAACCTTCACCCTTGGCGCCACGCTGAGCAGCAATGGCAGTAGCTACGGCGACAGTGCAACCGCCACCATCGTCGACGACGACATCCCCGTCATCTTCTTCGGCGCGGCGGCGACAGAAAGCGGCAACATCACCGTGCCGGAAGGCCAGCTGGCCACCTTCGAGCTGCACATCACCGGCGCCGCCGCCGGCAGCACGCTGCAGCTGACCCTGGCCAACGGCACCGCGCTGAGCCCGGCGGACTACGCTTCCGGCAACTTCCAGTACAGCAGCGACGGCGGCAGCAGCTGGACGACCTACAGCGGCGCCATCACCTTGGCCGCAGGCGACAGCAACCTGCTGATCCGTACCACCACGGTGGATGACAGCAGCGACGAAGCGAACGAAACCTTCACCCTCGGCGCCACGCTGAGCAGCAACGGCAGCACTTATCAGGACAGTGCCACCGCGACCATCGTGGATGACGACTACCCGCCGCCGGTGCTCTACGGTGATGACGGTGCCTGGCTAATGAACTACAGCTCCCAGCATCAGTCGTTCGATATTAAAGCCAAGGACGGTGACATCACCTTGTTTGCCGGCCGCACCATCCACTGGGACATCTGGGTCGACGATATCAGTGCTGTCGGGCTTACCCTGCTGGCATTGTCCTTGCCAACCGGCACCACCGGCTACTGGGAAAAGTTGTACACCGCCAATGGCGACACCCTGTTCCGCTTCTACCTGACCGCCGGAGATACCGATGTGGTGATGGACCAGAATGACCAGTTCAAGCTCCAGTTGCTTGGTGATGACCTCTCCAGTAGTAGCAACGTACACATCATCAACTCGGACGAGTACGTGAGGCCGCATAACAACTATCAGGGTGACTATGCCACCGACTTTGACAGCGCCACGGCGGGCAATGGTGCCGACCGTGACTGGCTGAGCAGCGACACCGATGGTGGTGAGTTTGCGGTCAGCGGCCCGATCTCGGTAACCGGGCAGACGCTGGATGCGCAGGGTGGCAACGACATGATCTACGGCACGGTCGGTAACGATACCCTTACTGGCGGTGACGGCGACGATTTCATCGATGGTCGTGCCGGCAGCGATACCCTGTATGGCGGTGCCGGTAACGACGTGCTGATGGGCGGGCTGGGCAATGACACCCTGTACGGCGGTGATGGCAACGATGTGCTGTATGGCGGTTTTGGCAATGACACGTTAATTGGCGGTGCGGGCAGCGACACCTTCAAGTGGAGCCTGGGCGATCAGGGGCTGGGTGGTGGTGCGGCCACCGATATCGTCAGCGTGAACGACTTTAAAACCAGTGAAGGCGACTCCCTTGATCTGCGCGACCTGCTGCAAGGAGAAAACAGCAGCAATCTCCAGCAATACCTGCACTTCAGCGCAGACGGCAGCAACACGCTGGTCCAGATCAGTTACAGCGGGGAGTTCGACGGCAGCAACTATGGCACGGCCACCGATCAGCAGATTGTGCTGACCGGCGTGGCACTGGATTCCCTGGCCGGGGTAGGGGCGACCGATCAGCAGATCATCGACATGCTGAAAAACAATTCCAACCTGAAAACGGATTGAGGCAAGGGGAAAAGGGGAACAAAAGGCCGGCAATGGCTTGATAGCAGTCAGCATTCACTGGCTGCCATCAGGCCGTTGCCGGTCTTTTTTTGTTATCGAGGTTGGGCTTGCGGCCAACCTCACTTAAACTGGAACAGCAATTGCTAGTCTGCGTACAACTTTTGCCGGAGCGTTGCTGTGAATAACATACCGATGCGGGATTCCCTGGTCCTGAACTCCCACTTTCAGCCCATCTACAGCCTGGCGCACCGGCGCACGGTCGGCATGGAGGCGCTGCTGCGGGCGTCGGAGAACGAGGTCTCGCTGTCGCCGCTGGAGGTGTACCAGCGTTATATCCGCCGCGACGAGCGGGTGGCGATGGATCTGGCGGTGTGTGCCGCGCACTGCCAGCGTTTTGCCGCCGCCGGCCATGCCCAGCGCTGGCTGTTCCTCAATGTCGATGCCATGACGCTGTCCGATCCGGACTATGCGATGCAACTGGGTATCATCATCGCCGAGTCCGGCATCGCGCCGCAGTCGGTGGTGCTGGAGGTGCTGGAGCAGGCGATCGAGCTGGATGCGCGCCTGCTGGAGGGCGTGGCGCTGTTGCGGGAGCAGGGTTGCCTGCTGGCGATCGACGATTTCGGCGTCGGCCATTCCAATATCGACCGAGTGTGCAGCCTGGAGCCAGATTTCGTCAAGTTTGACCGCCATCTGCTGCGCAGCGCGGTAACGCAGCAGCGCACGCGCACCCTGTTGTCGCGTCTGGTGCGGCTGATGCACGAAATCGGTGCGCTGGTGGTGGTGGAAGGGGTGGAAAGCGACTCCGACGTGGTGGTGGCGCTGGATTCCGGTTGCGACCTGGTGCAGGGCTACTACGTGGCGCGCCCTGCGGCGGTGCCGGACAGCGACCAGCTGATCACGCCGCGGCTCGACGCCAAGTGGGATGAGCTGATGAACCGCGAACTGCTGCGTCGCAAACTCAATCGCCGCCAGATGGAACTGTCGCGGCAGGCTTTTGTGCAGACGGCGATCGCGCTGATGCAGGGCAGCGAGTTCGAGGTGGCGGCGATGCCGATGCTGCAGCTGCCGGACGTGATCCGCTGCTTCCTGCTGGATCAGGAGGGTCGCCAGCAGGGGCGCAACCTCAATTCCGGGCGCAACAACATCGGCGACAGCCTGCGCTTTTCCCCGCTGGAGGACACCACCGGTGCGGTGTGGTCGCGGCGCGCCTATTTCCAGCATGCCATCGACCAGCCCGGCGTGCTGTACATGAGCGAGCCCTACCTGTCGATGACCGATACCCGCATCTGCGTCACGCTGTCGATGGCGATCGAGATCGACGAGGTGCAGCACGTGTTGTGCAGCGACGTGCTGATGCCGGGGGTGGGGCGCAGCCTGTAGCCGTTGCCGGTACCCAGCAAAAAGGCGACTCGCGAGTCGCCTTTTTCATTGCCGTGGTGCTGTTCAGTTGCGGGGCTGGATGCTGGCTGCCGGTGTCTCGGCCAGTGTCTCGAACAGCGTGACTACCTGCTGCACGCCGCTGGTACGGCTGGCGACATCGGCGGCGGCGGCGCCTTCGCTGGCGGTGACCAGACCGAGCAGGTAGACCACGCCGCGATCAGTCACCACCTTGATGGCCTGCGGCGGGTAGCCCTTGCCTTCCAGCAGGCGAGTGCGCACCTTGGTGGTGATCCACAGGTCGTTGTTCTTCTGCGCCAGCGTCGCCACCGGTGCCACCACCAGGTGGTTGTAGACGCGCTGCACATTCGGCGTGCCGCGCACCATCATCTCGATTTCCTGGCGTTGCGCCTCGCTCAGCGCCTCGCCGCTGATCAGCACCGCACGGTTGTAGCTGGTGATGCTGATGCGGGCGCCGGCAAAGCGTTCGCTGCTCTGGCGCAACGACTTCAGCTCGATGGCCTGGTCCTCGACATAGGCGCCGCTGGTGCGGCGGTCGGTGGCCACCAGCGCACCGGCGGCCACGCCGCCGGCAACCAGCGGGAAGCAGGCACTGAGACTGGCGGCGGCGCTGCTGGCCAGCAGCAGTGCGAGCAAACGGTTTTTCATCATTCTCCTCCCAGCAGCATGCAATCGATGGCATCGCACAGTGCATGGATCAACAAAATATGGACTTCCTGAATGCGCGCGGTGCGCAGGCTAGGCACATTCAGGTGGATGTCTTCCGGTGACAGGATTTCCGCGATCTGGCCGCCGTCCTTGCCGGTGAGCGCGATTACGCCCATGCCGCGTTCGTGCGCGGCATAGATTGCCTCAATGACGTTGGCGGAGTTGCCGGAGGTGGAGATCGCCAGCAGCAGGTCGTTGTGGTGGCCCAGCGCCCGCACCTGCTTGGAAAAGATCATGTCAAAATCGTAGTCGTTGCCGATGGCGCTGAGGATCGAACTGTCGGTGGCCAGCGACATCGCCGCCAGCCCCGGGCGTTCCTTCTCGAAACGGCCGATCATTTCCGCGGCAAAATGCTGCGCGTCGGCGGCGGAACCGCCGTTGCCGCAGGCGAGGATCTTGCCCTCGTTCATCAGGCTGCTGACCATGCGCTCGGCGGCCAGCGCCACGGCCGGCGACAGCTCGTCCATCACCTGCTGCTTGATGGCGATGCTTTCAAGGAAGTGTCCGCTGACACGTTCGATCAAATCCATGTGATTCCTTTGGTCGGTGGCGCTTAAGCGAAAATGTTCTTCAGCCACTGCGCTTGTTCGCCGCCATCGAACAGCACGGCGTCGAAACGGCAGGGGGCGTCAATGCGTTTGCTGCTGAGGTAAAGGTTGGCCGCAGTGTGCAGCTTGTGCTGCTTGGCGCTGCCGATGCTGGCGGCGGCGCCGCCGAAGTGGGCCGATTGCCGGGCGCGTACTTCGATGAACACCCAGTAGGCACCGTCGCGCATCACCAGATCCAGCTCGCCCTGCCGGCAGTGCCAGTTGCGTTCCACCAGCGTCAGCCCCTGCTGCTGCAGGAAACGGCAGGCCAGCGTTTCGTAGTGGTCGCCACTGGCCTTGCTCATTGCGACTCGCCGCGAATGGCGGTCGGCAGCTCGCGCTGGATTACCCAGTCCTTACCCAGTTGCAGGTCGCCGGTAACACCGCGCAGGCGGATGCTGGCCGGATTGCGACTCTGGCCCAGCGCCTTGCCGAGGCGGAAGGCATCCACTCCCAGCGCGTACAGACGTTCGGTGGCCTTGGTCAGCGGCGTGGCCGGCCGGGCGATGCCGGCGGCGTCCGGGTGATTGGGCATCAGGAACCACGGCATGTCGACGAAGCGCACGCCGTCCAGTGCCGGGGCCGCTTGCCGGGTATTGATCAGCGAGGTGGCGTAGGCGGCCAGCTCGGCCGGCAGCAGCGCGCGGCTGGCCTCGGCCTCCTTGTCGTCCAGTGCCAGGAACACGCTGTCGGCACCGGCCAGCAGCGTGTTCAGCTGCGCGCCATCCGGCTGCGTCATGTTCAGTTCCAGCGGTGCGCTCGGGTGGCGCTGCGTCCAGCTCTCGCTGAAGGCGGCGCGCAGGCGCGTCGACAGCGCATCGTTATTGAACAGCACCAGCGGCGCCTTGCGGCCGTCGTCGCGCATCATGCGCGCGATCTGGCGCGCTTCGCTCTCGACCGCCAGCGACAGGCTCCACACCTTGCCGCCTGCCGGCGCCTTGCTCAGCGTATTCAGTACCAGCGTCGGCACGCTGGCCTGTGCCGCCACGTTGGCCGCACCCTCGCGGGTCAGCGGTCCGACGATCACGTTGGCGCCGGCGGCCAGCAGCTGCTGGTAGCCCTTCACCGCGTCGTTCTCGCTGGCCAGTGCAACGAAGCTGAGCTGGACGTTGCTGTCCTGCTGCGCGGCGGCGTCGAAACCGGCCTTCACCACCTGGGCGGCGTCACCCAGCTGCGGTGCCTCCACCGGCAGCAGCAGCCCCAGATGCAGGCGAGGCTTGTTGTCGCTGAGCTTGGCGGCAGGCGTGGCAGGGGCCGCGACGGCAGGGCTGGCCAGCGGTGCGGAGGCAGCACTGGTGCCGATGTTCCGGAGCGTTTGCTGATTTTGCTGAAGGATATAGCCCGGCGACTGTGCAGCGGCTACACTTGCCGCCATTAAAACGGCTGTGCCGGATAACCAGGGAGCCAAAACGTGCAGACAATGCTTGATCACTTGATGAATTCTGCCCAGGAAACGTTTGTCAACGGGTCATTATATGTGCTGGCCACGCCGATTGGGAATCTGGCTGATGTGACACTGCGCGCCATTGCCGGGTTCCACGCCGCGGACATTGTTTTGGCGGAAGATACCCGCGTCACTGGCAGCCTGCTGGCCGCCTACGGCATCAGCAAGAAACTGGTCAGCCTGCGCGAACACAACGAGCGCGAAATGGCGGCCAGCGTGATCCGTTGGCTGCAGGAGGGCAAGATCGTGGTGCAGGTATCGGACGCCGGCACGCCGGGCATTTCCGACCCCGGTGCCCGTCTGGCGCAGGCGGTGTGGGCCGCCGGCCTGCGCGTGGTGCCGGTGGCCGGCGCCTCGGCGGTGATTGCCGCCTTGTCCGCCAGCGGGCTGGATACCGCGCGCTTCCTGTTCCACGGCTTCCTGCCGCCCAAGCGCGGCCAACGTTGCAAGACGCTGCAGCAATGGCAGGACGCCGACTACGCGGTGGTCTGCTACGAGGCGCCGCACCGTATCCTGGAGTGCGTGGAAGACGTTGCCGCCACCCTCGGTGCGGAACGGCCGCTGATCCTGGCGCGCGAGCTGACCAAGACCTTCGAGACCTTCCTGCGCTTGCCGGCGGCCGAACTGGTCGAGCGCATCCGCAGCGACAGCAACCAGCAGCGCGGCGAGTGCGTGCTGATCATCGACGCTGCCGCGCCGGTGGCACAGACGGCGGACAGCCTGCCTGCACCGGCGCTGGCGCTGCTTGCCGAGCTGGCGGCGGTGCTACCGACCAAGCAGGCGGCGGCGATTGTGGCGACGCATTACGACCTCAACAAGAAGCAGTTGTACGAGCGCGCGCTGCAGCTGAAAGTGGCGGACTGAGCTTTACAAGGCGTAACGCCGCTTATATAATGCGCGTCTTGGATTTTTTCGCCCGGGTGGCGAAATTGGTAGACGCAGGGGACTCAAAATCCCCCGCCGCAAGGTGTGCCGGTTCGAGTCCGGCCCCGGGCACCACGAAAAAATCTGCAGCATCGCATCAAACCCGCACAGCACAAGGCTCTGCGGGTTTTTTGTTGTCCGCTTTCCGCCGCCAGAGGTTCCCGGCTGCTTGCGCTTGATCGCCACCGCGCAGCAGCGGGCGTCGTTTTCCTTCACATGCTGGCAGCACGAAACAGCGAATGCCACGGGACGAGTCCATCTCGATGCTCCAGCGTTACGGAGCGTGGCAGCTGGGCGCGCTTCGGCTATAACACAGCGCAGGGTGGCCACGCGTTGCGCTGTCAGCGGGTCCGTGCCGATACGGCCGAGCGGCATGCCGGGACACGTTATCGGCGGCACCCTGCTTAATTCATCCGCAACAGGATTCTCCATGTCACTTGTCGATACCCACTTGCATCTGGATGCGGCGGAGTTTGCGGCCAACCGTGAGCAGCTGTGGCAACAGGCGCGCGCTGGCGGTGTCAGCCATGCCATCGTGCCGGCGGTGATGGCGGATACCTTTGACGAGGTGCTGGCGATGCGGGCGCAGTTCGGCGTCGATGTCGCCTTCGGCCTGCACCCGCTGTACCTGGAACGGCATCGGGACGAGCACCTGGCGCTGCTGGCCGACTACCTGGAACGGCAGCGTCCGGTCGCGGTAGGTGAGTGCGGGCTGGATTTCTTTGTGCCGGGGCTGGATGCGCAGCAGCAGGAATACTGGCTGCAGGCGCAACTGAAGCTGGCGCGCCGCTTTGAGCTACCGGTGATCCTGCACGCGCGCCGTTCGCATGACCGCATCCTCAAATACCTGCGCCAGCACAAGGTACCCGGCGGTGTGGTGCACGCGTTCAACGGTAGTCTGCAGCAGGCGAATGCCTTTATCGAGCTGGGCTTTTGCCTCGGCTTTGGCGGTGCGATGACTTATCAGGGTTCGCAACGCATTCGCAGGTTGGCCGCAACGCTGCCGCTGTCGGCGATCGTGCTGGAGACCGACGGCCCGGACATCCCACCGGAATGGGCACCGGCGGTGCCGAATACGCCGGACAACCTGCCCAGGATTGCCGCGGTGCTGGCGGCGCTGCGCGGTGTGTCGCTGGCCGACATCGCCGCCGCGACGGCAGCAAATGCGGCGCGGGTGTTTCCGGCCATGCGGGTGCCGTAACGCCAGCATCGATTACCCACGTGGCGGACGTAAAAAAAGTGGCCGGATTAACCGGCCACTTGGCGTTGGGCAGTACTACTTTATGGCTTCGGCTTGGCGACGCGGCGTTTGACGGCAGCCTTCGGTGTCACCGCACCCATCGGTGCCTGTTCCTGGAAGGTTACCACCACGCGGCGGTGGCTAGGATCGGTCGGTGCCAGGTTCGGCAGTAGTTTGCTGCTGCCGTAGCCGACACTGTCCAGACGGTCCGCCGGCACGCCCTTGGTGATCAGGTAGTCGCGTACCGCGGCGGCACGACGCTGCGACAGCGGCAGGTTGTGGCTGGCGCCACCGGTAGTGTCGGTATGGCCTTCCACCAGGAAGCGCTTGCTACCCAGTTCCGGCATCAGCAGGGTGTTGGCCAGCTGGTCCAGGGTCGGGTTACTTTCCGGACGGATGCGCGCCGAATCCAGATCAAACTGTACCTGCACGTTCACCGAGACATTGCGTTCGATGGCCGACGGGGTGGTCTTGGCGACGATGGTGTCGTCGGTGAAGGACTTGGCGGCGATCTTGTTCTTGTCCAGTGGCGAGGTCGGCGCGTAGTCGGTCGGGCAGGCCGGTACGGTCAGGTCGTCGACGCTGGCCAGCGAGCTGTCCTGCGGCTTGATCTGCATGACTTCCAGCAGGCGGCCGGATTCACCCAGCACGCGGTAGATCGCCAGTTGCTGGTTCAGCTCAGCGTTGATCAGCTCGCGGCGGGCGTCGAACAGTTCGTTTTCGCTGTCCAGCAGGTCAAGCAGGGTACGCTGGCCGATGTCGAACTGGCGGCGATAGGCGTCGCGCGCCTTTTCGGTGGACAGCTGGTGCTGGCGCAGCGAGTCGAGCTGGCTGGTCAGCTTCGATACGTCGTTGTAGGCGATGCTGACCTGCTGGCGCATGTCGCGGCAGGCCTTGATGCCCAGTGCCTCGGCTTCGCTCTGGCGTTCGGCGGAGGAGGCCAGGCGGGCGCGGTCGGCGCCGCCACGGAACAGGTTCATGTTCAGCACCAGTTCCACCGCCTGCTGCGAATTGCGGCCCTTGATGCCGTCTTCGTTGTTGGTGACGTCCTTGGTGGCGCGCAGGTCCAGCGTCGGCGAGAAGGCGCCGCGACGGACGCGGACATCCGCTTCGGCCGCGCGGTAGAAGGAACGGGCAGCCAGCAGCGTCGGGTTGTGCTTGTCCGCCAGCGGCATTACCTGGTCGCCCGCCGGCAGCAGGCTCAGGTCCAGCACCGGCAGCTTCAGCTCGGCCGGCGGTACCTCGCCGATGATGCGGGCGTAACGCGCCGAGACATCGTGCAGGTTGGAGATCTCGTTGATCAGGTTGGATTCGGCCAAGCCGAGACGGCCGTTGATCTGCTCCAGGTCCACGCGGCGGCCAACGCCTTGCGTCACGCGCTGCAGGATCTGTTCGTAGATGCCCTTGTGGATGGCGTAGTTGTCTTCGGCGATCTCAACCAGCTTGCTGTAGCGCACTACATCGATGAAAGTACGCGACGCTTCCAGACTCTGCTGTTCGGCGGCGGCCAGGTACTCGAAATAGCGGGCGCGGCTGGTATAGTCCAGCTGCTTGACCTGGTTCACGGTCATGAAGCCCTGGAACAGGTTCTGGTTCAGTGTGGCGGTGTAGCCATGACGGTTGAACGAACGGCTGTTGACGGAACCGTCGGTCTGCGGCTCGCGCAGGCGCTCGCGACCGGTGTTGTAGCTGAGGTCGACGGTCGGGAAGAAGCCGGCGCTGGCGACACCCTTCTCTTCCGCGGTGGCGCGGAAGTTGTACCACTTCATGCCCACTTCTGCGTTGTTCTGCACCGTTTGCGTGATGGCGTCCTTCAATTCGAGCGCAAAGGATGCGGAAGGGATAACCATGGTCAATAATGCGGCCAGGGTACAACCGTAGAGGTGTTTGCGGCGGAAGTTCATGATAGCCTCGACATGCCAGTAATTATTAATCGGACAGTTGCAAGTAAGTAAACATCGACTTAATACAATGTATTGTCGGAATTGATTTAAGCAGTGTCAAGGGAAAGATAGTTCACCGTTGACAATATAGATAGGCGGATTTCCACACAGGTCACGGCCCGCATGCTTGGCAACAGCTTCATTCACAAGATCGCAGTCTGCGCGGCGACGCTGTCCCGGTATTGGGGGAGAGCCTTGCTGGCCGTGCCTTTGCTGCTGGCGCTGGCCGGGCTGGTGCTGGCGGAGCTGAGTGCGGAGCGGGTGCAGCAGCTGTACGGCGTGCAGGCGCTGCGCGTTTACCGCGACTGGCAGCAACTGCTGTTGCAACTGCGTCGCGATAGCAATGAAATCAACCGCGTACAGAATGTAAATCAGTTCTTTAATCAGAAATTGAAGTACGTTGAAGATCCGGATTTGTGGCGGCAGGCGGACTACTGGGCGACGCCGCTGGAAAGCATGGCCAAGGGCGCCGGCGACTGCGAGGATTTTGCGCTGGCCAAGTACTTCACCCTGCGCGAGCTGGGCGTGGCGCCGCAGAAACTGCGCATGATCTATGTCCGCGCCCGTATCGGCGGCCCGGCCAGCACCATCACCCAGGCACACATGGTGCTGGCATACTATGCCGAGCCGACCGCCGAGCCGCTGGTGCTGGACAACCTGATTTCCAGCATCAAGCCGGCCTCGCAGCGCAGCGACTTGCAGCCGGTGTTCAGCTTCAACGCCGACGGCATCTGGGTCGGCGCTGGCGCGGCCCCCAATTCCAGTGTCGACCGGCTGACCCGCTGGCGACAGTTGATCGACAAAATGAAGGCCGAAGGCTTTATTACCTGAAAGCGGCACCGATGAAACGCGTTTCCCTGATTCAACAGCTCTGGTTCCTGGTCGTGGCGGCGGTGGTGCTGGCGGCGGCGGGCAGCCTGACCGCCAACCTGTTCAACGCCCGCAACTATCTGCAGCAACAGCTGGCGGCGCAGAGTGCCGATGCGGCCAACTCGCTGGCGCTGTTGATCACCCAGAACCAGGCCGACCCGGCGATGGGCGAGACGCTGATCAACGCCGCCTTCGACCAGGGCCACTTCCGCCGCATCTCCTGGGTCGGCGCCGACGGCAAGCCACGGGTACAGCGCGTCAACGCCTACCAGTCCGGCAGCGCGCCGGCGTGGTTCCGCAACATCTTCACCCTGGCGCCGACGCCGGCGCGGGCGATGGTCAGCAGCGGCTGGATGCAGGCCGGCACCATCGAGGTGGAGAGCGAGGCCGGCTACGCTTACGCCTCGCTGTGGGAAGGCGCGCTGCAGGTGTCGTTCTGGGTGCTGATCGCCGGGCTGGTGGTGGGCGCCATCGGCTCCTTCGGCGTCAATACCATCCGCAACCAGCTGCTGGGCGTGGTCAATCAGGCCAAGGCGATTACCCAGCGCCGCTTCATCACCATTCCCGAGCCGCCGGGCCCGGAAATGGGGCGGCTGGCACAGGCGATGAATGCGATGGTGACCCGCGTCAAGATGATGTTCGAAGAGGAGGCCGCACGGCTGGAAGTGCTGCGTCGCCAGGTCAACTTCGACAGCGTCACCGGGCTGGCCAACCGCCAGTTCTTCATGGGCCGTCTCGGTGCCGACCTGCAGGAGCGCGAAGACGAGAGCAGCGTGCTGCTGCTGATGCGCATCGAGGCGCTGGCCGACATCAACAGCAAGCTGGGTCGGCCGCTGACCGATGAAATGCTGGGCCAGTTCGGTGCCGTGCTGCGCGACACGCAGCGTTTCGGTGTCGACAGCCAGGCGGCGCGCCTCAACGGCGCCGATTTCGCGCTGCTGCTACCGGCGAGCCAGGCCGAGGCCGCCAGCCTGCAGCAGCTGCACGACGAGCTGCACGCGCTGCTGAGCAGCTTTGCCGCGCAGCCGGTCGCGCTGGCGATGGCGGCAACCGACTTGCGCGACGGCGACACCGTGCGCGACATCATGTCGCGGCTCGACCAGGCGCTGGCGCAGTCCGAGTTTGCCGCCGGCGTGCGCATCGAGATGGCCGGCAGCAACGTCGACAAGCCGCCGGCGCCGACCGCGGAAGTGTGGGGCGGCATTCTCGATCAGGCGCTGCAGGGCGACGGCTTGCGCCTGGTGCGCTTCGCGGTGCGTGACCGTCAGGGCGCGCTGCTGCACGAGGAAGCACCGCTGCGTCTGCGTCAGGGCGAGGTGTGGCTGCCGGCCGGCCAGTTCATGCCGATGGCGATTCGTACCCGGCGCGTGGCGGGGCTGGATCTGGCTGCGGTGGCGATGGCGCTGCGGCAGCTGGCGGCAGAGCCGGACTGTCCCGGCATCGCCGTCAACCTGGCCGCGGAATCGCTGGCCAGCGAGGACTTCCTGCGCCAGCTGGTGGCGCAGATCCGCGAGCACGGCCACAGCGCCACGCGGCTGTGGCTGGAAATGCCGGAGGCCGGCATCCTGCCGCGCTTCGATGCGTTCCGTGCGCTGTGCTTGGCGCTGGCCGAGCTGCCGTGCAAGCTGGGCATCGAGCACTTTGGCCGCCAGTTCAGCCTGATCGGGCAGCTGCACGACCTGGGCATCGACTACCTGAAGGTCGACGGCAGCTTCGTGCAGGATATCCAGCAGCACGCCGGCAACCAGGTGTTCCTGAAAGGGGTGTGCAATATCGCGCACAATATCGGCCTCGGCGTGATCGCCGAAGGGGTGAAGCAGGAGCAGGAGCAGCAGATGCTGTTCGAGTTGGGCTTTGACGGAGTTACCGGTCCGGCGGTCCGCTGACGGCTGACCATCGCGGCCGCAGCGCTGCGTCTGTCGGCAGGCATGCGGCAAGGTTGGCCGCAACGTCCGGCGACCGGGTTTTCACCGGTATCCCATGAAAAACGCCGCCCGATTGGGCGGCGTTGTGCATTGCGTCGCGTGGCATTGTCGGGTCCGGCTTGCTGGATGCCGGCGATCAGCTACACCGGCCCGCTGACGGCCGACCGCCGCATCAGTCGTGCATCGCCGGTCAGCAGGCTCGCAACAAGGTTGGCCGCATACCCGCGGCCAGGTTTTCACCGGCACCCCATGAAAAACGCCGCCCGATTGGGCGGCGTTGTGTATTGCCATGGTGCGGTGTTGCCGGGTCAGGCCTGCTGGATACCGGCGATCAGCCACTTGGCGCTGTTGCTGTCGGCCTTCACGTAGTGCCACACCTCGCTGAACGGTACCGGTGCGGTGCCGACGCTTTCGCTGAC
The DNA here is from genome assembly GCF_001037925.1 of Vogesella sp. EB. NCBI lineage: Bacteria > Pseudomonadati > Pseudomonadota > Betaproteobacteria > Neisseriales > Chromobacteriaceae > Vogesella > Vogesella sp. EB. Next base: position 19,311 of record NZ_LFDT01000035.1, on the reverse strand, counting down.
GGTGCCGCTGAAGCGGACGCTGGCGATCATGCGGCCGCCTTCGTTGACGGCTTCGATCACGGTGCAGTCCAGCTGCGGGAAGTCGGCCGCTTCGCTGTTGCTGCTGATGTCGTCACGCAGCGCGTTGAACAGCTCCGGCGTCATGTACTTGCGCACTTCTTCCAGGCTCTCCGCCGAGTTCAGGTTCTGCAGGTGCAGGAAGGTGGCCTTGGCCTGGCGCAGGAAGTGCGGGATCTCGGTGCCGTCCGGCAGACGCTGCAGGCTGGCCGGTGGCGGTGTCAGCCCGCTGCCGCCTTGCGGTTGCATGCCGGAGCCGATCGGTGGAATGGCACCGTTGGGGCCGGCGGCGGCCGGTTCGAAGCGGCTGGCAGTCGGTACCGACATCGGACGTGGTGCCTGCTGGCGCTGGCGGGCGGCGCGGTTGCGCAGGAAGGACAGCAGCGCGAGACCGCCGAGGCCGCCGGCGAGGATGCCCAGCCACGGGAAGTCGCCATCGCCGCCAAAGGCGGAGCTCAGCATGTAACCGGCAGCGGCGCCAACGGCGCCGGCGGCCAGCATGCCACCGATGCCGGAGCCTTTTTGCTGGCCGGCTGCGGCTGGCGCCATCGGCGCGGCAGGCTGGGCCGGTGCGGCGCTAGGCTGCTGGTAGCTTTGTGTCGGGGTCGAGCGCTGCATGCCGGCGCTGCGACCCTTGCCCAGCCGTGCGGCTTCGGCAAGCGGGGCAGCAAGGATGCTGATGAGGGAGAGGGCCAGAAGGGCGGTCTTCGCTCGGGATGTCATGGTGTCAATCTCCAATGTAAGCGGCACTTATAAGTTCTTGCGTGTAGCGCCGGACACAGTTCGACAAAGGGTCGAAGTGATTAGTTCGGGGCCAGTGGCGTTATTTCAAGCACCGTCACCTGTCCGCCGGCGATGCTGAAGGCGATGTTGCAGTCCGCCAGCCGCATGCCGTAGCGCCGCTGCGGATCGTTCTGGTAGGCCGGGCGCGGGTCCTGCGCCAGCACTTCCTCGATCAGCTGCGGCAGCCACGCCGGGGCCTGCGGCCAGGCTTGCAGTTGTGCCCGCGCCGTGGCGCTCCAGCACACCGCCAGCTGCGGCGGCGGGCCGTCGACGAAGCCGCCGCGGGCGTCGGGCTTGGCCTCCACGAATGGGATGTAGGGCTTGATGTCCAGCACAGGCGTGCCGTCGAGCAGGTCGGCGCCGCTCAGCTGCAGCGTGACGCCGTGGCGGGTGTCGATGCCCTGCAGCGCCACCAGCGACAGGCCGAGGCCGTTGGGACGGTGCGTGGCACGGCTGGCAAACACGCCGACCTTGCTGTTGCCGCCCAGCCGCGGCGGCCGTACCAGCGGCTGCCAGCCGCGCGCCAGCGTGTCGTGGAACACGAAGGTCAGCCACACGTGGGAGAAGTCTTCCAGCCCGCGCACGCAGTCGGGCTGGTTGTAGGGCGGCAGCAATTCCAGCGTGACCGGGGCGGACGGGGCCAGCGCCGGCTGGCGCGGGATGCCGAACTTTTCCTGGTACGGCGAGCGGATGATGCCGACGGGGGTGACCGAATATTCCATCCCGCGATTGTAACAGCGCGGTCAAGGTTGGCCGCAGCGGCTTGCGGCCAACCTTGCGCCACGCCTCAGCCGGCGGCGAAGTGCTTCTGGTGGCGCAGGTCGAGGCGGTTCATCGGCAGCAGCATGAAGAAATCGGCGCAGTTGAAGTCCGGATCCCACGCCGGTTCGCCGCACACCCAGGCACCGGCGCGCAAATAGCCCTTGATCAGCGGTGGCAGCGGCGCCGGCGCGGCGTCGTCCTGCACCCGGTGCAGTGGCAGCGCCAGGTGCGGCGTCACCCGCCACTCCACCGGTGCCAGATGTTTGCCCTCCAGCTGGCGATAGAGGCTGACCGCCTGATGGCCGCCGTCGGCGAGGCTGACGCTGGCGCAACCGGCGAGATACTGGCCGCCCTGCTGCCGCACGTAGTCGGCGAGACCAGCCCACAGCATGGCGATCACCGCGCCGCGGCGGTAATCCTTGTGCACGCAGGAGCGGCCGACCTCGATCACGTGGTCGCGGATGCCGGCCAGCCGTGACAGCTCGAATTCGTGCTCGGAATACAGTTGCGGCAGCTGCCGCGCCCTGTGCGGCGGCAGCATGCGGTAGGTGCCGACCACCTTGCCGCTGGCGTTGTCCTCCACCAGCAGGTGGTCGCAGAAGGCGTCGTAGTCGTCGCGGTCGATGCCTTCGGCGGCGGAGGCCAGCTGCGCGCCCATCTCGGTGGCAAACACCTGATAGCGCAGCTTCTGCGCGCGGCGGATGTCCTTGTCGCTGCGCGCCAATCGCACGCTCAGCCGGGCGGCGGTGCTGACCGCCAGTTGTTCGCTCAATTGCATACTGCATTCCTGTGCAGGGTCGATGGCTGCATGCTAAACGGCGATTCTGACAGCGCCGTGTCCAGTCCATGAACGGCGGGTGACCGGGCGATGAAACCCTGATGACAGTCAGGGTGATGAAAATCAACGGCTTAGCCGCGGTGGCGGATTTCGGTTACAATGTCCGGTTCTTTCCATAGCCGGGCAGGTGCTGCCGGTTGCGGCCAACCTTGATACGGTGGCGGCACGGCGGCAATGGCTCACGGTCTTATTTAGCAGGCGGGCATTTCATGATTTATCCGACGACCTTTGACGTGATCGTGGTGGGCGGCGGCCATGCCGGTACCGAAGCCGCGCTGGCGGCCGCGCGCATGGGCTGCAACACCTTGCTGCTGACCCACAATATCGAGACGCTGGGGCAGATGTCGTGCAACCCGTCGATCGGCGGCATCGGCAAGGGTCATCTGGTAAAAGAAGTGGACGCGCTCGGCGGCGCCATGGCGCTGGCCACCGACATCGGCGGCATCCAGTTCCGCACCCTCAACGCCTCCAAGGGTCCGGCAGTGCGCGCCACCCGCGCCCAGGCCGACCGCGTGCTGTATAAGGCGGCGATCCGCGAGATGCTGGAAAGCCAGCCCAACCTGACGCTGTTCCAGCAGCCGGTGGACGACCTCTTGATCGAGGGTGACCGCGTCGCCGGCGCCATCACCGCCATCGGCATCACCTTCCGCGGCAAGAGCGTGGTGCTCACCGCCGGCACCTTCCTGTCCGGCAAGATCCACGTCGGGCTGGAAAACTACAGCGGCGGTCGCGCCGGCGATGCCGCGGCATCGACGCTGGGCGAACGCCTGCGCGAGCTGAGCCTGCCGGTCGGGCGCCTGAAGACCGGCACCCCGCCGCGCATCGACGGCCGCAGCATCGATTTCAGCGTGATGGAAGCGCAGCCGGGCGATACCCCGGAGCCGGTGTTCTCCTACCGCGGCAGCCGCGCGATGCACCCGAAGCAGCTGCCATGCTGGATCACCCACACCAACGAGCGCACCCACGACATCATCCGCAGCGGTTTCGAGCGCAGCCCGATGTTCACCGGCGTGATCGAAGGCGTCGGCCCGCGCTACTGTCCGTCGATCGAGGACAAGATCAACCGCTTCGCGGACAAGGACAGCCACCAGATCTTCCTGGAGCCGGAAGGCCTGACCACGCACGAATACTATCCGAACGGGATTTCCACCAGCCTGCCGTTCGACATCCAGCTGGCGGCGGTGCGCTCCATTCCCGGTCTGGAAAACGCGCACATCCTGCGCCCCGGCTACGCCATCGAGTACGACTACTTCGACCCGCGCGGCCTGAAGTCGACACTGGAAACCAAGGCCATCCATGGCCTGTTCTTCGCCGGCCAGATCAACGGCACCACCGGCTATGAAGAAGCGGCGGCGCAGGGCCTGCTCGCCGGCCTCAACGCCGGCCTCTTTGCTCGCGAACAGGCCGGCTGGTGTCCGCGCCGCGACGAGGCCTACCTCGGCGTGCTGGTCGACGATCTGTCCACCATGGGCGTGTCCGAGCCGTACCGCATGTTCACCAGCCGCGCCGAATTCCGTCTGCAGCTACGTGAAGACAACGCCGACCTGCGCCTGACCGAGCTTGGCCGCAAGCTGGGGCTGGTCGGTGACGCGCAGTGGGAGGCGTTCTGCCGCAAGCGCGACGCGGTGGAGGCGGAAAAGCAGCGGCTGACCACGCACTACGTGCACCCGGGCAAACTGCAGCCGGGCGAGGACGAGGCGATGTTCGGCCAGAAGCTGGCGCGCGAATACAGCCTGCACGACCTGCTGAAGCGCCCCAACGTCAACTATCGCCAGCTGATGACGCTGTCGCAGGCGGGGGAGGGCGTGGCGGACGAGGTGGTAGCGGAGCAGGTGGAGATCCAGGTCAAGTACCAGGGCTACATCGACCGCCAGAACGAGGAGGTGGCCAAGCGCGAGCAGCTCGACGACGTCAAGCTGCCGCTGGACATCGACTACGCGCTGGTGAAGGGGCTGTCGAAGGAAGTGTCGCAGAAACTCAACCAGCATCGCCCGGAGACGCTGGGCCAGGCCTCGCGCATTCAGGGCATCACCCCGGCGGCGATCGCGCTGCTGCTGGTGCACCTCAAGCGCGGCTTCAGCGACGCCCGTCACGGCGCCTGAGCGCCAAATTGCTGCACTGCGCTCCGGAGTGCCGACTTCGGGGCGCATTTGTTTTTGATACCCGTTACAATCGGGCTATTCGTTTCCAATCATTGCCCAACTTCATCATGACGCACCACGCAGAACTTACCCAAGGGTTGGCCGCAATCGGCCTGGAGCTGACGCCGGAGCAGATCACTCTGCTGGAGGGCTATCTGGGCCTGCTGGCCAAATGGAACCAGACCTACAACCTGACCGCCATCCGCGAGGAAGAGCGCATGGTTAGCTACCACCTGCTCGACAGCCTGACGCTGGTGCCGCATCTGGCCGGTGGCACGCGCCTGCTCGACGTCGGCTCCGGTGGCGGCATGCCCGGCATTCCGGCGGCGATCGCGCGTCCGGACCTGCAGGTGGTGGTGCTGGACGCCAACCACAAGAAAACCACCTTCCTGCGTCAGGCGGTGATCGAGTTGAAGCTGCCGAACGTGGAAGTGATCACCGACCGCGTCGAGGCCTACCAGCCGGCGCAGAAGTTCGACCGCATCACCAGTCGTGCCTTCTCCGAGCTGGCCGAGTTCGTCAAGCTGTCCAAGCACCTGCTGGCCGACGGCGGCCAGTTCGTGGCGATGAAGGGGGTGTACCCGTACGAAGAAATCGCGCAGCTGCCGGAAGACTTCGCGGTGTCCGAAGTGCTGCCGCTCTCCGTGCCCGGCCTGGATGCCGAGCGCCACCTCGTGCGCGTCGTCGCCAAATGACGGCACGCATCATCGCGGTCGCCAACCAGAAGGGCGGCGTCGGCAAAACCACCACCGTGGTCAACCTGGCGGCCAGCCTGGCCGAGCAGGGGCGGCGGGTGCTGATCGTCGATCTCGACCCGCAGGGCAATGCCACCATGGGCAGCGGCATCGACAAGAGCGCGCTGTCGCGCTCGGTCTATCACGTGCTGCTGGCCGAGCACGAGGTGGCCGAGGTGGTGCAGCCGGCGAAGCAGGGCGGCTACGATGTGTTGCCGGCCAATCGCGACCTGTCGGCGGCCGAGGTCGAGCTGATGCAGGAGCTGGCGCGCGAGGCGCGGCTGAAGAACGCGCTGGAGCAGGTGGCGGCCAACTACGACTACATCCTGATCGACAGCCCGCCGTCGCTGAACCTGCTGACGCTGAACGGGCTGGTGGCGGCGCAGGGCGTGCTGATCCCGATGGTGTGCGAATACTACGCGCTGGAAGGGCTTACCGACCTGGTCAACACCCTGCGCAAGGTGCGATTGGCGGTCAATCCGAAAATCGAGATCATGGGCCTGCTGCGCACCATGTTTGATGCCCGCAGCAACCTGTCGCAACAGGTGTCGGAACAGCTGGCGCGTCACTTCGGCGACAAGGTGTTCGATACCGTCATTCCGCGCAATATCCGCCTGGCGGAGGCGCCCAGTCACGGCCTGCCGGCACTGATCTACGATCGCAACGCCCGCGGTGCCCAGGCTTACATCGCCCTCGCGGCGGAGCTGACTGCCCGTCTCGAACCGCAAACAACCACAGCAGAACAATAAAGATGGCCAAACTCAAAGGACTGGGCCGCGGTCTTGACGCGCTGCTCTCCACTGTCGAATCCGTTGACGACCGCCTGACCGCGCTGGCGATCGAGCGCATCCGCCCCGGCAAGTACCAGCCGCGCAGCCAGATCGACGACGCCGCACTGGAAGAGCTGGCGGCCTCGATTCGCGCCCAGGGCGTGATCCAGCCGGTGGTGGTGCGCGAGGTCGGCCTCGGCGACTACGAGCTGATCGCCGGTGAGCGCCGCTGGCGTGCCAGTCGCAAGGCCGGTTTGGCCGAGATTCCGGCGGTAATCCGCAGTGTTTCCGACGAAGCGGCGCTGGCGATGGGGCTGATCGAGAACATCCAGCGTCAGGAGCTGGACCCGATCGAGGAGGCACGTGGCCTGAAGCGGCTGATCGACGAGTTCGCCCTCACCCACGAGGCTGCCGCCGAGGCGGTCGGCCGTTCGCGCAGCGCGGTCAGCAACCTGCTGCGGCTGCTGGCGTTGCCGGAGCCGGTGCAGCAGATGCTGCACGATGGTCGCCTGGAAATGGGGCATGCCCGGGCACTGTTGCCGCTGCCGGTGCTGGAACAGATCAGCCTGGCGCAGCAGATTGCCGCCGACGGCCTCACCGTGCGCGAAGTGGAACAAAAAGCGCAACAGCAGGATGGCAAGGTTGGCCGCAAGCCAACCGCGCCGGCACGGCAGGATGCCGACGTGCGCCGGCTGGCGGAAACGCTGTCCGAACAGCTGGGCATGAGCGTCAGTTTGCGCAATGCGGCGCGTGGTAACGGCAAGCTGATCATCGAATATGCAAATCTGGATGAACTTGACCGGCTGCTGGAAAAACTGCAAGCAAAATCAAAGTTGTGAGCCGGCTTTTGGTCATAAACAGCGGAACGAAGCAAAGTTGACGCTTTCGTCACGTCAAGCCTATAATCGTCCGATTTTTTACGATTCAGACATGATTAATCCAGACGCCAAACGCGTAGTCCGCATTCAGCTCAGACTGACGCTGCTTGCCATGCTGGTTGGCTTGGTGGTTGCCGAAGCGCCGCTGAATGCCGCCATGTCTGTGTTGTTGGGTGGCCTGTGCGCCATCATTCCGGCCCTGGTGTACATCCGCATCACCGGAGCCGTGCAGCGTGGCGATCCGGCGGCCATCATGCGCAGCCATTACCGCGCAGCCGCGGCAAAATTTATACTGACACTGCTCCTATTTGGTGGTGTGCTTTTGTTTTTCAAGGATTTATCGGTGCCGGGATTGTTTGGTGGCTTCATCGCTGCCACTTCCGCGTACTGGTTCGGGCTTCTGATCAAAAATTGAGACCAAAGCAATGGCAAGCAACGCAACTGAATATATCCAGCATCACCTGACGTTCTGGAAGTCATCGCACGAAGGCGGCTTCTGGACCCTGCACCTCGATACCTTCTCGGTATCGCTGATCCTCGGCTTCATTTTCCTGGCCGTGTTTGCCTCCGTGGCACGCAACGCCAAGATGGAAAACCCGGGTCGCTTGCAGATGTTCGTCGAAACCATCGTCGAGATGGTCGACACCCAGGTAAAAGAGATTTTCCATGCCAAGAGCAAAGTCATCGCCCCGCTGGCGCTGACCATCTTCTGCTGGATTTTCCTGATGAACACCATGGACTTGCTGCCGGTTGACCTGCTGCCGATGGTGGCACAGTGGATCGGTCACACCTTCTTCGGTGCCGACCCGGCTCACGTTTACCTGCGCGTGGTACCGTCCGCCGACGTGAACGCCACTTTCGCGATGTCGCTGTCGGTGATGCTGTGCATCATCGGTTTCTCCATCGCCGCCAAGGGTCTGGGTGGCTGGACCAAGGAACTGTTCACCGCGCCGTTCCATGCCGAAGGTCTGGTGATGACCATCATCCTGGCCCCGGTCAACTTCGCGTTCCAGCTGGTTGAACTGGCCGCCAAGCCGATCTCTCTCGCGCTTCGTTTGTTCGGTAACATGTATTCCGGCGAACTGATCTTCATCCTGATTGCACTGCTGCCAGTGGCGTTCCAGTGGATTCTGGGCGCGCCATGGGCGATCTTCCACATCTTGGTGATCACCCTGCAGGCCTTCGTGTTCATGATGCTGACCATCGTGTATCTCAGCCTCGCGGTCGAGAAGCACTGATTTAACGATTTTCTTAGTACCTTTTTTCAAACCATCCTTGCACTTAGTCTTTAGGAGATTTAAATGGAAGCTCTCGTTTCTCAGATCCAGTCGATGACCGCTCTGGCCGCAGCCCTGATCATTGGTCTTGGCGCGATTGGTACTGCCCTGGGTTTTGCCATCCTCGGCGGTAAGTTTCTGGAATCGTCCGCTCGTCAACCTGAGCTGATCCCTGTTCTGCAAACCAAACTGTTCATTATCGCCGGTCTGCTTGACGCGATCTCCATGATCGGTGTGGGTGTTGCCATGCTGTATACCTTCAACAACCCGTTCCTGACCGCAGCTATCGCTGCTGTTAAAGCTGGCGCTTAATTTTTAACGCAAGCGGTTGTTGTCGTAACCCCACTGGAGGAAAACAAGCGTGGAATTCAATGCAACACTACTAGGCCAGGCGATCACGTTCGCTATCCTGGTATGGTTCACCATGAAGTTTGTTTGGCCTCCGCTTACCAACATGATGGACGAGCGTGCCAAGCGTATTGCTGATGGCTTGGCCGCTGCAGAGCGTGGCAAACAGGATCTGGAAGCAGCCGAAAAGCGCGTTGCTGACGAACTTCGTCAGGCAAAACAACAAGCTACCGAGCTGATCCTGGCCGCTGAAAAGCGTGCCAACCAGATCGTGGATGAAGCCAAGGACGCAGCTCGCACCGAAGGTGCAAAGCTGGTGGCGGACGCGAAGGCTCAAATCGATCAGGAAGTTTTGCGTGCCAAGGAGTCGCTGCGTGAGCAGGTTGCCTCCCTGGCCGTGAGCGGCGCGGAAAAGATCCTGCGCAAAGAGATCGATGCAGCCAAGCACGCTGATCTGTTAGCTTCCATCAAAGCGGAGTTTTAAACAACTCATGGCAGAACTTATTACCGTAGCAAGGCCCTATGCCGAAGCGGTATACAGCCTGGCCGCCGAGCAGCAGTCGCAGGCCAAATGGTCTGAAGCGCTCGCGTGGCTGGCTGCCATGGTGACAAACCCGGACGTGGCCCAGGTGGTCACCAACCCGAAACATACCGCGCAAGAGGTTGAGGCGCTGTTGTTGGACGTGTTGGGTGAACGTGGCAGTGATGACATCAAGCAGTTTGTTGTCACCCTCATCGAAAACCGCCGTCTGACATTGTTACCGGAAATTGCTGGCCAGTTTGAACAGCTCCGAGCCAAGTCCGAGGGAGTCGTCGACGCAGTTGTCGAATCGGCTTTCCCGCTGACCGAAGCTCAGCAAACCGATCTGATCGCCGCGCTTACCAAGAAGTATGGCAAGACCGTACGAATTGAAGTGCGCGAAGCTGCCGAGCTTATCGGCGGCGTACGCATTTTGATCGGTGATGACGTGATTGACGCGTCTGTGAGCGGCAAACTGCACGCAATGGCGGCAAGCCTCAAGAATTAGGAGAGATCATGCAGTTGAACCCCTCTGAAATCAGTGACCTGATCAAGGCGAAGATTCAGAACCTGTCCGAAGGTGTAGAGACGCGTACCAAAGGTACCGTGATCTCCGTAACCGACGGTATCGTTCGTATCCATGGCCTGGCAGACGTGATGCAGGGTGAGATGCTCGAGTTCTCGGGCAACACCTTTGGCCTGGCCATGAACCTGGAGCGTGACTCCGTTGGTGCCGTGATCCTGGGCGAGTACGAGCACATCTCCGAAGGTCAGGAAGTTAAATGTACCGGTCGCATTCTGGAAGTGCCGGTAGGTCCTGAGCTGGTTGGCCGCGTGGTAAACGCGCTGGGTCAGCCGATCGACGGTAAAGGTCCGATCAACGCGACCAAATCCTCCCCGATCGAAAAGATTGCTCCGGGCGTGATTGCCCGTCAGTCCGTTTCGCAGCCTATGCAAACCGGCCTGAAGTCGATCGACTCCATGGTGCCGGTTGGCCGTGGTCAGCGTGAGCTGATCATTGGCGACCGTCAGACAGGCAAGACCGCTGTCGCACTGGACGCGATCGTTAACCAGAAAGGCACCGGCGTTGTCTGCATCTACGTAGCCGTAGGTCAGAAAGCATCGTCGATCGCCAACGTGGTTCGCAAACTGGAAGAACACGGCGCGCTGGCCCACACCATCGTGGTTGCCGCGACCGCTTCCGAAGCTGCTGCGCTGCAGTTCATTGCCCCGTACTCCGGTTGCGCAATGGGCGAATACTTCCGCGACATCGGTGAAGATGCGCTGATCGTATACGATGACCTGTCGAAACAGGCCGTTGCCTACCGTCAGATCTCGCTGCTGCTGCGTCGTCCACCGGGCCGTGAAGCCTATCCTGGCGACGTATTCTACCTGCACTCCCGTCTGCTGGAACGCTCTTCCCGCATCAACGAGGACGAGGTAGAGAAGCTGACTGGTGGCGCCGTCAAAGGCAAAACCGGCTCGCTGACCGCGCTGCCGATCATCGAAACCCAGGCTGGCGACGTTTCCGCCTTCGTTCCGACCAACGTGATTTCGATTACCGACGGTCAGATCTTCCTGGAAACCGACCTGTTCAACGCCGGTATCCGTCCTGCGATCAACGCCGGTATCTCGGTGTCGCGCGTGGGTGGTGCAGCTCAGACCAAAGTCATCAAGAAGCTGGGCGGTGGTATTCGTCTGGCCCTGGCCCAGTATCGCGAACTGGCTGCGTTCTCGCAGTTTGCTTCCGACCTGGACGAAGCAACCCGCAAGCAGCTGCAGCACGGTGAAGTGGTTACCGAACTGATGAAGCAGAAGCAGTTCTCGACCCTGTCGACCGCCGAAATGGCGCTGACACTGTGGTCGGTGAACAAGGGTTACTACGAAGACGTGCCGGTGAAGAGCGCGTTGGCTTTCGAAGCCGCCTTCCTGGCCTATGTTCGCGCCAACCATGCTGACGTACTGGCTGCAACGGATGCGAGCGGTGACCTGTCTGCCGACAACGAAAAAGTACTGGCCTCGGCGATCGCGTCGTTCAAGGCTGGCTACAGTTTCTAAACTGAGTCTTTCGGACAACCTCGAGTTAAAGAAAGGTTCGGGATATGGCAGTCGGTAAAGAGATTCTCACCAAGATCCGAAGCGTGCAGAACACGCAGAAGATCACCCGCGCTATGCAAATGGTGTCAACCTCCAAGATGCGCAAAACGCAAGAGCGTATGCGCGCTGCCCGTCCTTACGCCGAGAAGGTGCGTTCTGTTATGGCGCACCTGGCTTCGGCCAACACGGATCTGGAGCACCCACTGCTTGCACGTCGTGACGTTATCAAGCGTGCTGGTATTCTGTTGATCACTTCGGACAAAGGCCTTTGCGGTGGCTTGAACGCCAATACCCTGAAGCGCTTTTATGCCAAAGTCAGCGAACTGCAAGCGCAAGATGTCGCAGTTGACGTCTGCGCCATCGGCCAGAAAGGCCTTGCAGCATGCCAGCGTGCCAAACTGAACGTTGTGGCAAGTGCGGTTCAGCTGGGCGATGTGCCCAAGCTGGAAAAATTGATCGGCCCGCTTACAGTACTGCTGAAACAGTATGCTGAAGGCGAACTGGATGCGGTTTATATCGTGTATTCCCGTTTCATCAACACGATGAAGCAGGAGCCAGCCTTGGAACAACTGTTGCCGTTGACCGACGAGCATATGGTATCGGAGCACACCCATTCGTGGGACTACCTCTACGAGCCGAATGCCACTGACGTGATGGAGTTCCTGGTGAAGCGTTATCTGGAGTCCGTGGTGTACCAGTCCGTGGCGGAAAACATTGCTTCCGAGCAAGCCGCCCGTATGGTCGCCATGAAGGCTGCAACCGATAACGCGGGTAATGCGATCAAGCAACTGCGTCTTGTGTATAACAAGTCGCGTCAGGCAGCAATTACCAAAGAGCTGTCCGAGATCGTGTCTGGTGCCGCTGCGGTATAACCGTCGCAGGACTGTAAAAGTTTATTGAGTTAGGAACCGATAATGAGCCAAGGCAAAATCGTACAAATCATTGGCCCGGTGGTTGACGTGGAATTCCCACGCGACGCCATGCCAAAGATTTATGATGCCCTGAAGCTGGTTGACGCAGATCTGACGCTTGAAGTCCAGCAGCAGCTGGGCGACGGCGTCGTGCGTACCATCGCGATGGGTAGCTCTGACGGCCTGAAGCGTGGCATGGCGATCACCAATACCGGCGCACCGATTTCGGTACCGGTTGGCGCTGCCACCCTCGGTCGTATCATGGATGTACTGGGCAATCCGGTTGACGAAGCAGGTCCGGTGGCTAGCGAATCCGTTCGCGCCATTCACCAGACTGCGCCGAAGTTCGACGAACTGTCCTCCGCTACTGAACTGCTGGAAACTGGCATCAAGGTTATTGACCTGCTGTGCCCGTTTGCCAAAGGCGGTAAGGTGGGTCTGTTCGGTGGTGCCGGTGTCGGCAAGACCGTTAACATGATGGAACTGATCAACAACATTGCCAAGGCACACTCGGGTCTGTCCGTGTTTGCCGGCGTTGGTGAGCGCACTCGTGAAGGTAACGACTTCTACCACGAGATGAAAGACTCCAACGTTCTGGACAAAGTGGCAATGGTGTACGGCCAGATGAACGAGCCGCCAGGCAACCGTCTGCGCGTAGCGCTGACCGGTCTGACCATGGCCGAGCATTTCCGCGACGAGAAGGACGAAAACGGCAAGGGCCGCGACGTGCTGTTCTTCGTGGACAACATCTACCGTTACACACTGGCCGGTACCGAAGTATCCGCACTGCTGGGCCGTATGCCTTCCGCAGTGGGTTACCAGCCGACGCTGGCCGAAGAAATGGGCCGTCTGCAAGAACGTATTACTTCGACCAAGGATGGTTCGATTACCTCCATCCAGGCCGTTTACGTTCCAGCCGATGACTTGACCGACCCGTCTCCTGCCACAACGTTTGCCCACCTGGACGCAACCGTGGTGCTGTCGCGTGACATCGCTTCCCTTGGTATCTACCCTGCGGTAGACCCACTGGATTCGACTTCCCGCCAGCTGGATCCGCTGGTTGTTGGCGACGAGCACTACAGCGTTGCCCGCGGCGTGCAGACTACCCTGCAGAAGTACAAGGAACTGCGTGACATTATCGCGATTCTGGGTATGGACGAACTGTCTGAAGAAGACAAGCTCACCGTATACCGTGCGCGTAAGATCCAGCGTTTCCTGTCCCAGCCGTTCCACGTGGCAGAAGTGTTTACCGGTTCGCCGGGCAAATACGTTCCGCTGAAGGAAACGATCAAGGGCTTCAAGGCAATTATCAGCGGCGAGTACGACCATCTGCCGGAACAAGCGTTCTACATGGTCGGCTCCATCGACGAAGCTGTCGAGAAAGCCAAGACCCTTTAATCAAGGAGAGGGCTAATGGCCAAGATGCATGTGGAAGTGGTCAGTACCGAACAGCAGATCTACTCTGGTGAAGCCGAATTTCTGGTGGCACCGGCTCAGGAAGGCGAGATCGGTATCTATCCACGTCACGTGCCGCTGTTGACCCGTATCAAGCCAGGCCTGTTGCGTTTGACAGTGCCTGGTTCCAAGGAAGAAGTACTGGTGGCGGTGTCGGGTGGCATGATGGAAGTGCAACCTAACCACATCACGGTTCTTGCGGATACGGCGATTCGCGGTGAGGATCTCGACGAAGCGCGTGCGGCAGAAGCCAAGCGTACTGCTGAGGATGCCCTCAAGCATGCGGCCAGTGATCAAGACACGGCAAAAGCACAAGCTGCTCTGGCTTCTGCGATTGCCCAGCTCAAGGCACTGGAGTATCTGCGCAAGCGCGTGCACTAAGCGCGTCAGCGTTTGCTGTATAGTTCAGGCTGTCACTCCGGTGACAGCCTTTTTCATTTCTGGATAGACAGGCATACTCGCCGCCTGGCTATTGTCATTATCTGGACTGTTGCATGGACTCTCTCAGCGTTGTCATTCTGGCTGCCGGCAAAGGCAAGCGTATGTACTCGGCCTTGCCCAAGGTATTGCACCCGATCGGCGGACAGCCGATGCTGGCGCGCGTGATCGCGACTGCCCGCCAGCTGCAGCCGGCCAAGATCGTGGTGGTGTACGGTCACGGCGGCGAGCAGGTGCGCGAGCAAATCCAGGATCCGGATATCGCCTGGGCGCTGCAGGCCGAGCAGCTGGGCACCGGCCACGCGCTGAAGATGGCGCTGCCGCACCTGCCCAAGGTTGGCCGCACGCTGGTGCTGTACGGCGACGTGCCGCTGACCACGCTGGCGACCCTGCAGCAGTTGCTGGCGGCGGCGGAGCAGGGCATGGCGCTGCTGGTCGATGTGCTGCCGGATGCCAGCGGTTACGGCCGCATCGTGCGCAACGAGGTGGGCGAGATCGTCGCCATCGTGGAAGACAAGGATTGCAGCGCGGCGCAGAAGGCGATCCGCGAAATCAATACCGGCATGCTGGTGCTGCCCAACGAGCGCCTCGACGGCTGGCTCGGCGCGCTGAAGAACGGCAATGCACAAGGCGAATACTACCTGACCGATGTCATCGGTCTGGCGGTGGCCGATGGTCTGGCGGTGCCCGGCGTCACCGTGGCCGCCTCGTGGGAGGCCGCCGGCGTCAACAACAAGTGGCAGCTGGCCGAGCTGGAGCGTCAGCTACAGCTGAACCAGGCGCGGGCACTGCTCACCGCTGGCGTTACCCTTGCCGATCCGGCACGCATCGACGTACGCGGCGAACTGCAGCATGGCCAGGACGTCAGCATTGACGTCGGCTGCGTGTTCGAAGGCCAGGTAAGCCTGGGTGATAATGTGCAGATCGGCGCCTACTGTGTGCTGAAGAATGTCCGCATCGCGGCCGGCAGCCGCATTGCGCCGTACTCGCACCTGGAAGACGCGGAGGTGGGCGAGGGCTGCCGCATCGGGCCGTATGCGCGGCTGCGCCCGGGTGCAAGGTTGGCGGCACACGTGCACGTCGGCAACTTTGTCGAGATCAAGAAGAGCACTATCGGTATCGGTTCCAAGGTCAATCACCTGAGCTATATCGGTGATGCCGAGGTCGGCAGCAAGGTCAATATCGGTGCCGGCTCGGTGACCTGCAACTACGACGGCGTCAACAAGTACCGCACCGTGATCGGTGATCACGTCTTTGTCGGTTCCGGCACGCTGATGGTGGCGCCGGTGACGCTGGAAGAGGGCGCCACCATCGGCGCCGGCTCGGTGCTCACCAAGACCGCGCCCGCCGGCCAGCTCACCGTGGCGCGCGCCAAGCAGCTGACGGTACCGGGCTGGCAGCGTCCGCAGAAGCTCAAGTAAGCCTCCGCGCACTGCACGCCGAAACCGCCACCGCCACGCTGCCGTGGCGGTTTTTTCATGCGCCGCCACCGCAAGGTTGGCCGCAGGCCTGTCAGCCTTCAGGGGGCTCAGTCAAACAAGGCATCAAGATGACAGCTGCCCTGTTTTCGCCCCTGCACGCTGGCAATGTGCAGACGGTGCTGACCATTTTGTGCATGGTAGCTGGCCAGCAGCGAGACCGTGATCACCTCATTCGGCCTTGTGTTCTGCAGAGCCAGCAATGCTTCGACACCGCTAGCCTCGCCATTGCTATCGCGCAGCAGATAACGGCTTTTGGCTGTGTCACAGCGCTTTAACACCCACTCACTGCCGTTTTTTTCCAGCGTGCCGGTAAACAGATCGACCGCTTGGGTTTCGGCATGGGCTGATAGGCTCAGCAACAGACTGGTCATGACCAACCAGGTTTTCATCACGCTATTCCTTTCTTCACGGTGGCGGCCAACTTTCCACCTTTCATCATGTGGCGATGCGAACTATGCCAAACGATAGGTTGCGCGGCAAACCGCTTGCCTGCATTTCCGGTTCATATAGCTTGCTGGGCATGAGGCTGACGGTGCAGATACGCTTACAGACTTGCGGCACAGATTTTGCACTGCTATCATCAGAAAACTTTTGAAACGAAACTTAATCTGATGAAGCGAAACACCCAGCAGCGTCGTCACGCGATTGTGGCCCTGGTGCAGGAATACGGTGAAGTCAGCGTCGATGACCTGACCCGCCGTTTTGACACCTCCGAAGTCACCATCCGCAAGGATCTTGCGCTGCTGGAAACCAGCGGGCTGTTGCTGCGCCGCTATGGTGGTGCGGTGGCCTTGCCAGCCGAGATC
Source organism: Vogesella sp. EB (assembly GCF_001037925.1). NCBI lineage: Bacteria > Pseudomonadati > Pseudomonadota > Betaproteobacteria > Neisseriales > Chromobacteriaceae > Vogesella > Vogesella sp. EB. Next base: position 3,015 of record NZ_LFDT01000035.1, on the reverse strand, counting down.
GTGAGCGCCGATGCCGAAAAAGTTTCGCAACGAAAGATGGCGATTGCCCGCGCCGCAGCCGAGCGCATCCGTGACCACAATCGCATCATCATTGACAGCGGTAGCACCACCTGCGCCGTCATCCCGCTACTGGCGCCGAAGCAGGGCCTCGTCGTGATGACCAACTCGCTGAATGTGGCCGCCGCACTACGCGAACTCGAAAACGAGCCGACCCTGCTGATGACCGGTGGCACCTGGGACCCGCATTCCGAATCGTTCCAGGGCCAGGTGGCCGAGCAGGTGCTGCGCTCCTACGACTTTGACCAGCTGTTTGTCGGTGCCGACGGCATCGATCTCGAACGCGGCACCACCACCTTTCACGAGCTGGTCGGTCTGTCGCGCGTGATGGCCGAATCGGCACGCGAAGTGATCGTCATGGCCGAGTCTGACAAGGTTGGCCGCAAGATTCCGAATCTCGAGCTGCCGTGGCCGCAGATTCACACCCTGATTACCGATGACGGCCTCAGCGATGCGGCCCGTACCCAGATTGCCGCGCGCGGCGTGCAGGTGATCTGCGCCGCCGTCGGCGAAACGCCAAGGAGAAAATGAATGTGTGGCATTGTTGGCGCGATTGCTTCGCGCGATATCGTTCCGGTACTGGTCGAGGGCCTGAAGCGCCTCGAGTATCGCGGTTATGACTCTTCCGGCATCGCCGTGCACGCCGGCAGCGACATCACCCGCGTGCGCCGCGTTGGCCGCGTGGCGGAAATGGAAGCCGCGGCCGTGGCGGACAATGTGCACGGCGAGCTGGGCATCGGCCACACCCGCTGGGCTACCCACGGCGGCGTGACCGAATACAACGCCCACCCGCACGTGTCGCACGGCCTGATCGCCGTGGTACACAACGGCATCATCGAGAATCACGAACAGAAGCGCGCCGAGCTGAAAGCCGCCGGCTACGTCTTCGAATCGCAGACCGACACCGAGGTGATCGCCCACCTGGTGCACCAGTATTACCTGGTAGAAAAAGACCTGTTCCGTGCCGTGCACAAGGCCACCCGCGAGCTGACCGGCGCCTACGCCATCGGCGTCATCGCGCTGGACCGTCCGGACGAACTGGTATGCGCGCGCATGGGCTGCCCGCTGCTGGTCGGCCTCGGCGACGGCGAAAACTTCATCGCCTCCGACGTCTCTGCCATCCTGTCCGCCACCCGCCGCGTGATCTTCCTGGAAGAGGGCGACATCGGCCGCCTGACCCGCGATGGCGTGACGCTGATCGACAAGGACGACCAGCCAGTGGAACGCAAGGTGCACGTCTCCGACGTGTCGCTGGCCTCGCTGGAGCTGGGCCCGTACAGCCACTTCATGCAGAAGGAAATCCACGAGCAGCCGAAAGCGCTGTCCGACACCATCGAGGCGATTCTTGACGACGGTTTCAGTGCCGAACTGTTCGGTGCCGCTGCGGCCAACGTGCTGCCAACGCTGACCGGCGTGAAAATCCTCGCCTGCGGCACCAGCTACTACGCCGGCCTGACCGCCAAGTACTGGATCGAGAGCATCGCCGGTGTGGTGTGCGACGTGGAAATCGCCAGCGAATACCGCTACCGCGATGCCTTCGCCGACCCGCAGCACCTGGTGGTGACCATCTCGCAGTCCGGCGAGACGCTGGACACCATGGAAGCGCTGAAATACGCCAAGTCGCTGGGACACCGCCACGCGCTGTCGATCTGCAACGTGCGCGAATCGGCCATCCCGCGCGCCTCCGACCTGGTGTTCTACACCCGCGCCGGCGCCGAAATCGGTGTCGCCTCCACCAAGGCGTTCACCACCCAGCTGGTCAGCCTGTTCGCGCTGGCGGTAACGCTGGGCAAGGTGCGCGGCCGCGTAACGGCCGAGCAGGAAGCGCAGTATCTGGCCGAATTGCGCCACCTGCCGGGCAGCGTGCAGCACGCGCTGAACCTGGAGCCGCAGATCACCGCGTGGTCGGCGCAGTTTGCCGCCAAAAACGATGCGCTGTTCCTCGGCCGCGGCCTGCACTACCCGATCGCGCTGGAAGGCGCGCTGAAGCTGAAGGAAATCTCCTACATCCACGCTGAAGCCTACCCGGCCGGCGAGCTGAAGCACGGCCCGCTGGCGCTGGTGGACGAGAACATGCCGGTGGTGGTGATCGCTCCCAACGACGCGCTGCTGGAGAAGGTGAAGTCCAACATGCAGGAAGTGCGCGCCCGCGGCGGCGAGCTGTTCGTATTCGCCGATGCCGACAGCCACTTCAGCGACTCCGACGGCGTACACGTGATCCGCACCCCGCGCCACGTCGGCGTGCTCAGCCCGATCGTGCACTCCATTCCGGTACAGCTGCTGGCCTACCACGTGGCGCTGACGCGCGGTACCGACGTGGATAAACCACGTAACCTGGCAAAATCGGTCACCGTGGAATAAAGGTTGGCCGCAGGTTTGACTAGAGCAAATAAAGTCTGTCGGATCCGAATAAAGTTCGTCGGAATCTGACCAAAGAGAAGGGGCCGTTGGCCCCTTTTACTTTTCAGGTTGGCGGGTGTGCTAGTCACCGGGCGTGAGCTCATGTGGGGTGAGCGCTTTTCGGTCATTGCAGCCATTCTTGGATAAGCAACCATTAGTCCACTAGTAGGCTAAAATATGTCATCAAAAGCTCGCAAACGTTTTGAAAAGTAGAGAAAATTTATACTTCAATAGATCACACAAGGCAATGTGAGATGAAGGCACAAGAATTTCTCGTCTTGACTCAAGCAAATCAGTCGGCCTGTTATCATCGACCTACCTAAACCCTTGACTCCCCCTGCCACCCACCATGGATGTCTTCCACCTTGTCATCGACACGAGCATGCTGCGCAAGCTTCATTTCCAACATCCTGACTTTGCACGCCTTCTGCTTCAGTCCCAGATGGGCAAGCTCAAGATATACATCCCGCGCATTGCCCTCGAGGAGGAACGGACTGCCCAGATTGCAAAACACATGAAGGCTGTCGAAGAGATGAGGGTGACGTTCGACAAGCTGCA
>NZ_LFDT01000034.1:0-34326 GCF_001037925.1 Vogesella sp. EB | reverse complement strand
GTCGGTGTCGTTGGCCAGCACGTCGATGTTGAGCAGCTGGTTCTCGGTGCCGGCAGCGCTGTCGGCGACCGCCAGCGGCGCATCGTTGGTGCCAGTGATGGTGATGGTCGCGGTCTGCGCCACTTTGGCGCCATGTATGTCCTCCACAAAATAGCTGACGGTGATGACTTCGCTGGCGCCGGCGGCCAGGTGGTCAAACGCGCTGCCGTCGGCATCGACCAGCAGTTTGTTGCCGGCCAGCGTCAAGCCGGCCGGCAGCGTGCTCGAACTCGGGCCGCCGTTGACGCTGAAGCTCAGCCCGCTGGCCTGCAGGGTGGCGGTTTCGCCAGTATCGATGTCGCTGGCGCCCTGCAACAGGTCGACCTCAAAGTCAGCATCTCCTTCGTAGCCGCCAGCGGTGACGGCGGCGCTGACGCGCGGGCCGTCATTGCTGCCCATCACATCGACGGTGACGGTGGCGTAGCTGATGGTGCCGTTGCCCAGCTGGATGGCATAGACAAAGGAATCGTGCCGGGTGTCGCCGACGGCGAGGGAGTCTAGCCCGGTCGCGAACTTGAACTCGATCTTGCCGGCGTTGATGCGGATCTGGTTGCCGCCCAGCGTGGTTTCCCAACCGGTGGTGACATTGCTCGTCAGCAGGTCGCTCAGCGCACCGCTGCCATCATCGATGGAGTACAGCTTCTTGGCATTGCCGCCCAGATCATTGCTCATCACGTTCAGGGTCAGCACGTTGCTGCTGCTGTTGTAATTACTGGCCGCCAGCAGTTCATCCTCGGTGTACCAGTAGGAGTCGTCGCCGGCTTGCGGTGTCTTGGTGTAGGAAACGCTGCTGATGGCCATGATGTGCTCCCTGAATGATCTGCGCCGGCCGGATGACGAGCGCGCCGCTTGCGCGCGTGGGCAAGAACGGCGGAATCGGTGACATGAGCGGTGGTGGCTGGCTTGCGGCCAACCTTGCCCGGCACGGGCGGGATGCGTGTGGCGCATCAGGCTGGCGGCATGGCGCTGACGCCCCGACACCGGTCATGACATAGGAAGTGTAGTAAGCGGAACTTTTTAATCTACGGGAGAAACATCCCGTTATTGGCAGGAGCAAGCTCCGGCATGGCCCAGAGACAGCTCCCGTAACCTTGCCATACCGGCTCAGGCGGGCAGCAGCAGGCCGTGCTGCAACACGTAGCCGAGCAGGCCGTGGCGATTGCTCACCCCGAACTTCTTGTAAATCACCGTCAGATGGTTACGCAGCGTGCTCTCGCTGATGTGCAGCTTGCCGGCGATCAGCTTGGCCGGCTCGCCGCTGTTGGCCATCAGGATGGCGACGATCTTCTGTTCCTGCTCGCTCAGTGGCGGGGGCATCGCGGGGGCGGCGTCCGGCGACGGCATGGCACCGTGGCGCGACAGCGCGTCGAAGATGCGCCCGGTGGCGTCGCGATCCAGCCACAGCTGGCCGTGATGGACCTTCTCGATGGCGGTGAGCAGCTGCGCGGCGTCGGTGTCCCGCGTCAGCAGGCCGCGGGCGCCGAGCATGATGGCGCGGTCCTGCCGCGCCCGTTCCTGCTGCCGTGTCAGCAACAGCACCTTGTCGCCGCGCGTGGCCAGTGCCCGGATCAGCGCCAGGCTAGTCTCGGCGTCGCCATCCAGGTCCAGCAGCACGATATCGGCCTCGGCGGCCGTCAGTGCTTCCAACGGCGATGGTGTCACCGCAGCGCTGCCGGCCAGCGCCAGCCGCGGCGCCTGGGTGGCCAGCAGCGCCGTCAGCGCCGCCAGCAGCAACGGGAAATCGCTGATCACGAACACCCGCAGCGGGCACGCGGTATCGTCGGCCGTCAGGCCGTGTTGCGTCTGCATCGCCATGGTCGCCCCCTTCGCTGTCACGCCGCACGGCGTGCCTGTTTCAGCTTATGCCAAAACGGCAGCGCCTCCACCACAAAGCGTTAGCGGGCGGTCCGCGCGCCGCGGCAACGCCAAGCCGTGCCGCCGCAAGCGACCGAGGTGTCACACAAGCTGTACACAATTAATATTTGTTAGCAAATGCCGGCTATCTGGCAGCAATGGCTTCGATTATGCTGAAACAAGATTGACTGCCGATGCTACCGGAACGCTTTGCGACGGTGCCGCGACAGCTCTCCTGGAGGAGACATCATGAAACTGCTGATGCTCATACTGCTGGCCAGCGTGCTGAGCGGCTGTGTTGTACGGCCGCTGTACCCCTATCGCCACGATGATTACTACGGCCATGACCGCTACTATCGCGGTGACGACTGGCGTGGCGGCGACTGGCGCGACGGTGATCGCCGCGGTAGCCGGCGTCGCTAAACCAGTGCGCCATGCCCTCATGGCGCGCAACACTCAGGACAGCAGGGCCGGCAGATGCCGGCCCTGTCCGCAACCGATTCCCGGTGTCGCCACGCACGGCGGCCCGTCACTGACATAGCGAGAACCAACATGAAAGCCATCCTGTTTGCCCTGATCGCCGCCAGCAGCCTGTCGGCCTGTGTGGTACAGCCCGCGCGCGTCAAGCTGCGCTCCCCCATCGTGCTGGAGCCGGCGGTGGTGGTCGAGCCGGTCTACGATGATCACTACCATCGCGGTGGCGGCTTCTGCCCGCCGGGGCAGGGGAAGAAAGGCCGCTGCTAAAGGTTGGCCGCAACGCCAGCATCATGGCACCGGCAACGAGCGGCAGCGTAGCCCTGAACCGCGCCGCAAGCCATAAAACAGCACCGCCCCCGACGATGTCGGGGGCGGTGTTGTTTAACTAGCGACTACTGGCCGGGGGACGGCGTGTTGGCCGCGGCCGGCACGCTCAGCCGCAGGCGCCGACATGGCCGCAGGCGGTGCAGAATTCGCAGCCGTCCTTCTTGATCAGCGCGCGGTTGCCGCACTCCGGGCAGGCCTTGCCGGCCATCGGTGCCGCGGCCACGCTGACCACCGCGCTTTCGAACAGGTCGCCCTGCTCCGGCACCATCACCCCCATGTCTTCCACCGGCACGCCGTCCTCGCTGAGGATGCCCAGCATCGCGTAGCGATGGATGATCAGCCGCGCCAGATAGGCCTCGGTCGACGGCCAGCTCTGCGACTTGTCGCTGGCCGGCACGCGGGCGAAGAAATCGGCCTGCGGCTCGGCGTAGCTCAGCAGCTTGCGCAGCTTCATGCCGATCCACGCCGGATCGATCACCCGCATGTCGAGGCTCAGCATCTTGCACAGCCCGTCCAGCTCGCGCGGGTAGTGGCCGGCCAGCCACATCGAGTACGGCCGGCGCTGGCCGGTGGGCAACACCAGCTCCTTCACGAACAGCACGAAATCGTCGCCGGTCTGCGGGTTGCTGACATCCACCGACCAGCTGATGGTGCCGTCGGTGCCGGATTTCGGTTCCTTGCGTGCGAACAGCGCGTCCATCACCGGGGTGGCGGCGCCGGCGGCCAGCGTCAGCGCGCCCAGCTGTTCGATGCGGTGGCGCACCACGCGTGCCAGCGCGGCGGCGGCGGCGCTGCTCTGCACCGGCGCGTCGCCCAGCTCGGCGCGGTAGTGGCGGTCGCCACGGGTGGCGGCCAGCGCGTCCAGCTTGGCGCCCAACCAGGCACGATCACGGCAGCGCATGTCCATCGACAGCGTCTTGGCGATGGCGCCGAGGCCGCGCGGCACGTCGCCGTTGACCCAGCACTCGAACGGCAGCGGTGCCTCGCCGTCGATATGGCCGACCATCACCGCGAAATCGCCCTCCTCGCCCTCCACCATGAAGGTCCACGACGGGTTGCCGTGCTTCAGCCGCGGCCGGTTCGGCCATTTCAGGCTGGCCAGTGCCGGGCTGGGCGCGGTGTTGAGGGTGATGCGGCGGTCGGGGTCGTTCTGGTTGCCCAGATCCTGCGGCAGCTGCTGGCTGGCGGCAGCCGGTGTCGGCTCGATCGACAGTACCGAACCGAGCACGCTGTTGGGGCGGTAGGTGGTGATACCCTTCAGCCCGGCACGCCACGCTTCCAGATACAGGCTTTCGAAGTCGGCGAACGGGTAGTCGGCCGGCACGTTGACGGTCTTGGAGATGGCGGTGTCGATGTACGGCGCCACCGCCGCCACCATGCGCATGTGGTCGAGCGCGCTCATCTGCAGCGCGCTGACGAAATACTCCGGCAGCGCGTTGGTGTCGCCGCCCTGCATGCGGTACACGCGGTAGGCGTGGTCCTCGACCAGGTATTCCTGCTGCGTGCCGTCGGCCATGCGCTTCTTGCGGGTGTAGTACCAGGAAAACGGCGGCTCGATGCCGTTGGAGGCATTGTCGGCAAACGCCAGCGAGATGGTGCCGGTCGGCGCGATGGACAGCAGGTGCGAGTTGCGGATGCCGTGCTTCCTGATGCGCGCCTTGAGCTTGTCCGGCAGGCGGCTGGCGCAGTGCGGCGCCGCCAGGTACTTGTCGGCGTCGAACAGCGGGAAGGCACCCTTCTCGATGGCCAGATCCACCGACGCGTCGTAGGCGGCGTCGCGCATGTGCTCGGAGATGCTGGCGGCCAACCTGCGGCCTTCCTCGCTGTCGTAGCGCACCTTGAGCATGATCAGCGCGTCGCCCAGCCCGGTGAAGCCCAGCCCGACGCGGCGCTTGTTCTGCGCCTCGCGCTGTTGTTCCGCCAGCGGCCACACGGTGAGGTCGAGCACGTTGTCCAGCATGCGGATCGAGGTGCGCACCACCTTCTCGAAGGCCTTGAAATCGAAGCTCGGCGCGTCGCCGAACGGCTGGCGCACGAACTTGCACAGGTTGATGGAGCCCAGGTCGCAGCAGCCGTAGTCCGGCAGCGGTTGCTCGCCGCACGGGTTGGTGGACTCGATCACCTCGCAGTAGGACAGGTTGTTGTCGGCGTTGATCTTGGACATGAACAGCACACCCGGCTCGGCGTGGTCGTAGGTCGAGGCCATGATCTGCTGCCACAAGTCGCGGGCGCGCACGCTGCGGTACACCCACAGCCCGTCCTCGCGCTGGAAGCTGCCGGGGAAGGCATCCGACGCCGGCGCCACCGCGTGGGTCAGTTGCCAGTCGCCGTCGGCCTCCACCGCCTGCATGAAGGCATCGGACACCCCCACCGACATGTTGAAGTTGGCGAGATCACCGCCGTCCTTGGCGTGGATGAAGGCCTCGATGTCCGGGTGGCTGACATCCAGCACCCCCATCTGCGCGCCGCGCCGCGCACCGGCGGATTCCACCGTCTCGCAGCTGCGATCGAACACGCGCATGTACGACACCGGGCCGGAGGCGCGGCTGTTGGTGCCCTTCACCCGCGCGCCCTTGGGGCGGATGCGGCTGAAGTTGTAGCCGACCCCGCCGCCGCGGCGCATGGTTTCCGCCGACTGCAGCAGCGCCTCGTAGATGCCGACCTTGCCGTGCTCGCTGACGGACACCGCATCGCCGACCGGCTGCACGAAGCAGTTGATCAGCGTGGCCTTGAGATCGGTGCCGGCGGCGGAGTTGATGCGGCCGCCGGGGATGAAACCGTTGTCCAGCGCCTCGAAAAACAGCGGGGCGAAGCGTTGCGGATCCTGCTCCTGCTCGGCCAGTGCCTGCGCCACGCGCTGGCGCACTTCGCTGACCGACTGTTCGCCGTTCTTGGCGTATTTTTCCAGCAATACCTCGCGTGAAATATCCTGCTCCGCAAACGCTACGCTGTTGTCCCGGTTCATGCCGCCCCCGCTAGATGTGGTGTCTTGAAAGTTTAAGTCTACTAGATACAGCACTCCACGCCCTTGATTTTCATTAAAGCGGCACCACTGAGCAGCCTGCGGCCAACCCTGTGCGGCAGGCATACAACAGCCGCAACACAGCGTACCAAACGCTTGCGGCCAACCTTGTGACAAGGTTGGCCGCAAGCGGAAAAGCAGGCGCTTATTTCAGTTTCAGCAGCAGCGGCACGCCGTCCTTGTCAGCCTTCACCTTGTCGGCGTCCAGCACGCTGATGCGCTCGGCCAGCGCCGGTTTCGCCGCCAGCAGCAGCTGCCGCGCCGCGTTGCCGCGCGCGGTGGCCAGCGCCCGCAAAGCCGCGTCGTCGATCTTCTGCGCCGCCAGCAATTCGGCGCGCATCGCCTGCGCGCGCTCGGCGGTGTCCTTCTCGCTGGCCACCCGCTTGAGCCAGGCGAAGCGGCCGAACTGCACCGCGTAGCCATCGCCCACCGCCTTGCGAATCGCCGGATCTCCCATGTCCGGCAGCGGCAGCGGCTCGTCGGCCTGCAGCTGGTAGGCGGCACGCTTGAGGATGTCGCTGTCGACGCGGTAGCGCGCGAGCTCGCGGCTGTCCTGCTCCACGTCATAACCGCCACCAATGGCCAGCACCAGCTTCGGCCGCTTGGCCAGCAGCTCGGCCAGCTTCAGCAGCTTCTCGCGCTCCGGCGGCGGGATGCGGTCGTCGCCGGCGTCGGCGTAGATGTCGTCGAAGCCCTCGCCGCCAAACAGCGCGCGAAACGGCGCGGTGACGATCTTGACCACGATGTTGCGGAACGCCTGCCACACCAGGTGGCCGTAGGAGAAGTCCGGCGCATCGAGGCTGCCGGCCACCGGCAGCGACAGGTCGATGCGGCCGTCGCTGTCCTCCAGCAGCGCCACCGCCAGGCGCAGCGGCAGGCGGGTACCGTCGTAGTCGCTGACCTCCTCGCCCAGCTGGATGTGGTCGATCACCATGCGGTTCTCGCCCTGCAGCTGGCGGTTTTTCAGCACGTAGCGCAGCTCGGTGGAGAGGCTGCCATCGGTGATCTTCCAGCCGGCAAAGGTCATCGAGTACGGGTTGAGGCTGCCCAGCGGGATGTTGCGGAAGTTCAGCACCATGTCGAGATCGTTGGTCACCGCCAGCGGCGACAGCGCACCGCGGATGCGCACGTCGCCGAACTGGTCGACGCGACCATCCAGCGTCACCGTGCCGCGTCGCCCCGGGCGGCTGGACAGGCCGAGCACAGTACCGGACAGCGAATGGATGCGGGTGGCGAAGCTGGGCTGCAAGCCTAGGTCGGCAAAGTCCATGCGCGCATTGCGCACGCGGACGGCGCGCACGTCCACCACCGGCGCGGCGCTGGTCTTGCCCGCAGCCGCCGGCCTGGCGGGCTGCGCCTTGGCCGCTGGCTGCGGCTTCATCAGGTGCGCAAAGTTGGGCACCCGCTTTTCGTCGAGGATCAGCCGCAGCTGCGGCGACACCAGCCGCACGTCGCCAAGGCTGATCCTGTCCGGCTGCGCCTTGATGCCGCTGACGGCCAGCTGCTGCCAGCCGAGCAGCACCTCGCGCCGGCCCGGTTCGTACAACGCCAGCTTGTCCAGCGCCGCCTTGCCGTCGGCCTGCCAGCGACTGCCCTGCAGTGCAAAGCCGAGATCGGCCGACAGCTCGCCGCCACCAAAACGCAGCACGGTGTTGTCCAGCGCATACGGCGCCACGTCACGCAGCGGCAGCCGGCTGGCGCGCAGCTTGCCCTTGATGTCCTGCAGGTTGGCCGCAAGCGTGGCATCCAGCTGCAGCCAGCCCTGCCCCAGCGCCGCCGCCAGCTGCACGGCAAAGCCCTGCTGCGGATCGCCACTGACGCTGGCGCTGACATCCTGCAGCGCCACGCTCACCGGCTGGCCGGTGCCGGCATCGCGCCAGCTGAGCGCGGACTGCGCCAGCGTCAGCTGCGGATAGCGGATCTGCCACGGCTGGCCGGCACTGGCGGCGGACGGCGTCGCGGGCGCGGTGGCCGCCGGCAGCGGGCGCAGCGCCTCGCCGATGTCCAGCTGCCCGTCCTTGCCGCGGTTCAGCGCCAGCTGCAGGCCCTGCAGCGTGACATCGCCCGGCGTGATGCGGTGCTTGCCCAGATCCAGCTCGCTGCTGCCCAGCCGCAGGCCGGCCAGAGTGGCGAACGGCGGCCGGTCGCCACTGGCGGCGATGAGCTGTGATAGCGCCAGCGTGGCGCCCTGCACCTTCACCTCGCCCCCGGCGTCGACGGCAACGGCGGCCTGCAGGCTGTCCAGCCGCACGCTGGCGGCCAGCGGCGTGACAAAACCACGGTGCTCGGCGCGCAGCTGCCAGCTGTCGACGCGGATGGCCGGCAGGCTCACCGTCCAGCCTCCCGCCGGCTTGGTGGTAGCTACCGCCGGTTTGGCCGTCGCCGCGGTTTTCACGCTGGCCGCCGCCGCCGGTGCGGGTGGCAAGGCCGCCAGCCAGTCCGGCTGTCCCTCGCGATCGAGCACGGTGTCCAGCTCGCCGCCGGCGAGGCTGAGCCTGCCCACGGTCAGCCGGCGGCTGGCGAGGTCGAATTCGCCGCCGCTGAGCGCCAGCTGGCCGAGCTTGAAGCTGCTGCCGCTGCCCGGCGCGGTCACCGCCAGCGCCGCAAGGTTGGCCGCAACGCCCTTGGCCGACAGCCGCACCGTCTTGCCGGCCAGATCGAAGTGGTACGGCAGGCTGACGCTCAGCTTGCCCTGCGGCGGCGCCAGCTTGAGATGCGGCTGCACGTACGGCCACACGCTGGCGAGGGTGAAGCCGGACGCCTTCAACACCCCGTCCGACTGCAAGGGCTGCAACAGCAGGCTGCCCTGCCAGTCCAGTTTGGTGCCGTCGCCCAGCTCGGCGGCGAGGCGGTAGCGGCCGTGATTGTTGGGCAGCGTGGACAGGTTTTTCAGCTGGAAGTCCAGCGGCAGCACCTGACGCTGCACGTCGCCGCCCAGCTGGTCGTGCAGCAGCAGCTGGCCCTTGTTCAGCGCCAGCTGGGTCAGCAGCAGCTTGGGGGGCTCGCCGTCGTCCTCGTCCGGCGCGGTATCCGGGCCGGCGGCGTCGCGCAGCAGGCGCGTCCAGTTCCATTCGCCCTGCGCATTGCGCGCCGCCCACAGTCGCGGCGTGTCCAGGGTCAGCTCCGCCAGCTCGAAGCGGCCGATCAGCAACGGCAGCGCCTCGGCATCGACATGCAGCCGCGCGGCGCTGAACAGCGGCGTGCCGTCGCGCTCGTTCAGGCGCACATCGTGCACGGTCAGCCGCCACGCCCACGGCGCGAACTCCACCTCGCCCAGCGTCAGGCTGCGGCCAAGCTTTTGTGCCCAGTTACCGGCGGCGTAGTCCACCGCCTTGGGCACCCCGGCCCACAGCCCGCCCAGCAGCACGGCCACGGTGGCGGCACTCCACAACAGACGACGGGGCCAGCGCGCGGGCGTGGCGGCAGCTTGGGCAGCGGTTTCACTCATCATTAAACAGTCCGGCAAAAATAGGCAGCCTTCGCCCGCAGCTAGCGCGGCCGCGGCTGTGGGCTTTATTCCACAACCGGCTGCCAGCAAGGCGGACGAAGGTTGCAGTCGCGCCGCGCCGCTCATAGCATGGCGAAGCATGACCATAATTTTAAACACCGCAGTCCAGGCTGCGGCTTTCATTACGCATTCTATACCCTGAAGAGGAACGCATTTTGATTGATCTCGCCTGGCCGTGCCATGCACGCCAGCCGCTGCTGCGGCAACCCTGCGACCTGCGCCTCGATGCCGCGCAGGCTTTCCTGACGCTGGCGCGCCGCCGTGACGCGCTGCTCAACCACGAACGCCGCAGCACCAGCTCCGGCGCCCACACCTGATCGCCATAGGACTACCCAATGAACGACGCGCAGAAAATCCAGCAATGGCTGGACGAAAACCGGATTACCGAAGTTGAATGCCTGATCCCGGACATGACCGGACTGGCGCGCGGCAAGATCGTGCCGCGCCACAAGTACAACCCCGCCGAGGGCCTGCGCCTGCCGGAAGCCGTGCTGTCGATGACCGTCACCGGCGACTTTCCCGAGCAGGATTTCACCTCCGTCGCCGACCCCGACATGCGCCTGATCCCGGACGCCAGCACCGTGCGCCCGGTGCCGTGGGCCAAGGAGCCGACCGCGCAGATCATCCACGACTGCGTCAACTTCGACGGCACGGATGCCGATCTCGCGCCGCGCAACGTGCTCAAGCGCATCCTCAAGCTGTACCAGCAGGACGGCCTGTCCGCCATCGTCGCCCCGGAAATGGAGTTCTACCTGGTACAGGTCGAGCCCGACGAAGACATCCCGCTGAAACCGCCGGTTGGCCGCACCAAGCGCACCGAGGCCGGGATGCAGAGCTTTTCCATCGACGCGGTCAACGAATACGACAACATCTTCGACGAGATCTACGACTGGTGCGAGGCGCAGGGTCTGGCGCTGGACACGCTGATCCACGAGATGGGCACCGCGCAGATGGAGATCAACCTCGATCACGGCGATCCGCTGCAGCTGGCCGACCAGGTGTTCCTGTTCAAGCGCACCGTGCGCGAGGTGGCGATCCGCAACAATATGTACGCCACCTTCATGGCCAAGCCGATGCAGGGCCAGCCCGGCAGCGCGATGCACATCCACCAGAGTGTGGTCGATGCCGACGGCAACAACATCTTCAGCAACACCGACGGTAGCCCGTCCGACGCCTTCCTGCACTTCATCGGCGGGCTGCAAACCTATCTGCCGGCGGCAATGCCGTTCTTCGCGCCGTACGTGAACAGCTACCGTCGTCTGTCGCGCTTCACCTCGGCGCCGATCAACCTCAGCTGGGGCTATGACAACCGCACCTGCGGCCTGCGCGTGCCTCACTCCGGCCCCGAGGCGCGGCGGGTGGAAAACCGCCTCGCCGGCGTGGATGTGAACCCGTATCTGGCGATCGCCGCCAGCCTCGCCTGCGGCTACCTCGGCATGCAACAGCGCATCCAGCCGAGCGCGCCGCTGACCGGCAGCGCCTACGAGCAGCCACACCAGCTGCCGCGCCACCTCGACGACGCCATCGACATGCTGCTCAAGTGCCAGCCGCTGGCAGAGCTGTTCGGCGACCACTTCATCCAGACCTACAGCGCGATCAAGGAAGCCGAATATCGCGAGTACTTCGACGTGATCAGCCCGTGGGAGCGGCGCTTCCTGCTGCTGCACGTGTAAGCGGCAGCACTGGCATGGCTTGCGACCAACCTTGTGTGCAAGGTTGGCCGCAACGCTTTGTCGCCGGCGCCGGCTGCGCTATGCTGCGCAGCCATTGTAAGGAGAGCAGCATGGCGCAACGCTGGGACATTTTCTGCACCGTGATCGACAACTACGGCGACATCGGCGTCACCTGGCGCCTGGCGCGGCAGCTGGCGCACGAGTACGGCTTCGCGGTGCGCCTGTGGGTGGACGATCTGGCCAGCTTTGCCCGCATCGCCCCCGGCCTGCAGCCGGCGCTGACGCAGCAGCAGCTGGACGGCGTCGACATCCGCCACTGGCCGGCACAGGACTTTCCGGCCACCGACGCGGCCGACGTGGTGATCGAGGCCTTCGGCTGCCCGCTGCCGGAGCGCTATCTGGCCGCCATGGTCGGCCGGGCGCGCAAGCCGGTATGGATCAATCTGGAATACCTGTCGGCGGAAGACTGGGTCGCCGGCTGCCACGGCCTGGCCTCGCCGCATCCGCAGCTGCCGCTGACCAAGCACTTTTTCTTTCCCGGCTTTGGCGACGATACCGGCGGCCTGCTGTGCGAACGGGCACTGCCGGCGCAGCGCGACGCGTGGCAGGCCGACGCGGCACTGCAGGACGCCTACTGGCAACAGCTGGGCGTGCCGCCACGCCGCGCCGGCGAGCTGCGCGTCAGCCTGTTCTGCTACGAGTCCGCCGCCGCGCGGCAGTGGCTGGCCAGTTGCGCCGCCGGCAGCCAGCCGCTGCGGCTGCTGGTGCCGCAGGGCAAGGTGTTGCCGGATGTCGCCGCCGCGCTGGGCCTCGCGCAGCTGCCGCAGGCCGGCGACGTGCTGCAACGCGGCGCGCTGACGCTGCACGTGCTGCCACTGACCGATCAGCACGGCTACGACCGGCTGCTGTGGTCGTGCGATATGAACATCGTGCGCGGCGAGGACAGCTTCGTGCGCGCGCAGTGGGCGGCGCGGCCGTTCCTGTGGCATATCTACCGCCAGGACGAAGACGCGCACCTGGTCAAGCTGGAGGCTTTTTTACAACGCTACAGCGCCGCACTATCGCCGGCGGCTCGGCAGCAAATCCACGCGCTGTGGCAAGGCTGGAACCGCGAGCAGGACATCGGCCAGGTCTGGCAGGCGCTGCCGGCGGTACTGGCGGAATGGCAACGCCACGCCCGCAGCTGGCCACAAATGCAACTGCGTCACGGCGACCTCGCCACACGACTGGTGCAGTTCACCGAAAAGCAGCTACAATAACCGGTTTCCAAGGGAATCGTTTTCCGATTCCGATTCAAGACTTTAGGACTTAAACGCATGAAAACCGCTCAGGAACTCCGCGCAGGTAACGTATTCATGGTCGGCGGCGAGCCGATGGTTGTACAAAAAGCTGAATTCAGCAAATCCGGCCGTAACGCTTCGGTCGTGAAAATGAAGATGAAAAACCTGCTGACGGGTGCGGGTTCCGAAGCGGTATACCGTGCCGACGACAAGTTCGACGTGGTGGTACTGGATCGCAAGGACTGCCAGTACTCCTACTTCGCCGACCCGATGTACGTGTTCATGGACGCCGAGTTCAACCAGTACGAAGTCGAAGCCGACAACCTGGGCGACACCCTGAACTACATCGTTGACGGCATGGAAGACGAATGCCAGGTGACCTTCTACGACGGCAAGGCCATCTCCGTAGAACTGCCGACCACCGTGGTTCGCGAAGTGGAATACACCGAGCCAGCCGTTCGTGGCGACACTTCCGGCAAGGTACTGAAGCCGGCACGCCTGGTAGGCACCACTTTCGAAGTGCAGGTTCCGGCTTTCGTCAACACCGGCGAAAAGATCGAAATCGATACCCGCACCAACGAATTCAAGAAGCGCGCCTGATTTCCCGGCCCGCAGCAAGCAAAAGACCACCGCACGCGGTGGTCTTTTCTTTTGCCGGCAACACTCAGAACTGCAGCTGCTTGCAGCGCGGACAGCGCATCATCATGCCGGCGATGGTGCGCACCTCGGTCAGGCCGCGCGCGGAACAGTGCGAACAGACCCGGTCGCGGCCGGGGGTATCGATCAGCTCCGGCTGACGGATGCCCCAGCTTTTCGGGGTAATCAGGCGGCGACTGGTGGTGGTTTTGCTGGCCATGGCATTCCAATCCGCATAGATCAAAATAAAAACTTATCGCAAAGCCATGGCATTTTCAACAATTTCCAGCAATCAGGCCGGACGCAGCTCCAGCAACATGCCGACGCGGCGCCACTGGCCGACTTCCTGGCCGAAGGCGCTGGTGGTCAGCGGATTGGCTTCCAGCCAGTCGCCGTCGATGGTGATGGCGTAGCCGTTCATGGTCTGCTGCACGTTCTGCACCGCCCGGCCATCGACATCGTTGCGGCTGCGACAGAACAGTGCGGCCAACCTCAGCGCCAGTACCGCGTGCCACAGTTCCGGATCGGCGATCTCGCGCGTCATCTTGCCCATGTCGCCACGGTGGCCGAGCACGATGGTGGCCAGCTCGCTCTGCTCGCGCCGCGAGAAGCCCGGCATGTCGGCGTTCTGCAGGATGTAGGCGGAATGCTTGTGGTAGGCGGTGTGCGCGATCGATAGCCCGATCTCGTGCACCTTGGCCGCCCAGTTCAGGCATTTCAGCAGTGGGCCGTCCGGCGCCACCATGCCGTAAAACTGCTCTGCAAGGCGCAGCACCCGCTCCGCCTGTGCGGTATCGACGTGATAACGGCGCTTGAACTGGGCAATGGTGGCATCGCGCATGTCCTTCTCCTGCTGTCGCCCCAGCAGGTCATAGAGCACGCCGTCGCGCAGTGCGCCATCGGTGACGATCATGCGCTCGATCTGCAAGGTCTGGAACACCGCGATCATCACCGCGAGGCCGCCGCAGATCACCGGCGCCCGGTCCGGCTTGAGGCCGTTCAGGTCGATGGTCTTGAACGAGCCGAAGCGCAGCAACTCCTCGCGCAGGCGCAACATGCCACCAAGGGTGATCTCGCCGCTGGTCCAGTCGTTGATCTCCAGGATGTCGCGCAGCGAACGCGCGGTACCGGAGGTGCCGACCGCCAGCTGCCATTCGCTTTGCGGATAGGCGTGGGTGATGCGCTGGATCTCGCTGGCAGCGGCCAGCTCGGCGTCGCGGAACGCGGCCTTGCTGATCTTGCCGCCCGGGAAATAGCGCAGGCTGTAGGTAACGCAGCCCAGCGGCAGGCTCTCGGTGACGTGCGCCTTGTACTGGCTGCCGATGATGAACTCGGTGGAGCCGCCACCGATGTCGACCACCAGCCGGCGCTCCTTGGTGGCCGGCAGGCTGTGCGCGGCGCCAAGGTAGATCAGGCGCGCTTCTTCGCGCCCGGCAATGATCTCGATCGGGAAGCCCAGCAGCCGTTCGGCCTCGCTGATGAAGGCCGGGGCATTCTTCGCCACGCGCAGGGTGTTGGTGCCGACGATGCGCACCTGGCGCGGCTCGAAGCCGCGTAGCCGCTCGCCAAAGCGCGCCATGCAGGCCAGCGCGCGATCGATGGTATCCTGCTCAAGCAGCTTGTCTTCGGTGAGGCCTCCGCCCAGACGGACGGTTTCCTTCAATACATCCAGGGGATACAGCTGGTCATCCACCACGCGCGACACTTGCAGCCGGAAGCTGTTCGAACCGAGGTCGACGGTGGCCAATACATCATAGGGGGGCGTAGTACTGTTCAAGAATCACCCCTTCTTGGAAACGGGTTGGGAAATGAAAAAACGGCGGTAACCGATGTTACCGCCGCCTTTGGACTACTGCACGCAAAATCAGACCGGTTCTTGCGGCAGGGTCTCGCGCTTCTTGTCTTCCAGCGAGGTATGACGGATGTCCTTGCCCTTCACCAGATACACTACGTATTCGGAAATGTTCTTGGCGTGGTCGCCGATGCGCTCGATCGCCTTGCAGATGAACAGGGTATCGATCGACAGTGTGATGGTGCGCGGATCTTCCATCATGTAGGTGATCTGCGAACGCAGCTCGGAGGCGTAGTCCTCGTCCAGCATCATGTCTTCTTCGGCCAACTCCACCGCGGCGGTGGTATCGAGGCGGGCAAACGCGTCCAGCGCGCGGTGCAGCATCGCCAGCGCCGACTTGGCCATCTTGTCGGCCTCGCGGAAGCGCGGCGTCGGATAGCGCGACGACTGGTACAGCGAACGACCGACGCGGGCGACCTTCTGCGCCTCGTCGCCGATACGCTCCAGATCGGTGATGGTCTTGATCACCGTGATCACCATGCGCAGGTCGCTAGCGGCCGGCTGGCGGCGGGCGATGATGTGCTGGCAATCCTCGTCGATCGCCACCTCGAAGGCATTGACCTTGGCATCGTCGGCGATCACACGGTCGAGACGATCGACATCCCCCTCCTGCAACGCCTCCATCGCGGCGCGGATTTGCTGTTCGACCAGACCCCCCATCTGCAGCACGCGGGTGCGGATATTTTCGAGCTCCATATCAAACTGCTTGGAAATGTGATCAGGCATGAGCGACCTCGTTGGTTTTCGGCTTCAAGCGCGCCATGATAGACGCGCAACATGACAGTTCTGTTGCAGCAAGATGCAAGGTAATGCAGTGTTTGCGGCCAACGTTGGCCGCAAGCGTGGCCGGCTGCGTGCGTAGAACGTATTCACGATCTGGCGAGCTCACGCGAGACAGGGCGAAAACGGCAGAGGAAGCGGAATTTACAAATGGTAAATGCGCACTCCTGGATCGTACTTAACGCCGTATCGCCCCATTGATATCAAGCCGGATAGCGAACAGGTTTTTAGCTCAGTTCCTTCACCCCAGCGGCCGTCCCCAGTAGCAGCACGTCGGCCCGGCGCTGCGCGAACAGGCCGTTGGTGACCACGCCGACGATCTGGTTGATCTGCTGCTCCAGCTTCACCGGCTCGGCGATCTGCATGCCGTGCACGTCGAGAATGATGTTGCCGTTGTCGGTGGTCACGCCCATGCGCCACTCCGGATGGCCGCCAAGCTTGACGATCTCGCGCGCCACGTGGCTGCGCGCCATCGGGATCACTTCCACCGGCAGCGGGAAGGCACCCAGCACCGACACGTACTTGCTCTCGTCGGCGATGCAGATGAACTGCTGCGCCACCGCGGCGATGATCTTCTCGCGTGTCAGCGCCGCGCCGCCGCCCTTGATCATGTGCAGGTGGTGGTTGACCTCGTCGGCGCCGTCGATATACACCGGCAGCTCGTCCGGGCCGACCGTGTTCAGGTCATACACCGGAATGCCGATCGCCTTCAGGCGCTCGGTACTGGCCACCGAGCTGGACACCGCACCCTTGATGCGGCCTTTGATCTTGGCCAGCTCATCGATGAAGAAATTGACGGTGCTACCGGTGCCGACGCCGACGATGCAGTCATCCGGCACGAATTTGATGGCCTGTTGTGCCACCAGCTGTTTCAGTTGATTCTGGTCCATGAGAGTACTCCGGAATGAGGAATTATTGCGGCACCAGCAGGCACACCGCCTGCGTTTCGATCGCCTCTGCCCGGCCGAGATAGCCGAGCTTTTCATTGGTCTTGCCCTTGACGTTGACGCAGGCCACGTCGATGGCCAGCAGTTCGGCAATGCGGGCACGGATGGCATCGATGTGCGGCGCCAGCTTCGGCGCCTGCGCGATGATGGTGCTGTCCACGTTGACCAGCTGCCAGCCGGCAGCGCGCACGCGGCGCATCGCCTCCTGCAGCAGCAGACCGCTGTCGGCACCCTTGAATGCTAGGTCGGTATCGGGAAAATGACGACCGATATCGCCCAGCGCCGCCGCACCCAGTACCGCGTCGGTAATGGCGTGCAACAGCGCGTCGGCGTCGGAGTGGCCGAGCAGGCCCTTATCGTGCGGGATGTGCACCCCGCCGAGCATCAGCGGGCGGCCCTCGACCAGACGGTGCACGTCGTAGCCCTGACCGATACGGAATGGCGTCATCTGCTTATCCTTTGCGTGCCGCGAGGATGGCGCTGGCCAGCGCCAGATCCTGCGGCCACGTCACTTTGAAGTTCTGTGCCTCGCCCTCCACCAGCCGCGGCGCGTGGCCGAGCAGCTCGATGGCGGAAGCTTCGTCGGTAATCGCCGGGTTGGCCGCATCCCGCAGCGCGTCGGCCAAAAGGCCGGCGCGGAACATCTGCGGCGTCTGCGCCAGCCACAGGCCGTCGCGCGGTACGGTGGCGGCGACACGGCCCTGCGGACTCGCCTGCTTGACGGTATCGGCCACCGGCTGTGCCAGCAGGCCGCCGACCGCGTCATCCTGCAGGCTGTCGATCAGGCGCTGCAACGCGCTGTCGCTGAGACAGCACCGCGCCGCGTCGTGCACCAGCACCCAGTCGTCGGCGTCGGCCGCCAGCGCCGCCAGGCCGCCGGCCACGCTCTCGGCACGGCTGGGGCCGCCGACGCGCAGCACTTCCAGCTTCGGCTGCGGCCAGTCGAAGCTGTCGAACCACTCGTCGCCGGGCGAGATCACCACCGCCACGCGACTGATCGCCGCATTGCGGCACAGCACGTCCAGCGTGTGCGCCAGCAGCGGGCGGCCCGCCAGCGGCAGGTACTGTTTCGGGGTCGCGGCACCAAAACGGCTGCCGTGGCCGGCGGCCGGCACCAGCGCGATGCAATCGCTCATGATTGCGCCGGCGCCGGGCTTTCGATGCTGCGCCACAGGCAGCTGCCCTTCACCGTCTTGTCGAGCAGGTCGAGGTATTCCTGGTGCGCGGCCAGCTCCTCGGCCGTCGGCGCCAGCACCGTCAGCGGCTTGCGCTCGAACGCGAGGTTGAGGCCGGTGCCGCCCTCGTTGTCACCGGGGCCGGCGTCCATCATCAGGCTTTCCTGGCCACGGGTCATCCACAGGTAGACCTCGGCCAGCAGCTCGCAGTCGATCAGCGCGCCGTGCAGGGTACGGTTGCTGCGGTCGATCTCGAAGCGGTCGCACAAGGCGTCCAGGCTGTTGCGCTTGCCGGGAAAGGTGTCGCGCGCCATGCGCAGGGTGTCGGTGACCAGCGCACACAGCTTGTCCACCGGCGCGATGCCGAGGCGGCTGAATTCGGCGTTGAGAAAGCCGACGTCAAACGGCGCGTTGTGGATGATCAGCTCGGCGCCGCTGATGAATTCCACCAGCTCGTCGGCGACGGCATGGAACTTCGGCTTGTCGGCGAGAAAATCCAGCGAGATGCCGTGCACGCGCTCGGCGTCGGGGTCGATCTCGCGCTCGGGGTGCATGTACAGGTGCAGGTGGCGACCGGTCAGCTTGCGGTCCACCATTTCCAGGCCGGCAAACTCGATGATGCGGTGGCCCTGGCTCGGCTCCAGGCCGGTGGTCTCGGTATCAAGAATGATTTGGCGCATGATGGTATCGGATGGGGTTCAAGGTTGGCCGCAGGCGGACAGAGGACTAGCGGCGCAGGCTGTCGACGCCGGCATTGGCCAGCTGGTCGGCGCGCTCGTTGAATTCATGGCCGGCGTGGCCCTTGACCCAGCGCCACTCCACCTGGTGGTTGTTGCGTAGCGCGTCCAGCTGCTGCCACAGGTCGGCATTCTTCACCGGCTCCTTGCTGGCGGTCTTCCAGCCGCGCGTCTTCCAGCCGTGGATCCACTCGGAGATGCCTTTTTGCACGTACTGCGAGTCGGTGTACACCACGATGCGGCAGCTGCGCTTCAGCGTTTCCAGGCCCCGGATCACCGCCAGCAGCTCCATGCGGTTATTGGTGGTGCCGGCTTCGCCGCCGAACATTTCCTTTTCCTGCCCCTTGTAGCGCAACAGTACGCCCCAGCCACCGGGGCCGGGATTGCCCTTGCAGGCGCCATCAGGGTAAATCTCGACGATCTCGTCAGTCATGCAATGTCTCGTTATCAGAGCTACGGGTAAGCGGGTTGCGGTCGTTACCGCCGGCGACCAGCATCGCCCGGGCCGGCTTGGCCGGTGCCCAGCGCGGCGTGATCAGGCGCAGGCCGCGCTGGCGCTTGACGGCGACGACACCATAGACGCCGGCGGCCAGCGGCCAGCAACGTGCACCGGTGCTTTCCATGAACTGCCAGCGGGCCAGCCAGTCCTTGCGCGCCAAAGGCGGCGAGTATGCCATGAATGAGGTCGCCTCGTGCTCCAGCTCCAGCAATTTCAGCCAGTCGCGGATGCGCGGCAGCGACACGAAGTTACCGCGCCACGGGTTGTCTTCCCGTCCCTGCAGCAGGCGGCGCACGCCCCACAGCGACGCCGGATTGAAACCGGTGATGATCAGCCGCCCTTCCGGCACCAGCACCCGCGCCGCTTCGCGCAGGACCTGGTGCGGCAGGCTGGTAAAATCCAGCCCGTGCGGCAAAATGACCAGATCCAGGCTCTTGCTGTCGAATGGCAGGAAGGCCGGATCGCAAACCACGCCCGGCTCGCCGCAGGCCGCCGCCAGACCCTTCCACGGGATGCGGTTCATGGCGAGAAAATCGTGCTGGCACAGGCCGATCTGCAGCGCGCGGAAACCGAACACGTCGGCCACCGCGCTGTCGAAGAAAGCCTGTTCCTGCGCCAGCAGGTATTGTCCCAGTTCGGCGCTGGCCAGCCAGTCAGCGAACTCTTCCATCATTGCAGGATCATTCATGGCCGACATTGTACGCATTACCCCACTCAAGGCGTTCTCTGATAATTATATCTGGGTTTTGCACGACGACCGCGCCGCGATCGTGGTCGACCCGGGTGACGCCGCCCCGGTGCAGCAGTTTCTGGCACAGGCGCAACTGGCGCTGCACGCGATCTGGATCACCCACCACCACCACGACCATATCGGAGGCTTGCCGGCGCTGCACGCGCAGTGGCCGGACTGTCCGGTGTACGGCCCGGCCGGTGTCAGCGGCGTCAGTGTGCCGGTGATGGAAGGCAGCCAACTGCCGGCACTGAGCCTGAGCTGCCAGGTCTACGAAGTCCCCGGCCACACCGCCAACCATCTGGCATTTCATTGCGGCCAGCACCTGTTTTGCGGCGACACCCTGTTTGCCGCCGGTTGTGGCCGCGTATTTGACGGCAGCATAGAAAGCCTGCACGCCTCGCTGCAAAGGTTGGCCGCATTGCCGCCGCAGACGCTGTGTTATCCGGCACACGAGTACACGCTGGCTAATCTACAATTTGCATTGACGCTGGAGCCGGACAATCCGGCGCTGCAGCAACGCTGGCAACGCGACAGCGCACGACGCGAGCAGGAGTTGCCGACGCTGCCCTGCCTGCTGGCGGACGAGCTGCAGCACAACCCGTTCCTGCGTTGCGGCGAGGCCGGCATCCGCCGCGCCGCGCGCCACCATCAGCCCGGGGGTGGCAATGACGCGCTGAGCGTGTTTGCCACCCTGCGGCAATGGAAAAATGACTTCCGCACCAGCTGAATGGCCATTCATCCGCCTGGCAAATAGTTTTGTCGTGAAAGACACAAAAATTAAGAAATTAAATGAACAACATAGCGCTTCATAATTGACGTCGCAGGCGGGCGTGGTAGCATCGCCCGATATGCTCCGATCAGGCCGTTGCCATGAAAAAATTTACCCCGCTCGCCCTCGCCGTTCTCCTTGCCCTGCCCGCCGCCCACGCGACCACTAGCGTGACGATACCGGGCTGGAGCACGCCCGGTGTCGACGACGGCCTGGCCGCCGGTCTGGACATGATGCTGATCAACACCAGCCTGCTGCGCAACGGCGACAACGTGTGGCAACGCGCACGCGAAGGCTTCCAGCTGCCGGAGGTGAATCCCGAGCTGGTACGCCGCCACGAGAAGTACTACACCGCGCGCCCGGAATACCTGCGCCGCACCCTCGATCGCAGCCGCAAATACCTGTTCCACATCATGAACGAGGTGGAAAAGCGCGGCATGCCGACCGAACTGGCCTTCCTGCCGGTGGTGGAAAGCTCCTTCGTACCGAGCGCCAGCTCGCCGGTCGGCGCCGCCGGCCTGTGGCAGTTCATGCCGGCTACCGGCCGCGAGTACGAACTGGAGCAGACCTGGTGGTATGACGGCCGCCGCGACGTGGTGGAATCCACCCGCGCCGCGCTGGATTACCTGCAGGTGCTGTACAACCGTTTCGGCGACTGGAACCTGGCGCTGGCCGCCTACAACTGGGGCCAGGGCAATCTGAGCAAGGCGATCAGCCGCGTGCGCGCCAAGGGCGAAACCGAAAGCTACGAAAACATCGTGATGCCGGCCGAGACGCGCAACTACGCGCCGAAACTGCTCGCCATCCGCAACATCATGGCGCAGCCGGAGAACTTCGGCCTGCGCATCGACGTGCTGCCCAACAAGCCGGCCTTTGTCGCCGTCAGCACCGGCAAGCACATGAACATCGACATCGCGGCGAAGCTGGCGGAAATGCCGGTCTCCGAGTTCAAGGAACTCAACCCCGCGTTCAACCTGCCGGTGTATGCCCACAAAAGCGGCCGCCAGATGCTGCTGCCGGCGACCAAGCTGCACCGCTTCGAGACCAACCTGGCCAAATGGGACAAGCCGCTGCTGACCTGGCAGGTGCATGTACCGGAAAGCGACCTCAGCGTCACCGAGCTGGCACAGCAATTCGACATGAACCCGAACGAGCTGCTGGTCGCCAACAGCCTGCAGGGTAACCGCACCGTCAACGCCGGCCGGCCGGTGCTGGTTGCCGCCCGCACCCAGGATGCCCCGGCGACACTGGAAGCCAGTGACGTCGCCCCGGCCAGCACACCGGCGGTGCTGCTGGCCAGCAACAGTGAACAGCCGGTGGTACGCGTTGCGAGCGTCAGCGTTGCCGCAGCCACTCCGGCCACCACCGCAGCACCTGTCGTCACGCCTGTCGTTGCCAGCGTCACGACCAGCTCCGCCAGCAGCACACCGGCAAGCTCACTGACAAGCAGCCCGGTCACTGCCGTTGCCGCGCCGGTTGCCGCACCAGCCGCCGCCCTTGCCGCCAACAGCCCTGCCGCTAGCGTCGCTCCCGTCGCCGTTGTGACAAACAACGTCGCCACGCCTGCCGTCACCAGTGGCAACAGCATTACCGTCGCACTGAGCCAGCCGGTCAGCAAACCGCAAGCCGCCCCGGCTC
The DNA here is from genome assembly GCF_001037925.1 of Vogesella sp. EB. Classification (NCBI taxonomy): domain Bacteria; kingdom Pseudomonadati; phylum Pseudomonadota; class Betaproteobacteria; order Neisseriales; family Chromobacteriaceae; genus Vogesella; species Vogesella sp. EB. The sequence goes on along the minus strand of NZ_LFDT01000034.1, from coordinate 12,380 downwards.
CGCGCGCCAAACCGGCAGCGACCTCGGTGGCCACCACCAGCGACGCTCCCGAGCTGCCGTTGCGCCCGGCCACCCGCGTGGAAAACCATGTCGTTGCCAACGGTGACACGCTGTACAACATCTCGCGCCGCTACAACATGAGCGTGGCGGAACTGAAAAGCCTGAACACACTGAACAGCGATGCGGTCAAGCTGGGGCAGAACCTGCGCGTGCTGGGCGCCCCGCTGGGCAACGTCACCGCTAGCGTGACATCGCCACTGCGCACCGTTGCCTATCAGCAGCCGGCACGCAAATCGGCCGAGTACGTGGTGCAGGCCGGCGATACCGTGTTCAGCATTGCCCGCAAGTTCGGCATTCATCACAGCGACATCCAGCGCTGGAACACCCAGCTGGTTGCCAACCAGATCCAGCCAGGCCAGGTGCTGCGCGTCGAGGACGGCGGGCTGTAAGCCGCATCCGGCAAACCATGACAAAACGCCTTGCACCGGTCGGTGCAAGGCGTTTTTCATGATGGTCACGCTAGCAAGGCACCCTGCCGCCAACGGCGGCAGGCCCCGGCCACGGAATCAATCCCAGGGTACGTCGACCGTGCCAGGCGCCGCGGCGGCGGCTGGCGGTGCCGATGCGGTCGGCGCTGCAGCCGGAGGCGCAACGTTGGCCGCATCCTGCAAGCCTCCCAGCGCCTGCACCAGATCGTCGATCAACTCCCCCAGCTCCTCGCTCATCAGCAGGAAGGTCGCCTCAAACAGGCTGGCGGCGTCGTCCCCCGCCTGGCTGGCTTCTTCCTGCAGCACGTCGAGGAACTGCAGCTTTTTCAATTGCAGGGTATCGGTCAGCGTGAAGCGGATGCGCTCGCGCCAGATCAGTCCGAGGCGGGTCACCTGCTTGCCGGTGGCGATATGCTGACGAATCTCGTCGGCGGTCAGGTCCATGCGGGTGCAGCGCACGACCGCGCCGTTTTCCGAGCTGTCCTTCAGCTCGCAGTCGGAATCCAGTACGAAGTCGCCGCTAGCCTCGCCCGCCGCCAGCCAGTCGGTCATCAGCGTGTGCGGCGACAGCACCGTGCGCGGCAGCGTGGCCGGCAGCGGCGGCATTGCCTCGCGCAGATTGCTCAGCAAGGCTTCTGCCTTGCTGGCGGAGCCGCTGTCCACCACCAGCCAACCGCGCGCCAGATCGAAATAGGCGGCCGTGCGGCTGGTACGGGTAAAGGCGCGCGGCAGTAGGTCGTCGGTGATCTGCTCCTTCATCGCCAGCTTTTCCTTGCGGCCAACCTTGCGCAGCTCCTGCTGCTCGATGTCGCGCAACTTGGCGTCCAAGAAGTCGCGGATTACGCCGGCCGGCAACACCTTGTCCTCGCGACGCAGCGACAGCAGCAAGCGCTCGCGCTGCACATACAGCGGCTCGTCGAGATGGGGTGCCGGAGCGACCCAGCCCTCGCTGAACCAGTCGAGGCCGGAACAGCGCTGGAACTGACGGGCATTCAGGGCATCGGCCAGCTTGCTGGCCACGATCTGCTCCGGGGCAGGCAGCTGGTAAAAACTAAGTTGTCGGAACCACATGATATTGACTTGAATTATCCAGAAGAAGGGAACGGTCGCTGCGCCACATCAGGCCTTTTTGGCCAGCGCACGACGGATAGCCAGCAGATCCTGCCACGCCTTGGCTTTTTCGCCAGGGCTGCGCAGCAGATACGCCGGATGAAAAGTGACGAATAAGGGGATGCCCTGATACTGGTGCGTCTCGCGTCGCAGCGCGCCAATGGCGGCATCGCTCTGCAACAGCGCGTGGGCGGCGAAGCGACCCAGCGTCACCAGCACCTCCGGTTGGACGTGGGCAATCTGCCAGCGCAGGTAGTCGGCACAAGCGGCCATTTCGTCGACGGCCGGATTACGGTTGCCCGGCGGGCGACACTTCAGCACATTGGCGATAAAGACATCGTCCTGGCTCAGACCGATGGCAGCCAGCATATTATCCAGCAGTTGCCCGGCCTTGCCGACGAACGGCAGTCCTTGCTTGTCCTCTTCCGCACCGGGCGCCTCGCCGACCAGCATGATGCGCGCCCGCGGATTGCCCTTGCCGAACACCGCCTGGGTACGGGTCTGGCACAGGCCACAGGCGGTACAGCTTGCTACCTGCTGCTGCAAGGTGGCCCAATCGGGCAACGCCGCCACGGCCGGTTCGACAACGGCAGGCGCCGGCACCGCTGCCACCGCCGGCACAACTACCGGAACGGCGACCGCTGGCATCACGGGTGCGGCAGCAGGCACAAGGTTGGCCGCAACCGGTGCCAAGGCCGGCTCCGGCGCCGCGCCATGGCGCAAGCGCCAGCGTGGTGCCAGCCCCAGCTCGCGAAGCAGTAGATGTTGGCGGCTCATGATAGCGGACACTCCATCAGCAGCGCGTCCTCGCGGTCGTGCTCATGCCGGTAGTAGCCCTTGCGCACACCGCAGTCGACAAAACCGAGCGAACGATACAGGCCGATGGCCGCGGCATTACCGGCGCGCACCTCCAGCAGGCAACGACTGGCACCGGCGGACTGCGCTTCGGCCAAGGCTGCCTGCAGCACGGCGCGGGCATGGCCTCGACGCTGCATGGCCAGCGGCACGAAAATATTGTGGATATGCAATTCGTCCAGAATCTGCTCGGAAACCAGCACCGCCAGCCACGCGTCTGCCGGCTGCAGCACCTGCACCCGTTCGCTGGCGGAGGCCAGCGTTTGCGCGTAGACCGCCGTGGCCCACGGATGTGCGCACACCGCCGCCTCCAGCTGGTGCAGCGCTTCGGCCAGCGCCGGATCGGACAGCCGGCGCAGCTCAGCCATGCTTGCGTGCTTGCTGTTCGGCGGCTGTCAGCGCCACCTTGTCGCGGATATACAGCAGCCCCGCCGCCTCCGGCGCCACGGCAGCATAGCCGCCACGGCGTACCAGCCGGATATAGCTGGCCGCATCCGGACGCAGCTCGTACACCGTCTTGCCAGGGCAGGTCAGCTCCTGTGCGCAGTCGCCCGCCAGCACCGGGATATCGGCGGGAACGGTCAACTCGCCCCGCGCCTGCAGCGTGATCGGCGTCAGCGCCACGCCGTCGCGATAGCTCGCGGTGTAGACCTCGTTCATGCGCGCATCCATCACCACCTGCACCGCCGGCGCACCGGACTGGAAGGCAATCACGTCCAGCGTCGGCACCGGGATCAGCGGCAAGTCATGCGCCAGCGCCAGTCCCTGCGCAATGCCGCAACCGATGCGCAAACCGGTAAAGGCACCCGGCCCCTGGCCGTAAATGATGCCGTCCAGTTCGGCCAAGCCGATGCCGCTATCGGCCAACAGGCGCTGGATCAACGGCAGGGTCTCTTCGGAGTGGCCATTCACCACCGGCAAGGTTGACGAGAAAAAACGCTCGTCCACAGCGACCGCAATCGAAACATGCGTGTTCGACGTATCGATAGCCAGATACTTCATGATTGAGTTAACCGAGAGAAACAGAGGGGTGATTATAGACTAAGCTCTTCCACCCAAGAGAGTGCACTGGTGTGCAACAGGTTCAAGGCCTCGGCCTCGATGTTCAGGCGCTGCGCCAGTTGCGGCAGATTGTCGGTGCCGGCTTCCATCGCCAGCACCAGTTCCAGGCACAGGCCATAACGGCCGGCATGCACCATCAGCGCCTCGCAAATCTCTTCCGGCAGGTTGAGATGCTCCAGCGCCAGCGCGATCGGCATATCGAAAATCACATCCAGCAACGAAAACATGCCAGTAATGAAGAAACTGTCCGCGACATCGGAAGGCAGACCGGACTCCAGTGCGATCAGCTCCATCATGCGCGCACGTGACACCGCGGTTTTCTGCAGCGCGGCCGGCATCAGGCCGTTTTCCGAACTGGTCACCAGCAGCAGCGTCAGCCAGCGGTACAGGCGTTTGTAGCCCAGTACCGTCAAGGCATGCGAGAACGAACTGATAGTGGTATTCAGCCCGGCTGCGGCCGAGTTGACGTAGCGCAGCAACTTGAAGGACAGCGCAACGTCGGTTTTCAGCACCGCCTCCACCTCTTTCAGCGCCGCATCCTGACGCAGCAGGTTCAACAGCTTGAGGGTATTGGCAAAACTGGGGTGTATCACCTTGGCGGACAGGGTTTCCGGCTTGGCAAAGTAGTAGCCCTGATAGCCGTCCAGCCCCAGATCGCGGGCCAGATGGTAGTGTTCATAGGTCTCGACGCGCTCGGCGATACGGATCACCGGATAGCTGCGCAAACGTACCGCCAGCGTCTGGAAAGCCTGTGCATCCATCGACTGCACATCCAGCTTGACGTAGTTGGCCAGGTCGAGAAAGGCCGCCGCCGGCGATTCGAACGAAAAGCCATCCAGCGCCACCCCGAAGCCGAGGGAACGCAGGTGACGGACACGGGACAGCAGCTCGTTGGAAGGCGTCAGCTTGCCGGAGATTTCCAGCACTACCCGCCGCGGCGGCAGCAACTCCAGAAAGTCGCTGCCGATCATCGACTCGCCGACATTGATGAAGGCCAGCTTGTTGCCGATCAGCCAGCTGGTACCCATGTGGTTCAGGGTATTGACCAGCACCTCGGTATCGGCATCCAGCTCGGCATGCCGCCCGATTTCGGTCGAGGTTTCGCTTTCACGGAACAGCAGCTCATAGCCGATGAGCTGCTGGTTACGGTTCAGAACAGGCTGTCTTCCCAAAAAAGCCGATACGGACATTGCAAGCAGGCTCAGTAAGAATAGTTGTCAGCGTTGCGAAGCATCATCGCGCCACCACTCGGTGCATCCGCCTGCCCCATCAGCAAGTCTTCCATGTCCAGCACCAGCACCACCGAACCGTCACCGGACAGGGTGGCACCGGCAACGCCTTTCGGACGAATGTTCTGCAGCGGCTTGATCACCACATCGTCACGGCCGACAAAGGAGTCGACGGCGAGGATGAAGGACTTCTCGGCGGACTGCATCAGCACGCCGAATTGCGGCTTCTGTGTCGGCGCCCAGTTCAGCAGGTTGGCCAGTGTCTTCAACGGCAGGATCTCGTCGCGCACCACGATGGTTGGCCGTCCCGAGACTTCCTGGATTGCGGCAACATCGATCGGAATGATTTCACGCACCATCGCCAGCGGCACCGCAAATGGCTGGTTGCAGGCACGCACCACCAGCACCGGCAGAATGGCCAGCGTCAGCGGCAGCGAAATGCTGATCTTGGTGCCGACACCCTGCTCGGAGTTGATGTCGATACGGCCATTCAGCTTCTGGATATTGGTGCGTACCACGTCCATGCCGACACCGCGGCCAGACACGTTCGAAATCTGGTCCTTGGTGGAGAAGCCCGGCAGGAAAATCAGCTGCAGGCACTGCTTCTCGTCGAGACCGTTGGCCGTTTCCGCATCGATCAGGCCTTTTTCGATGGCCTTGCGGCGCAGCGCCTCGGGATTCATCCCCTTGCCGTCATCGGTGATCTCGATGACGATATGATCGCCAACCTGCTCGGCCGACAACTGCACCAGCGACTGCGGCTTCTTGCCGACGCTGATACGTTCTTCGGAGGACTCAACTCCGTGATCGACTGCATTGCGCACCAGATGCACCAACGGGTCGTTCAGGTCCTCAATCATGGTCTTGTCGAGTTCGGTTTCCTCGCCGGTAATGACCAGCTCGACCTCCTTGCCCAATTGCCGCGCCAGGTCCCGCGCCAGACGCGGGTACTTCTGGAACAGGCGCCCGATCGGCTGCATGCGGGTCTTCATCACCGCATTCTGCAAATCGCTGACTAGCAGATCGAGCTGGCTGATCGCCTCGTCAAGGGAGCGCAGGGTATGCGTCTCCATATTGCCCTGCAGGATTTCGGTACGCAGCGTGGTCAGACGGTTCTTGGTCAGGCCGATTTCACCGGACAGGTTCAGCACCTGGTCCAGACGAACGGTATCAATGCGAATGGTGTTTTCCGGCGGCGCACTGGCCATGCCTTGTTGTGGCGCCATCTTTGCCGGTACCGGCTTGGCGGCCACGACTGGCACCGCCGGCGTCTCGACGACAGCCTCGACAACCGGTGCCGTCACCACCGCAACCGCAGCCGGTGTCGCTGCAGCAGGGGCGCCTGTCTTGGTCACTGCCGCGTGCAACACATTCCAGTCCGGTGTATTGGAGGCCGCAGCCGGTGCCGCAGCAGGCGCAGCCACGGGTGCAGCGGGAGGCACCAGGTTGCCTGCCAGCGCACTGTCCAGTGCTGCGAGCAAGCCGGCATCCGGCGCGGCCGGCGACAGCCCTTGCGACAAGGTGGTGAACATGCCGCGCACCACGCCCGTCGCATCCAGAATCACATCCATCAGTTCCGACGACAGCGGCAACTCGCCGTTGCGCAGCTTGTCAAAAAGGTTTTCGGTACGGTGACAGATGGTCACCATTGCCGATACATTCAGAAAGCCGGCTCCGCCCTTGATGGTATGGAAGCCCCGGAAGATATCATTCAGTAACGCCTTGTCATTAGGCCGTTTCTCAAGCTCGCATAGCTTGTTGTCGACATCGGACAACAGCTCCGTGGACTCGAGCAGAAAATCCTGCATCAGATCTTCCATACCTGCAAAGTCGCTCATTTTGACTTCCTTTTCATTATCGGCCCGCAGTAGACGGCCTAGACGATCGCGCGCCTTAGAAACCCAAGCTTTCCAGCAAATCATCCACTTGCTGTTGATTGGTTACCACGTCGGAACGGCCATCAGGGTTCACGACCGGACCTTGCAGCAGATCGGTGCCCAGCTCCACTTTTTTCTCGGCTGGCAGGTACTCGATCAACACGGTCAGCAGCTCGCTTTCCAGCGTTTTGACCATGTCCATGACCTTCTTGATCACCTGCCCGGTCAAGTCCTGGAAATCCTGCGCCATCACGATCTCAAGCAACTGGGCATTGGTCGCCGCCGTCTGCTGTGGCGCCTGGGCCAGGAAGCGGCGAGTATCTGCAGCCAACAACTTGAAATCGTCAACCGACAACTGGTTGGCAAACAGCTGGTCCCAACGGCCCGACAAGCTTGCGGGCTGGGACTGCAGCTCATCCTGGATCGGACGGGCAATATCGGTTGCATTCAGCACCCGCTCCGCGGCATTGGCCGTCAGCGTGGCGATGTAACCCAAGCGGTCTTTAGCGTCAGGAAGGGCATCCGCCACCTTTTCCAAGGACTTGTCGTAACCAAGCTCACGCAGCGCATCGTGCAGCTTGCGGGTCATTTGGCCGACCTGGGCATAAATTGCCAATGCAGCCTGGGGATTCGCACCATCAACCTCTGCCGAGGGCGCCTCCTGCTGAGAGGCCTGCTGTTTGGCAATGCTTTCAAATAGAGCTTCCAGCTCTGGCGAATCGCCACTTTCAAGAAGATGATCCGGCACGACAATTTCTCCTGGCAACAGTACAGGCTGCTTTTATTTGTTTAGGCTCTGGAAGATCTTGCCCATCTTTTCTTCCAGTGTCGCGGCAGTAAACGGCTTCACGATGTAGCCACTGGCTCCAGCCGTCGCCGCCTCGATAATGTTTTCGCGTTTCGCTTCGGCAGTGATCATCAGGAACGGCAGCGTCTTCAGTTGCGGATCAGCCCGCACCGCACGCAGCAGTTCGATGCCGGTCATGTTTGGCATGTTCCAGTCGGAGACGATGAAGTCAAAATGCTGTGTTTTCAGCTTGTGCAATGCAACCTGACCATCCTCGGCTTCGTCGACATTGGTAATACCCAATTCCTTCAAGAGGTTGCGCACAATCCTTCTCATTGTTGAGAAATCATCAACAACCAGAAATCTCATATTCTTATCTATCATTGGCTTTTTCCTGAGCTGATATCAATTCCCAGCTTATTTTGTTCCTAGCGCTGAAGGAAAGGAATGATTGTATCCGCAAGCACCGCAGGGTCAAACTTGGCGACATAGGCATCAACACCGACACTGGCGCCCATGGCCCGGTTGGCATTGGATGACAGGGACGAGTGCATCACCACCGGAATACCGGAAAACCGGGCATCCGACTTGATCAATTTGGTCAACACATAACCATCCATTTCCGGCATTTCCGCATCGACCAGAATCAGTTTCAGATTGTCATGCAGGCTTTCGGAGTCGGACCAGGTTCTGTTCGCCAGCACCTGCAATTTGTCCCACGCCTCTTTGCCGTTGTTTGCCTGATGATACTTGAGGGACATCTTGTCCATCACGTTGGAAATCTCTTTCCGCGCCACCACCGAATCGTCAACGAAGAAGACATACTGGTCATCCTCCAACGCCGCCTGTGGAATATCCGGCAAACGGGTCTCGCCGACAACGCTGGACAGGATCTGCTCAACATCCAGAATGGAGACCAGCTTGCCGTCATCCAGCTCGGTCACCGCCGTGATCAGCGTCTGCTGGGTGGTATTCATCACGTTTTCAGGCGCGCGCACCTTGTCCCAATCGACACGAATGATGCGATCCACCGAATCCACCAAGAAAGCCTGGGTGCTTTTGTTGAACTCGGTGACGATCATGGTGTTGTAGCCACCCTCCGCCAATTCACAACCAATGAACTTGGCCAGCGAAATCACGGGGATGATGTTGCCGCGCAGGGACAATACCCCTTCGACACCAAACGGCATATTGGGGGTTTTGGTGACGAAAGGCGTCTGCGACACTTCACGCACCTTGAACACGTTGATCCCGAATGTTTCGCGGGTACCCAACGAAAACAGCAGAATTTCCATCTTGTTCGATCCCGCCAGCTTGGTACGGGCATCGATATTGGCTAGCAAAGAGGCATCAGATGCGGACATGGCCACTCCTTAAATAAAGCGCAAATCAGCTCAAATCTTCAGCATCTCGCGGATTTTCATCGAGAGCTTTTGTGGCTCGAACTTGGATACATAGGCATCGACGCCAACCGACTCACCCAGCTTCTGGTTGGATTGCCCCGACAGCGAGGAGTGCATCAGCACCGGAATGCCATGGAAGCGCGGATCGGACTTGATGAGCTTGGTCAGCATATAACCGTCCATCTCAGGCATCTCGACGTCGGTCAGCACCAGGTTCACGACATCGCTCAACTTGCGCCCAGCCAGCTCGGCCTGCGACGCCATGCGCTGCAGGTCATCCCATGCCCGCATTCCATTGATAGCCGAAGCATACTTGATGTTCATGACCTCAAATGTTTGCTGGATCTGTTTGCGAGCAACCGCCGAATCATCGGCAAAGTACACCATGCGCGGCTCTTTAATCGGATCGATGCCAATGAACTGGTGCTCGTCACCGTACATGGCTGTTTCCGCCAGCACCTTTTCAACGTCCATCATCATGACCAGCGTACCGCCATCCAGCTCAGTGACCGCAGTGACTAGACCGCCCATCCGGTTGGTAATCATCTCCGGCGGCACCCGCATTGCTGCCCAATCCAGACGCAGGATGGTATCTACCGCCTCGACCAGAAAGCCTTGGGTATGACCGTTGTACTCGGTCACGATCATGATTTCCGGGCGTTTCTCGCTGACGATGCCGGCGTAGCGTGCCAGATCGATCACCGGCACCAGGCTGCCACGCAGACTAACCATGCCTTCGACGGAAGACGGCATTTCCGGCGCAGAGGTGATTTCCGGGGTCCGCATCACTTCACGCACTTTGAAAACATTGATACCGAAGGTCTCCTTGCGCCCCGTTCTTTGGTCAACCCCAAGAGAGAACAAGAGAATTTCCAGTTTGTTCGTTCCTGCCAGCTTGGTGCGGGCATCGATTTTTTTAAGAAGCTCAGACACGGAAACCTCCGAGGAAAAATTCATTTCTTACGACAAAGACATTCATGCCAGCCTGCGTCAAGCTTTACATTCCAGAATGGCAACACTCCGAGTAGTATCGCCTGTGCTCCATAAGGAGTCCAGCACCATCACATCCCGCGCACAGGGGTAGGATTATCATACGGTTTAACTAGCCTTTACAAATGGCGCCTGCTTAATGTCGAATAATCTATCAACAAATACCACCCCGGAAACGTTGGCCGCAACATTTGCCCACTTTAATGCGGTAACCGATGAGTTGATCAAAGCATACCAACAGCTTGAGATCAAAGTTGAAGAGTTGAACACTCAGTTGACCCAAGCCAATGATGAGCTACTGCAAAAGTCGCAAGCCAACGCCCAGCTGGCACAGCGACTGGCCACCCTCGTCAATGAATTACCTGCCGGTGTCATCGAAACCGATGCAAAAAAACAGATCATCTCATTGAACAATGCAGCGAAAACGATGCTGCCCGGACTGCAGAGAGACGCGCACTGGAACGAAGCAGCACTACTGCGGCAGATGGATGCAGACGGCGTAATCCACCTTGCCGACCCGCATAGCGGCCGGACACGCTACCTGACCCTGCAAACCTGCCCACTAGACGACCGGTCGACGATCTTCCTCCTTCATGACGTGGGCACATTGCGCCACCTGCATGAGCAACTGGCACAACAAAACAAGCTCGCCTCCATGGGGCAAATGGCCGCATCGCTGGCCCATCAGCTGCGCACCCCACTGGCCACCGCCCTGCTCTACGCCAAGAACCTGGAGCGGCCAACACTTTCAGCCGAGGAACGACTAAAGTTTTCACGTAAGATTGTCGACCGCCTGCAAGCGCTGGAGGGACTCACCCAGGAAATGCTGGGCTTTGTGCGCCAGAACACCTCCAGCGAACAGATCACCCGCTACCCGCTACCCGAACTGGTACACGAGTTGGAGCAGTCCTTCGCGCCACAGTGCGAGGGCCATGGCGTGCACTTTCAGATTCATGCCGCGGCACTGGAGCAAACGTCGCTGAACTGCCGCCCCAAAGAGCTGGCAGCGGCCATGATCGGCCTGCTCGAAAATGCACTGCAACACGTACCGGCCGACGGAAAGATCACGCTGGAGGTGCTGAACCGCGAAAACTGTCTTACATTCAGAATAAGAGACAACGGCCCAGGCATTGCTCCAGAGCTGGTACCCCGTATCTTTGAACCCTTTTTCACGACCAGAGCGAACGGCACCGGTCTTGGCCTCGCCATCACCAAGCGGGTAATTGACGCACTGGGGGGCGAGCTAAGCTATCATCGCGAAGATGACAGCACCGTGTTCTCGGTTGTCCTTCCACAGGCTGGCGAACCATGAATGGCAATGACTCCATGATGAAACCTATTGTTAAACTGCGCGGCCATGTTGGCAGCATCTTTCTTGTTGGCCAATTCGATTTCAATGCCCACAAGGCATTCCGCCAAGCAAGCCAAGAATTGCTCGACAACAATGACATCACCGAAATTGAGGTCGATTTCGATCAGGTACCCTATCTGGACAGCTCGGCACTGGGCATGCTGCTACTGCTGAAAGAACGCACCAGCAGCGCTAGCAAGGGCTTGGCACTGGTCAACTGCCGGGAGACCGTGCGCCAGGTACTGGAAATTGCCTGTTTTACCAAGCTATTCAATATTTCTTGATACTTGCCGGTAGCCTCACTGCCGGCATGGACGGTAAAATCCGCAGCTAATTCAAGCGCCTTGGAAAACAACAAGATGAGCATCAAATCCGACAAATGGATCCGTCGTATGGCTGAAGAACAGGCCATGATCGAGCCATTCGTGTACGAGCAGGTCAAGCAGGTTAACGGCGAGAAAGTCATTTCGTACGGCACATCGAGCTACGGCTACGATATTCGCTGCGCCGATGAATTCAAGGTCTTCACCAATATCAACAGCACCATCGTCGACCCGAAGAACTTCGATCCACAATCGTTTGTCGAGGTATCCGGCAAGGGCTACTGCATCATCCCGCCCAACTCCTTTGCCTTGGCTCGCACCGTCGAATACTTCAAGATTCCGCGCTCGGTTCTGACCGTGTGCCTGGGAAAATCGACCTATGCCCGCTGCGGCATCATTGTCAACGTCACCCCGTTTGAGCCTGAATGGGAAGGCTACGTCACGCTGGAGTTCTCCAATACCACGCCGCTGCCAGCAAAAATCTACGCCAACGAGGGTGTGGCGCAGGTGCTATTCTTCGAGTCCGACGAAATCTGTGACGTTTCCTACAAGGATCGCGCCGGCAAGTACATGGGACAAGTCGGCGTTACCCTGCCACGCACCTGAGGCATTGGCCAGGCCCGTCGCAGCGCAATTCCTTCTCGCAATTCAGGCCATCTGGTCTAGGATGAAGAACACGGCGGGCAATACTGTTGCTGACGTGTTTCTTCCTGAGCGTTGTGGTTCCCCCTTGCCGCAACGCTCTTTTTTTGCTTTATTTTCAAGCAAGACGAGCACAGCCATTTCTTACCTCAGCTTCAATCGACTGAATCGCCCCGGCTTCTCTAGACACTCTTGAGTCGTTGGAAATATTGCTTCTCAAACTCTACCGGCGATAGCCCATTTGCGGAACCATGCCGGCGCTT
>NZ_LFDT01000033.1:0-35472 GCF_001037925.1 Vogesella sp. EB | reverse complement strand
CCGACGCCTACACCAATATCGCCACCGTGAAGCTGTTCTCGCACGGCCAGCGCGAGGCCGGCTTTGCCCGCGGCGCGATGCAGGAGTTCCTGCACACCGCCTACCGCCAGATGCGGCTGGTCAGCGGCTTCGAGATCGTCAACCACCTGCTGAGCATGCTGCTGATCGCCAGCACCGCCGGCGCCACGCTGTGGCTGTGGACGCGCGGCGCGGTCGGCGTCGGCGCGGTGGCGGCGGCCACCGCGATGGCGCTGCGCCTGAACGGCATCTCGCACTGGATCATGTGGGAGATGTCCAGCCTGTTCGAGCACATCGGCACGGTGCAGGACGGCATCAACACCCTGTCGCGCGCGGTGGCGATCAAGGACGCGCCGCAGGCGCAGCCGCTCAAGGTTGGCCGTGGCGAGGTGCGCTTCGAGCAGGTCAGCTTCAGCTACGGCGGCACGCGCACGGTGATCGACGAGCTGTCGCTGACCATCCGCCCCGGCGAGAAGATCGGCCTCGTCGGTCGCAGCGGCGCCGGCAAGTCCACCATCGTCAACCTGCTGCTGCGCTTCTACGACGTGGAAAGTGGCCGCATCCTGATCGACGGCCAGGACGTCGCGCAGGTGACGCAGGACAGCCTGCGCGCGCAGGTGGGCATGGTGACGCAGGACACCTCGCTGCTGCACCGTTCGGTGCGCGACAACCTGCTGTACGGCCGCAATGACGCCAGCGACGCGCAGATGATCGCCGCCGCCGAGCGCGCCGAGGCGCACGAATTCATCCAGACGCTAACCGATCCGAAGGGCCGCAGCGGCTACGACGCCCACGTCGGCGAGCGCGGCGTGAAGCTGTCCGGCGGCCAGCGGCAGCGGGTGGCCATCGCGCGGGTGATGCTGAAGGACGCGCCGATCCTGTTGCTGGACGAGGCCACCAGCGCGCTGGATTCGGAGGTGGAAGCGGCGATCCAGCGCAGCCTGTACCGGCTGATGGAGGGCAAGACGGTGGTGGCCATCGCGCACCGGCTGTCGACCATCGCGGCGATGGACCGCCTGATCGTGCTGGACAAGGGCCGCATCGTGGAGGAAGGCGACCACGCCAGCCTGCTGGCCCGTGGCGGCCTGTACGCGCGGCTGTGGGCGCACCAGAGCGGCGGCTTCCTCGGCGAGGAGGCGGAGGACGACGAGACGGCGCTCAGCCTGGGTTGAGCTTGGGTTGAGCGCGGCGCAGACCAGAACGGCGGGGTTTCCCCGCCGTTTTGCATGCTGTGCGCTATAGCGCCTGGCCGCTGATCTGTTTCGCCAGCTCGATTGCCTTCAGCGTGGCGGCGACATCGCCCTGCACCCCGGCCTTGGCGTACCAGCGGATCGCGCTTTCCAGATCGCGGCGCACGCCGTGGCCGTACTCGTACATGCTGGCAATCAGGTATTGCGCGCCGGCGTCGCCCTGTTCCGCGGCTTTTTCATACCAGTAGGCGGCGCGGGCGTAGTCCTGCGGCGCGCCGCGGCCGAGGAAAAACTGGGTGCCGAGGTCGATCTGCGCCACGATCAGGCCGTGGTTGGCGGCGCGGTCGAACCAGTAGGTGGCGCGCGTCAGCGACTTGGGTACCGCGTCGCCGTTTTCGTAGAGGATGCCCAGCGCGTGCTCAGCCTGCGGCAGCTGCTGCTCGGCTGCCTTGCGCAGCCAGTACAGCGCCTTGGGCTTGCTGGTGGCGACGGCTTCGCCGCGCCAGTACAGCATCGCCAGATTGAAGGCGGCGACCCGGTCACCGGCGCCGGCCGCTTCCTCGAAGTGCTGGCGCGCGCTGGCCAGCTTGCCGTCGCGGTAGTCCTGCCAGCCGGGCACTGCCGGCGGCTCTGCGGCCAACGCTGGCGTCGAGCCCAGTATCAGGCACAGTAGCAAAGACAGGTGTCGCATGGTGTCCCCCTTCCTGTCCGGACGCGGGTGCGTTTGGCAGCGGCGCACGATTCTGCTGCGACCGGATCGCAGCGGGCGACACGGCGTTCAAACAGTGGCGACAGCCGTGTTTGCCAGCAGGCAAACGCCGCTTGCTCAGCCCTTGTCGCCCTGTCGCGCCGTCGCTCGCCAGCTCGTGAACACGCTGTTACAGCCCCCAGCGCCGGTAAATGGCGTCCAGCTTGCCGGCGCGCTGCAGGCGCTGCAGCGCACTGGCAAAGCGTTGTGCCCGCGCGCTGTCGCCCTTGGCAAAGGCGACATAGCGCGGCATTTCCACCAGCGGGCGCGGCAGGATGCGTACCTGCTGCTCTGCCCGCTGTTCGCGCACGAAGTGCATCAGCTGCAGGCGGTCGCCGACGATGATGTCGATGCGGCCGGCCAGCAGCATGGCGACCAGCTGGCGCGGATTCTGCGCGCTGCTGTCGCGCACCAGCTCGAAACTGTCAAAGGCGGCCTCGTAGGCATAGCCGCTGACCTGGCCGACGACATACGGCCTCAGGTCGTCCAGCCGGCGCCAGTCGGCCAGCGGCAGCTTGCGCGTGGTCATGAACACGGTGGCGCCGCTGCGCAGCGGGCCGACCAGCTCGTACTGCGCCTTGCGCTCCGGGGTGCCGGCGAACTGGAACGCCATCTCGGCATCGCCCAGCGCCAGCATCTGCTTCACCCGCGCCCACGGATACAGCCGCAGCTGGTATTCGATGCCGGCTTCGCGCAGCACCGCCTGCACCACTTCCACGTCCAGCCCGCGCGGTTGCGGGTCTTCGCCGTACTGGAAACTGTACGGCGCGAACTGCTCGTCGCCGACCACGCGCCAGCCGCCGGCCAGCGCCGGCAGTGCCGCACTCAGCAGCAGGCAGAACAGGAATAAGCGCACAGGCATCTCCGACCGTATCCTGATTTCATGCTAGACCATGGCCGGCACAATGCCCGCGTCAGCGGATCTTGTTCCAGTTGGCGATCGCTTCCTTGCGATTGTCGGCCTGCGAGCCGATCGCCGAGCAGGTGCCCTGGCCGGCGTAGCGCGAGCACTGCACCCAGAAACGGCGCGAGCCGGCTTTGACCACCTCGGCGGGGGCGCCGCATTTGTGGCAGGGCTTGGGGGTAACGGGCGTGAGGTCGCTCATGTTCGGCTCGCTGGATAAGGGAAAGGGACGGCGATGATACCGCAAAGCCTGCGGCCAACGTGGCCGGCTGTTAAGCTGCTTACTTCACTGTAGTCAGGGATGGCAGATGATGCATGGCGACACCGCAGCACGCATGACCCCGCAGGCCTTTCAGGCACTGATCGACGAGGCGCTGCCGCTGTGCGCGCTGTTCGGTATCCGCTGCGAGCACATCGGCTACGGCTGGGCCCGGCTGCGCATGCAGTTCAATCCGGCGCAGATCCGCCCCGGCGGCACCGTCGCCGGGCCGGCGCTGATGGCGATTGCCGACGCCACGCTGTACGCGGTGGTGCTGGGCATGATCGGCCCGGTGGAGCTGGCGGTGACCACCAGCCTCAACATCAATTTCCTGCGCAAGCCGCCGCCGGCGGACATCATCGCCGAAGGCCGCATCCTCAAGCTGGGGCAGCGGCTGGCGGTGGGCGAGGTGCTGCTGTACTCCGACGGCGCCGCCGAGCCGGTGGCGCACGTCAGCGGCACCTACTCCATTCCGCCACGCTGAGCGTAAAAAAACCGCCCCTGGCGCGTGGGCGGCAGGGGCGGTGGCGATAGCGCTGACGGCTTACTGCTTGATCGGGTCGATGGCGATTTCGACGCGGCGGTTCCTGGCGCGGCCTTCGGCAGTACCGTTATCGGCCACCGGCTGGCTGGAGGCGTAGCCGACGCTGCGGATGCGCGCGGCGGCGACGCCACGCTGCTGCAGCACGGTAGCCACGGCGGCGGCACGGCGCTCGGACAGGCTCTGGTTCAGCGCCTGGCTGCCGGTGCTGTCGGTATGGCCGGCCACGACCATGGTGGTGTCGGCGTACTGGGCCAGCACGCCGGCCACGTCACCCAGCGTCTTCACCGCGCCGCTGCCCAGCGTGGCGCTGCCGGTGGCGAAGGTGATGTTTTCCGGCATCACCAGCTTGATCTGGTCGCCGACGCGCTGCACCTGCACCTGGCTGTTGGCCAGTTTTTCGCGCAGCAGTTTTTCCTGGTAGTCCATGTAGGCGCCGACACCGGCACCCAGTGCGCCGCAGGCCAGTGCCGAGTTGCGTGCGCCTTTGCCGCCATGGGTCAGCGCGCCGACGATACCGCAGGCAGCGGCGGCGCCGAGGCCGTAGGTGGCGGTCTTGCTCATTTCATTCTGGCCGGTTTGCGGATTGACTGCACAACCGGTAACGGCGACGGCGAGGCTGGCGATGGCCAGCGATTTGATGGAAAGCTTCACGGTAGTTCCTTTGCAAGCAAGGGTTTCAACAGGTGGGCGCCCGATACGTGCCGGGCGCTGGTTATGACCCGGTTGGTGGCAAGGACCGGTGTGTGGCCCTGCGGCCAACCTTGGTTTTAGCACGTGCGACTAAAAATTGCCGCGACGTGACTCGTGTGCATACGGGCGTTTTACCACGGCCGCCAGGCGGTCGCAGCAAAAAATGCGGCGCGCCAGCCGGGCGCGCCGCGTTTCGATGGCAATGGCTTGCGCTGGTTCAGTGCAGGCCGAGCATGCTTTTCGCCACCGCTTCGGCGATGCGGATGCCGTCGACGCCGGCCGACAGGATGCCGCCGGCGTAACCGGCGCCTTCGCCGGCCGGATACAGGCCGCGCACGTTCAGGCTTTGCAGGTCGTCGCCACGGGTGATGCGCAGCGGCGAGCTGGTGCGCGTCTCCAGCCCGGTCAGTACCGCGTCGTGCATCGCGTAGCCGCGGATCTGGCGGTCGAAGGCCGGCAGCGCCTCGCGCATCGCCTCCACCGCGTACGGCGGCAGGATGCTGGCCAGGTCGCTCATCTTCACCCCCGGTTTGTACGATGGCTCCACTTCACCCAGTTGCGTCGACGGCTTGCCGGCGAGGAAGTCGCCGACCAGCTGCGCCGGCGCCTCGTAGTTCTCGCCGCCGAGCTTGAACGCCAGCTCTTCCAGCTGCCGCTGCAGCGCGATGCCGGCCAGCGGGCCGTCGCCCGGGTAGTCTTCCGGGGTGATGCTGACCACCAGCGCCGAGTTGGCGTTGCGCTCGTTACGCGAATACTGGCTCATGCCGTTGGTGACCAGGCGCCCCGGCTCGGAGGCGGCGGCGACCACGGTGCCGCCCGGGCACATGCAGAAGCTGTACACCGCGCGGCCGTTCTTGGCGTGGTGCACCAGCTTGTAGTCGGCGGCGCCGAGGATAGGGTGGCCGGCGTGCTTGCCGTGGCGCGCCTTGTCGATCAGCGACTGCGGGTGTTCGATGCGGCAGCCGATGGAGAACGGCTTGGCCTCCATGTACACGCCGCGCGCGTGCAGCATCTCGAAGGTGTCGCGCGCGCTGTGGCCCAGCGCCATCACCACGTGGTCGGACAGCAGCTGTTCGCCGTTTTCCAGCACCACGCCGCGCAGCTGGCGCGTATCGCCGTCGCCCTCCAGCAGGATGTCGGTCACCTTGTGCTCGAAGCGGATCTCGCCGCCCAGCTCGATGATGGTGGCGCGCATCTTCTCCACCATCGTCACCAGCTTGAAGGTGCCGATGTGCGGCTTGGCGACGTAGACGATCTCTTCCGGTGCGCCGGCCTTGACGAACTCGGCTATGACCTTGCGGCCGAGGTAGCGCGGGTCCTTGATCTGGCTGTACAGCTTGCCGTCGGAGAAGGTGCCGGCACCGCCCTCGCCGTACTGCACGTTGGATTCCGGGTTCAGCACGTTCTTGCGCCACAGGCCCCAGGTGTCCTTGGTGCGCTGGCGCACTTCCTTGCCGCGCTCCAGCACGATGGGCCTGAAGCCCATCTGCGCCAGGATCAGCGCGGCGAAGATGCCGCAGGGGCCGAAACCGACCACCAGCGGCCGGCACGGCAGCGTCGCTGGCGCCTGGCCGACGTAGTAGTAGTGCATGTCCGGCGTGGCGCCGACGTGCGGGTCGCCCTTGAATTTCTTCAGCAGTGCGTCTTCGCCGGCGATATCCAGGTCGACGATGTAGATCAGCTGCTGCGAGGAGCGGCGCGCGTCGTAGCTGCGCTTGAAAACGGTGAGCGCGCGGATGGCGCTGTCGGGCACGCCGAGGCGGTCACAGACCGCTTCGCGCAGCGCGGAGTCATGGTGGTCAAGCGGCAGCTTGATTTCGGCGAGTCGCAACATAATCGGGCTTTCATGGGCGGCGGGTAGTGCCGCAAATCGTTGTCAAATCAACAGGGTGCGTATTGTAGGCGAGCGGCGCGCGGGTGTCAGCCGCCAAGGTTGGCCGCAGGCCTTGCGGCCAGGCTTGCGCGTCAGCGTTCCAGCTCGCGCGCGGTCAGCCACAGCCGGGTGTCGAATTCCAGCTGGTGGTAATCCGGCAGCATGTGGCAGCACAGCTGGTAGAACGCCTTGTCGTGGTTCTTTTCTTTCAGGTGCGCCAGCTCGTGCACCACGATCATCTGCAGGAACGGCTCCGGCGCCTCGCGGAACAGGGTGGCGATGCGGATCTCGTTCTTCGATTTCAGCTTGCCGCCCTGCACCCGCGACACGAAGGCATTGGTGCCCAGCGTGCCGTTGACCGGGTGCATGTTGTTGTCGTACTGCACCTTGGCCAGCGGCGGCGCGTTCTTCAGGTAGCGCTGCTTCAGTGCCATCACGTAGTCGTACAGCGCGCGGTCGGTGCCGGCGTCGTGGCGCTCGGGATAGCGGCGGGTAATCCACTGGCCGAGCTGGCCCTGGTCCAGCAGCGCGCGCACCTTGTCCAGCAGTTCGGCGGGATAGGCTTGCAGATAACTTAGCGGCTGGCTCATGAGGGTAGCGTTCGGTCACGGACGGTGGAAACAGGGACAGCGCCCGGCGGGCGCTGTCGGATAGCGGCGAAGGCGTGCTTAAACGTGCAGCAGCACCATTTTCAGTGGCGGCTTGCCGTCAAAGGACGGGAAGTCGGCTTCCGGAGAGATCCACTCCACGTCGCGTACGGTGCGGCCGGCTTTTTCCGCGCTGCGCTTGAGCTGGTCCAGCCAGGCATCGGCGTCCACCTGCGCCACGTTGTTGCAGCAGATGATGATGCCGCCTTCGGCGGTGGCCAGCAGCGACGGCTTGAACAACGCCGCGTAGTCGTTGATCAGGTCGACGACGCCGAATGGGCTTTTGGCGTAGCGCGGCGGATCAAGGAACACCAGATCGAACTGGCGCGCTTCCAGCGGCTGGAACGGAGGCATTTTCTTGCCGCGTACCATCTTGGCCTGGCCGAGGCCGGACAGCTGGCGGATGGCCGGGAAGAAGTCGCTCTGCACGCAACGCGGACGGGTGGCCAGGGTGTTGAGCTTGGCGTTGCCGCGCGCCACACGCAGGCTGGATTCGGCGAAGTCCACGTTCATCACGAAGCTGGCACCGGCCTTGGCGGCGGCGACGCCGACACCGCCGGTGTAGGCGAACAGGTTGAGCACGCTCTTGCCTTGTGCCAGCTGCATCACGCGGCGGCGGCCGGCGCGCAGGTCGAGGAACAGCCACGGGTCTTGGCCGTCGTGACGCGCCTCGAAGTGGTAGTTGACGCCCAGCTCGCTGATCACGCGCGGCTGTTGCGCCTCGGCCAGTTCGGCTTCCGGCAGCGGGTTGCCGATGCGCGAATTGCTGCCGCTGCGGTCGTTGTACACCGCGTGCAGGCCCAGCGGCGCGTAGTGGTCGAGGATGACCTGGTGCTCTTCGTCGCTGAGCGGGGTGTGGAAGGTCTGGATCAGCAGCACATCGCCGTAACGGTCGATGGTGAGGCCGTCGCGCCCTTCGACGCTGCCGTGAAACAGGCGGTAGGCATTGGTGTTTTCGTCGTGCAGTTGCGCCAGCAGCGCGGTGCGCTGGGCATCGGCGGCTTGCAGCAGGGGCAGCAGTGTGGACATGGCTTCTCGCAATTCCTGAAAAAAGTGCGGCCGGTGGTCATCTTGCCCCGGCCGAGAATGGCGGAATTGTACGCTGATACCCCACCGCTGTCGCAGCCGGTGTGGCGTCGCCGCAACCCGCCGCCACACATTGCGGCCAATCTTGGCTGCGCGTTAGAACTTGTTCACGATCTGCTGCAACTTGACCTCAATGGAGCGATACGGTGTTAAAAACGGCTTCGGCATGCTTTTTTATATCTGGATAAACGCCGCTTCCTCAGCAGTTTTTGCCTTGTCTCGCGTGAGCGCGCGAGATCGTGAACACGTTCTTAGGCCAGCCACCACAGCGCCAGCGCCACGGCCGCCGGCATGGCCTGCACCAGCAGTATCTTGCGGCTGGCGGTGGCGGCACCGAACACGCCGGCGACGATCACGCAGCCGAGGAAGAACGGCGCGATGGCGGCCGGGCTGCCCGGCAGCAGGCTCCACAGCAGGCCGGCGGCGAGAAAGCCGTTGTACAGCCCCTGGTTGGCGGCCAGCACGCGGCTGGCAGCGGCGAACTCCGGCGTCAGGCCGAAGGCGCGGCGCCCGGCCGGGTGCGTCCACAAGAACATTTCCAGCACCATGATCCAGATATGGATCAGCGCGACCACGGCGATGGCGAGACTGGCGGCGAGCGTCATGGCGGCTCCGTTCAGGCGGCGCTTTGCGGCAACGGCAGCGCGGCGAAATCGGCGCTGCGCGGCAAGGCGGCGAGGATGGCGGCCAGTGCCGGCGGCGGCGCGATCAGCTTGCGGCTGCGCAGGTCCAGCCAGGCGCCGGCCACCTCGTACACCGCGGCCAGGGTGCCGTCCGCCTTGCGCATCTCCTGACGAATGTGCCAGCGGCTGTTGTCCGGGCTGGCGGCGGCGATCAGCACATTGATATCCAGCCGTTCCCCCAGGTTCACCTCGCGGCGATAATCGGTGCTTTCGCGGAACAGCACCGGGCCGAAGCCCTGGCGTTTGAATTCGTCGGCGCCGAAGCCGGCCGCCTGCAGCCACTCCAGCCGGGTGTGGGTGCACAGGTCGGCGTAGGCGCTGTGGCGCATGTGCTGGTTGGCGTCGATATCGGCCCAGCGGACCTCGACGACTTTGCTGAATGCGGTCATGAGTGTGATTCCAAAAATAGAACGATCGTGCTATTTTGCACGAAGACAGCGGCAAGGCAAGCAGCGATGACGAAAAAGGCGGCAACAAGAGAGGCAATTCTGCAACAGGCACTGGCGCTGGCCAGCCAGGTCGGTGTCAGCGGGCTGACCATCGGCAGCCTGGCGGCGGCCAGCGGCCTGTCGAAAAGCGGGCTGTTCGCCCACTTCGGCAGCAAGGAGGCGTTGCAGCTGGCGGTGGTGCAGGCGGCGCAGGCGCAGTTCGTCGCCGAGACGGTGCAGCCGGCGCTGGCGCTGCCACGCGGCATGGCGCGGCTGACGGCGCTGTTCGACGGCTGGCTGGGACGCATGGAACAGGGCCGCTATCCCGGCGGCTGTCCGCTGCTGGCGGCGGCCTATGAATTCGACGATCAGCCCGGCGCGGTGCGCGAGGCGCTGGTCGCCGGCCAGCGCTGGCAGCGCGAGACGCTGCAGCGCCTGCTGCAACAGGCCTGCGACGCCGGCGAGCTGGCGGAAGATTGCGATGTGGCGCTACTGGCCTTCATGCTGTTCGGGCTGGTGCAGAGCGCGCACCACGACCAGCAGTTGCTGGACAGCGCCGACGGGGTGGCGCTGGCGCGGCGCGGTTTTGCGCGGCTGATGACGACGCACAAAGCCGGCTGAGGATCAGCGTTCGCTGCTGCCGTACAGCCGCTGCGGCGTCACCGCGACGCTGCCTTTTTCCGACGACAGCCACAGCGTGCCGTCCTGCACCGTGGCATTCAGCTGCATGCTGCGTTCGCACAGCGCGGCCAGCTCGGCCAGCGTTTCCGGCGCGATGCTGAAGATGTTGAGGTGGTCGAAGCGGCCAACCTTGCCTTCCATGCCCTGCCACCAGATGTCGGCGGCGCGGCCGCCGTAGTTGTACAGCCACACCTTGGCGGCGCGGCCGCAGGCCTTGCGCAGCCGCTTCTCGTCCGGCTCGCCCAGCTCGATCCACTGTTCGATCTCGTCGCTGAAATTCTTGTGCCACAGGTCCGGCTCGTCGTCGTCGCTGATGCCGCGGGTGAAGGCCATGTATTCGCCGGCGTGCAGCGCGAACACCGCGATGCGCAGCATCATGCGTTCGATGGTTTCCGACGGGTGCTGCGCGATGGTCAGGCTATGGCTGTCGTAATAGCCGCGATCCATGTCGGAAATGGTGAGATCGGCTTTGTAGATGGTGGCTTTCAGTGCCATGGCGGGCTTTCGCTGGGGAAGGTTTCGGTCAAGGCCGGCAGTGTACCGCTTTTGCCCCGCCAGCGCCCGTGGCGGCGGGTATTATTGCCGCTTGGCGACAGCATCTGCTTACGATAGGCTGCTATGCAACGCAAAATGGCGCCGCCAGGGGTGAATATGACGTTGTTCCGCAATTTCATGCTCTTGCTGCTGTTGGCATGGTCGCTGCCGGCGTTGGCCGGCGACGCGCCACTGCGGGTGCGCTTTTCCAACCAGGCCTACCCGCCGTTCATGGGCGAGCAGCTGCCGCGCGGCGGCATCCTGTCGGCGGTGGTGAGCGAGGTGTTCCGCCGCGGCAATGTCAGCGTCCGCTACGACTGGTATCCCAACCATCGTGCCATCCAGCTGGCGCGCAACGGCGATGTCGACGGCAGCCTCGGCTGGACGCCGAACGAGGAGCGGCTGCGCGACCTGCTGTTTTCCGAGCCGGTGATGCCGTTCCGCATGGTGCTGTTCCAGCGCGCCGGCGAAAGCTATCCGTGGCAGACGCTGGCCGATCTCGCGCCCTACCGTTTCGGCATCACCGCCGGCAATTTCTATTCCGATGCCTTCAGCAGCCTGCAGCAGCAGGGCGTGCTCAAGGTCGACATCGCCAGCGACGACGGCAGCAACCTGCGCAAGCTGCTGGCCGGCCGCATCGACCTGTTCCCGATGGAGTGGGAGGCCGGGCAGCTGCTGGCACGCAGCACGCTGCGGCAGTCGCAGGCGCGGCAGCTGGTGCCGCAGGCACGCGAGTACTGGACCACGCCGCTGTGCGTGGTGGTGTCGCGCAAGCATCCGCAGGCGGCGGAGCTGATCGCCCGCTTCAACCGCGAGCTGCGCAAGATGCGCGACAGCGGCGAGCTGGCGCGGCTGGTTGCGCAGACGCGGCAGCAGGTGTACGCCCGCCTCGGCGTCGGCTGACTTGGCGCCGCTAGCCAAACCCCTGATCCTGCGTTGCGCCTCCTTGCCGTACGACGGGTACTGCCAGCGTCGGCGCGCCCTGGCTAGGGTGCGCTGCGAGGTCTTGTTGGCGGCGCTTATTGCCGCTGCGCCATGCGCGCCGCCAGCTGCCGCTGCTCGCCGTCGCCGGCCTGCAGCGCGGCGATCACCGCGGCCACGTCATCCGGCTTGCGGTTCTGGCTCAGTTTTTCCTTCACCTCCCAGCGCGTGACCCGCAGCCGGAAGCCGACGATGGCGCGCTGCATTGCCGCCAGCGCCGCGGCCGGTATCGCCGCCGGCGTCCAGCCGTCGGCGCCTTCGAAACGGGCGGTCAGTTGCGTGAGCAGCGCGGCCAGCTCGTCGCCGCTGACCGCCTCGGCCTGGCCGTGGGCGTGCGCCACGCGGTAGTTCCAGGTCGGCACCATGCCGGGGGTGACGTACCAGCGCGGCGACACGTAGCCATGCTCGCCGTGGAAGATGGCGACGCTGGGTGCGCTCAGCAGCGCGGCGCTGTGGCCGTTGGCGGCGGCGAGGTGGCCGAGCAGGCAGTCGGGGTGGTGCGGATCGGGCAGCAACACCAGGTGGCTGAGCCACGGCGTGTCCTGTTGCTGGGTCAGCAGCGTGGCAAACGGGAACTCGGCGGCGAGATGGCGGCCAACGTTGGCCGCGGCGGCAAAGGACGGGGGCTGGTACAAGGGCATGGCTGGCTCCAGGCTTGGGATCGGCCCTGATGTTGCCGCCCGGCTGGCCCCTTGCCCAGTGCCACTTTCTGCCACTGTCACGGAGCCAGTCCAGTGCGGCGGACAAGGCCTCGCCGTGTATCTGCACCAAGGCGCGTCGCCGCAGACGGGACAACAGGCCCGCCAGGGCGGCGCCACGCCGGATCAGGGAACGCGGCGTAAAAAAAAGCCAGCACCGGCAGGACCGGGGCTGGCAATCATCATCAGAGGGGATGTAAGCGGCGGCTCAGTCCACTTCGTCGAACGGCAGGCCGACGTAGTTCTCGGCAATGGTCTTCAGCCCGGCCGGCGAGCTGGTGTAGTAGTCGTAATCGGTACGCTGCATGCGCCTGTCGAAGGCGTCGGCGTCCGGGAAGTCGTGCAGCAGCGTGGTCATGAACCAGGAGAAGCGCTCGGCCTTCCAGATGCGGCGCAGGGCCAGCTCGGAGTATTTCTCCAGCAGGTCGGTACGGCCTTCCTGGTACACCTTCACCAGGATGCGGTACAGGTAGCACACGTCGGAGGCGGCCAGGTTCAGGCCCTTGGCACCGGTCGGCGGCACGATGTGGGCGGCGTCGCCGACCAGGAACAGCTTGCCGTACTGCATCGGCTCCACCACGTAGCTGCGCAGCGGGGCGATGCTTTTCTCCAGCGACGGGCCGGTCACCAGCTTGTCGGCCACGTCCTGCGGCAGGCGGGTTTTCAGTTCGTCCCAGAAGCGTTCATCGGACCAGTCTTCCACCTTGTCGGTCAGCGGCACCTGCAGGTAGTAGCGGCTGCGGGTTGCCGAGCGCTGGCTGCACAGCACGAAACCGCGCTCGTGCTGCGCGTAGATCAGCTCGTCGTTCACCGGCGGAGTGTCGGACAGCAGGCCCAGCCAGCCGAACGGGTACACGCGTTCGTAGTGGCTGAGCACCTCGGCCGGAATGCTCTTGCGCGACACGCCGTGGAAGCCGTCGCAGCCGGCGATGTAGTCGCAGTCCAGGCGCACGGTTTCGCCGTTTTTCTCGAAGGTGATGTAGGGTTTTTCGCCCTTGAGCTCGTGCGGCTGCACGTTGGCCGCTTCGTAGATGGTCATCGCGCCGCTGGCGGCGCGCGCTTCCATCAGGTCGCGGGTGACTTCGGTCTGGCCGTACACCACCACGGTGTCGCCGCCGGTCAGTGCCTTCAGGTTGATGCGGTCGCGGCGGCCGTTGTAGACCAGCTCGATGCCTTCGTGCACCAGGCCCTCGCGGTCCATGCGCTCGGCCACGCCGGCCTCGCGCATCATGTTGACCATGCCCTGTTCCAGCACGCCGGCGCGGATGCGGCCCAGCACGTAATCCGGGGTCTGGCGTTCCAGAATGATGTTGTCGATGCCGGCCTTGTGCAGCAATTGGCCCAGCAGCAGGCCGGACGGGCCGGCACCGATGATGGCGACTTGTGTTTTCATGATCGCGTTCCTCTTGTGTTGCTTTTTGCTGTGTATAGCCCAGCGCTCTGGCTGGTGTGACGGTATTTTTGGTCAGCAGTGGGGGACATAACAGGCAATTTCAGGTAAAAAAACAGGACTTTTCGCAGAAACGGATGGGGAATATGATGTTGCAGCCCAGCAGGGACATTCCGGTATTCAAGCTGTATGGCGAGGGCGCGGCGTGGCCGACGCCGGACCTGCTGCACTGTGAAAGCATCTCCAGCCGCAGCCAGCGCCACGGCTGGGAGATCGACCAGCACCGCCACGCCGACCTGTACCAGCTGCTGTACGTGCGCCGCGGCCCGGCGACGCTGTTCATCGAGGAGCACTGCACGCCGGTGGCGGTGCCGGTGATCCAGGTGGTGCCGGCGATGTGCGTGCACGGCTTCCAGTTTCACGACAGCATCGACGGCTACATCATCACCCTGGCGGCGCCGCTGGTGGCGTGGCTGCAGGAGTGCCTGGCCAACTGCCCGCCGCTGCTGCAGCAGCCGGGCTGCTACGCCGCCGATGCCGAGCTGGACGCGCTGTTCCTCGCCATCGCCCGCGAATACGCGACCCCCGCCGCCGGCCGCGACGTGCTGCTGCGCTCGCTGATGTGCGCGCTGGTGGTGCTGCTCAGCCGGCAGCTGCCGCAGGTGGCCGCCAGCGAAGACCGCCCCGACCGCGGCCAGCCGCAGCTGGTGAAATTCTCGGCGCTGGTGGAACAGCACTACGCCGCGCACTGGCCGGTCAGCCGCTACGCGCGGCAGCTGGGCGTCACCAGCGCCTATCTCAACAGCGTCTGCCGCCGCCTGACCGGGCACAGCGCGCTGCAGATCGTGCACCAGCGCCAGCTGCTGGAGGCGAAGCGCAACCTGATCTACACCGTGCTGACGGTGAGCCAGATCGCCGATGTGCTCGGTTTTGCCGAGCCGGCCTACTTCATCCGCTTCTTCCGCCGCCTCACCGGCGTCACCCCGCGCGTGTTCCGCCAGCGCGGCGGCGTGGTGCCGGCGCTGCCCGCGACGGCGGCAAAGCGTCATAATGGCGGCTCTGCCCCGGCAAGCGAGCACACCTCTTGAGCAAATACGGCACCATCGTCCAGCAGGTCATCGACAGTATCGAACACGGCAGCTATCAGGCCGGCGATGCGCTGCCCTCGCTGCGCCAGCTGGTGGCGCAGCACGCGGTCAGCCTCAATACCGCGCGCCGCGCCTACTACGAGCTGGAACGGCTGGGCTATGTCGAGGCGCACGCCCGCAGCGGCTACGTGGTCGCCGCCGGCGCGCTGCACGGCGCCGACCGCTTGGCCGCGCCGCTGGGCGCGCCCTTCATCGACACCGCGCTGTACGACACGCGGCCGCTGACGCACGCCTTCATCGGCGCCATGCGCCGCTACGACCAGGCGCTGGCCGAGCCGGCGCTGGCCGGGCTGCCGGCGCTGCGGCGCCAGATCGCGCAGCAGGCGCACGCCGAGGGCTGGCGGCTGCAGGCCGACGACGTGCTGGTGACCTGCGGCGGCATGGAGGCGCTGTCGCTGGCGATCGCCGCGGTCACCCACGGCATCGCCGACCCCTGCGTCGCGGTGCTGCTGCCGGCGTTTCCCGGCCTGCTCGGCTGGCTGGGCGAGCACGGCGTGCGCGTGCTGCCGCTGGTGGCGGACGCCGACGACCGCCTGCCGCTGGCGATGCTGGCGCAGGCGCTGGCCGCCGGCGAGGTACACGCCATCGCGCTGATGAGCGCGTTCTGCCACCCGCACGGCCGCTCGTTGCCGGCGGCCAGCCAGCAGGCGCTGCTGGCGCTGGCGCAGCAGTACGACGTGCCGCTGATCGAGGACGACGCCTATCGCCATCTCGGTTTTGCCGACACGGTGCCGCAGCCGCTGAAGGCGCTCGACCACGACGGCCGCGTGCTGTTGTGCAGCACCTTTTCCAAGTCACTGGCGCCGGGCTACCGCGTCGGCTGGCTGGCGCCGGGGCGCTACGCCGACATCGTGCGCCGGCTGAAACTGGCGCACACGCTGGCGTCGCCGCTGCCCAACCAGCTGGCGCTGGCGGAGCTGCTGGCCGGCGGCCGCCACCTGCCGCTGCTGGCGCGCCTGCGCGGCCAGCTGGCGCAAAAGGTGCGCGCACTGGAGGCGGCATTGCAGCCGCGGCTGCCGGACGGCGTGGTGCTGCGCGCGGCGGAGGGCGGCTATTTCGTGTGGCTGGAACAGCTGCCGTGCGACAGCGTGCAGCTGGCGGCCGAGGCCGAGCGTGAGGGTATCGTGCTGGCGCCCGGCACCCTGTGCCTGCCGGGCGAGGCCGGCCGCCGCGCGCTGCGGCTGAACGCCAGCTATTTCGATCCGCTGCGGCAGCAGGCGGCGCTGGACTGGCTGGCGCGCGCGCTGCGCCAGGGCTGAGCCGGCCTGCGGCCAACCTTTAGAACCTGTATACGATCTGCTGCGCTTCGTGACACGTTACACGGTGAGTACGGCTTCGGCGTGCGGGTTTATATCCAGCTAAACGCCGCTTCCTCAGCCGTTTTTGCCTTGTCTCGCGTGAGCGCGCGAGATCGTGAACACGTTCTATGGCATCAGCAGGCGCGCTTCCTCGTGCAGCACCTGGCTCGGGTCGTCGAGGTTGACGATGCGCACGCTGACGGTGTGGCTGCCGCTGGGCAGCAGCGCCGGATCGGCGACCAGCGCGACGTTGAAGCTGGTGACGCTGTCGCCGGCCACCTGCAGCGGCGGTGCCTCCACCCGCACCAGCCCGGCGCTTTCCACCTGCAGCTGGTAGCGGCGGCTGTCGCGCTCGGTGTTCATGATGCGCACGTTGTAGACGTTCTCGATGTAGCCGTCGTTGCTCTCGCGCTGCATCACCGCGCGGTCGCGCAGGATATCGACCTTGAACGGCACCCGCAGCGCGAGGCCGGTGGCCGACAGCGCGACGATGGCCAGCAGCAGGCCGCTGTAGACCAGCGCGCGCGGCCGTTGCCGCAGCGACGGCAGCGGCTGCTGCTGTTCCATCGCGTGCTGGGTGCTGAAGCGGATCAGGCCGCGCGCCTGGCCGGTCTTGTCCATCACCTCGTCGCAGACGTCGATGCAGGCGGCACAGCCGATGCACTCGTACTGCAAGCCTTCGCGGATGTCGATGCCGGTCGGGCACACCTGCACGCACAGCCCGCAATCGACGCAGGCGCCCTGCGGCTTGTCATCGCGGCCAACGTTGGCCGCAATCGGGATTATGGCGTGCTGCTTGCGCCGCGCGCCGCGCGGTTCGCCGCGCTTGTCGTCGTAGGCCACCAGCAGCGTGTCGCGGTCGAACATCGCACCCTGGAAGCGGGCGTACGGGCACATGTGCTTGCAGACCTGCTCGCGCAGCACGCCGGCCAGCAGCCAGGTGAAGCCGCCGTAGCTCAGCGCGAACAGCGCCTCCCACACGCCGATGTGGCCGGCGCCCAGGTTGGCCGCCAGCTCGCGCATCGGCGTGAAATAGCCGACCAGGGTCAGACCGGTCCACAGCGAGAACGCGGCCATCAGCAGCTGCGTGCTGCCCTTGCGCAGCACTTTTTCCGCGCCCCACGGTGCGGCATCGCGCTTGCGGCGCTGGTTGGGCGGGCCTTCCACCCAGCGCTCGATCCAGATCATGATCTCGGTGTACACCGTCTGCGGACAGGAAAAGCCGCACCACAGCCGCCCGGCCAGCATCGTCCACAGGAACAGCCCCAGCGCCGCGACGATCAGCGCCGCCGCCAGGTAGATGAAGTCCTGCGGCAGCAGGGTGAGGCCGAACAGGTACAGCCGCATGCTGTCGAAATCGAAGCGCGTCGCCTGCTGTCCGTCCCAGTTCAGCCACGGCAGGCCGAAGTAGAGCAGCTGGGTGATGACGACGAAGGCGACGCGCAGGCTGTTGAAACGGCCGCCGGTGAGGCGCGGGTAGACTTTGCTGGAGACGAAGTGCAGAGGCGTTGCCATGATGCGGACCCAAAGAGAAACGATGCCCGAGCTTAGGCGGCGTTCCTCGGTGGCAACAGGCACAGAGCGGCGCGATCGGCAGGACACAGCCGCGCCGGCGGCAACGGGGTTCGACGTGGATCAGACGGAACGCTGCGGCCAGGGTTGGCCGCAGGTCCCGGAACGGGTTCACGATCTCGCGAGCCAGGGCGGGACAAGGCGAAAACGGCTGAGGAAGCGGCGTTGATCCGGAGATGAGCAAGCATGCCGAAGCCGTTTCTAACGCAGTATTGCCCTCGGTGATATCGGTCGCAGCAGATCGCGAACCGGTGCTCAGCCGGTGCGCACGCAGTTGCGGCCTTCCTGCTTGGCGAGGTACAGCGCGGCGTCGGCGCGCGCGATCAGCGGCGTCGGCGTTTCCTCGCCGGGGTACAGTTCGCTGATGCCGATGCTGACGGTGAAGCGCACCGCCTCGCCACCCAGCGGGTTGTCGAGGCTGATCTGCTCCACCGCCTCGCGTACCCGCTGCATGATCAGGCTGGCGTTGTAGCGGTCGGTATCCGGCAGCAGGATGGCGAACTCCTCGCCGCCCAGGCGGCCGCAGACATCCTCCAGCCGCACGTTGAACTGGATGCAGGAGGCGAAGCGGCGCAGCACCTCGTCGCCGAAGCCGTGGCCGAAGCGGTCGTTGAGACGCTTGAAGAAGTCGAGGTCCAGCATCGCCAGCGACAGCGGCCGTTGCCAGCGCTGGCCGCGCGCGATTTCCTCCTGCGCCCGTTGCAGGAACTGGCGGCGGTTGTACAGCCCGGTCAGCTCGTCGGTGTTGGCGAGGCGTTCCAGGTCGGCCTGCAGCTTCTTGGCGGCGCTGATGTCGTACTTGATGGCGACGATGTGGATCAGCTCGTTGTACTGGTCGCGCACCGGCGCCACCGACACCGTCTCGACATAGGTGTGGCCGTCGCGGTGGGTGCTGGTCAGCTCGCCGCGCCAGTGCTTGCCGTCGTGGATCGCCTGCGCCAGCTGCTCGTGCAGCTCCGGTTGCTGTTCCAGCAGCAACTGCGCCAGCTGGCGCTGGCCGCGTACCTCGTCGAGGCGGTAGCCGGTCAGGCTGCTGAACGCCGGGTTGATGTACTGCACCACGCCGTTGCCGTCGGCGATGGCGATGGCCTCGGCGGCGTAGTCGATCGCCGCGCTGCGGATCGACAGCGCCTCGCTCAGCGCCACGTTGTGCAGGTAGCGGCGGGTGGCGTACACGATCAGCAGCACCATCACCAGCCAGCTGCTAAGGAACAGCACCAGCTTGCTCCACCACGGCTCGAGCAGGGTTTCCTTGTCGATGCCGACCGACACGATCACCGGCAGGTGTTCGATCTGGCGCGTGGCGTGCAGGCGGCGGCGGCCGTCGAAGGGCGAGGTCGCCTCGTACTGCGCCTCGCTCAGCTGATTGCGGATCATCGCCTCGGCTTCCGGGTCCGGCACCGGCTGCGTCGGCAGTTTCGGCAGCATCGGCTGGCGCGCCAGCAGCTGGCGCCGCTTGTCGGCAAAGACCAGCACGTCGTAGCGGTTGCCGATCATGGCGCGGTTGATCTGGGTCTGGAAGTGCTCGACGCGCACCGCGCTGCCGATCAGGCCGATCACCTTGCCGTCGTCGCCGCGCACCCGCTGCGTGGCCAGCACCACGTCGTCGCCGGCGATGGTGTGGAAGCGTTCGCTGACGAAGCGGTCGTCGCGGTTGTTGGCCAGCATCGCCTTGCAGTAGCTGCGCTCGCTGGCGTCAAAGCCGGGCGATACCTTGAACGACAGCACCAGCTTGCAGTCGCGGTCGACCAGGATCAGGTCGTAGGCTTGCGGCATGCCGTGCATGGCGCGCACCAGCCGCGTCTCCAGCGCG
The DNA here is from genome assembly GCF_001037925.1 of Vogesella sp. EB. NCBI lineage: Bacteria > Pseudomonadati > Pseudomonadota > Betaproteobacteria > Neisseriales > Chromobacteriaceae > Vogesella > Vogesella sp. EB. Next base: position 16,287 of record NZ_LFDT01000033.1, on the reverse strand, counting down.
CTGCGCGCCGGGCTGTCGCTGGTGGCGGCAAAGTCGGCGGCGCCGAGCTGCTTGGCCAGCGCGCTCTGGATCAGGTCGATTTCGCGGAATTCGCGCTGGATCCATTCCGCCAGCAGCAGGTTGGTGACGCGGGCCTGGTTGAAGCCCTGCTTCAGCGCGCTGCGGTAGGAAGAGGCCAGCTCCAGCGCGCCGAGGCCGAGCAGCAGCAGGCACAGCGCGGCACTGAGCAGTAGCGTCTTGGCGGTGAGGCTGGACAGGGAAAAGCGCGGGACGGTGGGCATACGCTCGGTGACGAAGTCGCGATAAGGGATTCTCGCATGAAGTTTTGCGCCGCCGCATGACGATTTGCAGCGGCGGGCGCAACGCGTTGTAATGCGCGCTTCGGGTTTGAGTGAGTCTATGTCATGGAATACCGGTTCGGGTTTGCCGAAATATCGCTGCGTTTGCGCCGCAGCGCGCAGTTATTGTGGCTGTCGCTGCTGCTGGGCGCGGTGACGCAGCTGGGCGAGCGGCTGTGGCTGGGTAGTGCCTTGCCGCTGGTGGAGCTGGCGCGGCTGCTGGCCTTCGTGGTGCTGGCCTACGGTCTGTCGGCGTGGGTGGTGTGGGAGCTGGCGCGCGGCCGGCCGTGGGCGCGGCTGGCACTCAGCGGCTGGCTGCTGCTGTCGCTGTTCGCGTGGCTGAGCCAGCTGGCGACGGCGCTGCCGTGGTGGCAGCACGGCGCCGACGCGCTGGTGCTGCTGCTGGACGCGCTGGCGCTGTACCTGGCGTGGACGGGCAGCGCCGCGCAGTGGTTCCGTAGCCAGCGCCACGCCGTCGACGCGGCGCCTTCCGATCACGACTAGCCGGCGCGGCCTGCCGCGTTGCGACGCGTCGGCGTGGAAGATGTCGTCAACAGGCGTCTTTTTGCGCCAACACCGGCTTGTGTTGGTGTTTTTTCTTGATTTTCGCGGACGGTGAGTGGCCGTCGTGGCGCACGTGACGGCACGCCAAAAGCAATGCGGCCAACCTTGTTGCAAGGTTGGCCGCATTGCTTTTGCGCTCAGCGGCTGAAGATCAGGCGCAGGCCGAGGGCGACAAACACGGTGCCGGCGATGCGGTCCAGCCACATACCGCGCCGCGGCGTGGTCATCAGCCATTGCCCGGCGTAGCCGGAAAAATAGCCGAGCAGGCCGAACAGCAGCGCCGCCTGCAGCGTGAACAGCACCCCCAGCTGCAGCGTCTGCCAGGCGATGTCACCGCCGTCGGCGACGATGAACTGCGGCAGGAAGGCGAGGAAGAACAGCACCACCTTGGGGTTGATGGCATTGGCCAGCAGCCCCTTGCCGAACAGCGCCGCCAGCCCGTCCTGCTGCCCCTGCTCGCCGCCCTGCCCCTGGGCGCCGCGGCTGCGCAGCGCCTGCACCCCCAGCCATACCAGATACAGCCCGCCGGCGAGCTTCAGCGCCAGGAAAGCGGTGGCCGACGCCGCCAGCAGCGCGCTGATGCCGGCCGCGGCCAGCAGGGTGTGGCTGAGGCAGCCCAGCGCGCAGCCCAGCCCGAACACCATGCCGTGACGCCGCCCGCGCGCGATGCCGAGGCTCAGCACCATCAGGTTGTCCGGCCCCGGTGACAGCGTGATCAGCATGGCGGCGGCGAGAAAGGCAAGGATCTGGTCGGGACTCAGCATGGTGGACTCCTGCTATAAATACTGCATTATCAGAGACTTGCGGGCACGGCGTGAGTGGCTCGGCACCGGTTCACGATCTGCTGCGGCTTGATCTCAAACGGGGCGATACGGCGTTGAAAACAGCGTCGGCTGCTGGTTTATCTCCGGATAAACGCCGCCTCCTCAGCCGTTTTCGCCTGGTCGCGCGTGAGCGTGCGAGATCGTGAACACGTTCTCAGGCCAGTGCCTTGCCGAAGATGATCAGGTCGCGGTGCACGCCGTCCAGCACCGCCACGCGCGGGAAGTGCGCCCACTGCGCAAAGCCGTGGCGCTGGAACAGCGCGAGGCTGGGCAGGTTATGACCGAACACGAAGCCGAGCAGGTTTTCCACGCCGTACTGCGGCGCGATGTCCAGTACCTGCTGCAGCAGGCGGCTGCCCATGCCGCGCCCGCGACAGCTTTCCGCCAGATAGATGCTGACCTCGGCGGTGCCGTTGTAGGCGGGGCGGCCGTAGAAATCGGACAAGCTGATCCAGGCGATGACGGCACCCTGTTCGCGCACCACCCACAGCGGGCGGCGTTCGGCGTTGTGGGCATGAAACCACGGCAGGCGGCTGTCGACGCTGACCGGTTCCAGATCGGCGGTCACCATGCGCCCGGCGATGGTGCTGTTGTAGATGGCGACGATCTGCGGCAAGTCGTCGAGGGTGGCAATGTCCAGCTGCACGTGACTCATGGTGTCTCCTTGTTCCGATCGAAACATTGTGCTGGATGGCGACAGCTTTGTGAATGTGCAATCCGGCTGCAGAACAGACTGTTTTGCGATGCCATTTCCGGATGGCTTCTGTCGGGTGGTAAACGCTGTCGGTCCAATTTTGTAACAAATATAATGAAATACATGATTTATATACGTTATAAGTGACATTTGCGCGGTGATGGGCGGTGGTGTTGCCGTATGGGCTTGGCCGAGGTGCGGGGCCGGTTGTCGCCGCGTCGCGTCACCGCAGTACATGGGGCTGTGGCGAGGCAGGGGGCGGTCAGGCAGTGAGGTGCCGAGGTGGCAAGGTGGCGAGCTGCGCCGCAAGGCTAGGCTTGCGGCCGTCGGCGGGATGTTGGCCGGGAGGTGCGACGACGCGGCTGCCAACTAACGGGAGTCGGTGGCGCACGGCACGCTTGGCTGGCGCTGCGCGAATGCACGCTGACGACTAAGCCGTGGCAAAGGTTGGCCGCAGCGGGCTACGACATCTTGTGTATCGCGTTGGTGGGGAGGCAACTGCCGGTGTGGCGTGAGCGCAGTTGGGTGCCTCGGCGGTAACGGGTGGTGCTGCCGCGCAGGGTGAGCGCTGTTACCGGTTCCGTCGTCGCTGGTGGCAGTCGCTGCTCTTTGATAGTGGGGTGATGCACGGGGTGCTGATGCCGTCAACCGGGCCGTGCTGAACACAGCCTGCTGTCATTGCCAGCACCAGCGGCGTCCGGGGCAGGGCAGGCCGAATGGGGTGTGTTGCCAGTCTTTAGCCAGGGATAGGGCTGTCGCTGTCGACCACGCGGTTGCGGCCGCCGGACTTGGCCAGGTACAGGCGGCGATCGGCGCTGTCGAACAGCTGGTTCCAGCTGGCGCCGGGGTGCGGCGTGCTGCTGGCGACGCCGATGCTGGCGGTCAGTTGCGTCGCCGGGTCGGCGGGGTTGAGCAGGATGTCGTTCAGTGCGCGGCACAGCTTGTCGGCAACCTGGCGCGCACCGGCGGCATCGGTGTCCGGCAACAGCAGGCAGAATTCCTCGCCGCCGATGCGGGCGAAGATGTCACCCTGGCGCACCTCGTCGGCGATGTGGTCGGCCACCGCGCGCAGCGCCTGGTCGCCCTTGCGATGGCCGTAGGTGTCGTTGATGTTCTTGAAGTGGTCGAGGTCTATCATCAGCAGTGCCAGCGAGCGTTGCTGGCGGCCGTGCAGTGCGTACTGGCGCAGCGCCAGATCGAAGAAGGTGCGGCGGTTGAAGATGCCGGTCAGCGGGTCGAGCGCGGCCAGCTTGCTCAGCTGGCGGTATTGCAGCTCGCGCTGCACCTGGATGAAGCCGAGCTGCAGCATCACCGCGCTGAGCAGGGTCAGCAACAGCAGTGCCGGGCGGTTGAACAGCGGCAGTGCGTCCGGCTGGCCGGCGCTGGCGGCATAGGCAAGCAGGTAGAGGCAGAACAGCGCGCTGGCGCTGCCCAGTACCAGCGCCGCCGGGCCGCGCTTGCGGCGCTTGTGCAGCAGCTGGTGGGCGATACCGGCGAAGAACCAGCTGCTGACCAGCAGGAACAGTGTCTGGCACGGCGTGGCTTGCGGCAGCAGGAAAAAGCCGCCGAGCAGCAGCCCGGTCTGGGTCGCCGAGGCCGCGGCGCCGTGCCACCACGGGCGGCGGCTCTCGGTCAGCCGCGCCACCGCCTGGCTCAGCAGCTCGTTTTTCAGGCCGGTGAGCAGCGCGCTGGGCAGCAGCCAGGCGCTGATGCCGCCGGCCGGCAGCAGCGTGGGCGGAAAGGCGAAGTACAGCATCAGCGCCGCCATCAGCAGCGAGCCGCCGAGCCAGAACGCCTCGATGCCGCGGCCGGTCAGCCGGTCACGCCCCGCATACACCATCACCCCGCCAATGCCGTAGACCAGGGCAATGGCGGTGAGGAGGGTCGGGGTGTCCAGCGGTGCCATGCGGCCAATATCCTGATCGGTTATTTTTTAAAAAAGCAATCGGTAATTGTACCACGGTTTTAATCAGTATCTGTAAGCTGCCGCGTTGATTTTAAAGAATTATCCGTTCAGAAAGATGGACTTATCCGTCATGACGGCGCCGCAGGCGGGCGCGCCGGGAGGGCGGCTGGCAGGCCGTCACGGGGCGACATGCTAGAATGCGCGCTATGGAACTGTATCGATTCTTGCAACAACAGGGCTTCGGCGGGCGCAAGGCCTGCCGCGAGCTGGTGGACTACGGCCTGGTCGAGCTGGACGGTGTGCCCGCGTCCGACTGGCGCATGGCGGTGGTGCCGGCAACGATCCGCACGCTGCGTGTCGATGGCGAGATGTGGCCGGTACTGGCGCTGCCGTGCTACCTGATGCTGCACAAGCCGGCTGGCTACGAGACCTCGCACCAGCCGCAGCACCACCTCAGCGTCTATAGGTTGCTGCCGTGGCAGTTCGCCAATCTCGGCATCTCCGCCGTCGGCCGGCTGGATGTCGACACCACCGGCCTGCTGCTGTTTTCCACCGACGGCCAGTTTGTCCACAGCCTGAGCTCGCCGCGCAAGGTTATCCCCAAGTGCTACCAGGTCACCACCCGCCACGCCATCACGCCGCAACTGTTGCAGCAGCTGCGCGACGGCGTGCTGCTGCACGACGAGAGCGCGCCGCTGGCCGCCACGCAGGTCGAACAGCTGGACGAGCACCGTTTCAACATGAGCATCACCCAGGGCAAGTACCATCAGGTGAAGCGCATGGTCGCCGCCGCCGGCAACCGTGTCGAGCAGCTGCACCGTATCGCGATGGGGGCGCTGTCACTCGGCGAGCTGGCGGAAGGGCAGTGGCGGCTGCTGGATGCGGCGGACCTGGCGCTGCTCGGCTATCCGGCACCGGCTTAGCGCCGCCTGGCCCGGCTCCGCTCCGTGGCCAAATAGGCACGACCCACAAAGCACTGCGGCCAACCTTGAGCAAGGTTGGCCGCAGTGTTGATTGCCGTCCGGAACCGATCACTCGGGATCCGGGCTTCAGGGCTGGGGCGTCAGCTGCAGGGTGGCGGCAGCGGCGTCAATGCCGCCCAGGTTGCGCACCTGGCGGTAGCCGAGCTGTTGCAGCTGCTGCAGCGCCATCGCGGAGCGATTGCCAGTGCGGCAGTACAACTGGATCGGGGTGTTCTTGTCCGGCGCCAGCTGCTGGATCTCGCTGCCGATGCGGTCGAGCGGCAGCAGCGTGGCACCTGGCAGGTGACGCTGCGCGTATTCTTCCGGGCTGCGCACATCGATCAGCAGGGCGTCAGCCAGCGCGCTGCCCAGCCACAGACTGCAGGCGAGGGCAAGCACGCTACGGACCAGGAGTTTCATCAGCAGCCGTTCTCCAGCGCGATTTTCAGTGCGTCCTGATAGTGGCGTTCGGCCTTTTCCGGCTTGTCGATCGCCAGCAGCAGCTTGGCCAGTTCGGCGTGCGCACACAGGGTAGGCTGAATAGACAGGCTGGCTTCCAGATAGTTCTGCGCCTTGCCCCACAGCTGTTCGGCGTGTGCGAGGCGACCCAGCGACAGCAGCAGCAGGTGGTCGCGCGGCCGTGATTTCAGCCAGTTTTCCGCGTCGCGCAGCAGCGTCAGCCGGCGCGGGCTGTCGATGTGCTCGGCCAGCAGACCCAGTTCACGCGCCAGCTCTGGTGTTGCCTGTTCGTCGTCGGACAGCGCGCCGGCGATCAGCTCCGCCGCCATGTCGTAGGCATCGAGCTTGATCAGCTGGTTAGCGATGTCGGCGACCAGCGCCGGGTTCTGCCGCTCGACTCCGGGAATGCGTTTCAGCCAGTCGCGGATCTCGCGCTCGCTGCTGAAGCTGGCCAGCTGCTGGCGATAGGCGGCCAGGCGGTAGCGGCGCGCCTGCTCCGCTTCCAGCGCGTCGGCCTTCAGCAGTTTCTCGGTCAGCGTCAGCACGTGTTCCGGCTGCTTCAGCATCAGGCGGATCTTCAGCTCCAGCCGCAGCGCCGAGGTCAGGTTGCTGGAGATGGCGCGCGCGCGCTCGACGGCGGCCAGCGCCTCCAGCGGCTGCTTGCCGTCGAGGCGGATCTGCGCCTCCAGCATGTGGCGCGCCAGCTGGATGCGTTCCGGCATGTCTTCCAGCCGGGCCAGATAGCCGTCGCGGCGTTCCAGATCCTGTACGCTGGCGGCGCTGCGCGCGGCGATCATCAGCGCCAGGCCACGGTTCTCATCGGAATACTCGTCGTCGATCGACTTCAGCGCCTCGCGTTCGGCGCGCTGGAAGCGGCCTTCAAACATCGCGATCGCCGCCTCGCGCAGCGCATGGCGCGACGCCTTCAGCTTGCGCTGGCGCTGGTAGGTACGCACCTCGTGCGGCAGGTTGGCCGCAATGCCGAGCAGACGCAGCACGCCGTAGGCAACCAGGATCAGCAGCACGATGGCGAGGATCAGGAAGTTGAACGACACCTCCATGCGGTACGGCGGCACGAACAGGATGGCGTAGCCGGTGTTGATGGTGGAGGCAAGGCCAATCAGCACCGCGAGGGCAAACAGCCCGACGACCCAGAATACGAATCTCACGCTTTATTCCTCTTTGTTGCCCTGCGCTTCGCGCACGGCTTTCAGGCTGGCAGACAGGTCCGGCAGCGTCACGCTCAGGCGTACCGCGGCCAGCTCGGACAGCACCGCCTGCCACTGGCGGGTGGTCGGCGCGTCGCGGTCGAAGTAGCGCGCAGCGTACTGGCCGGCGGCGGCGAGATCGGCCTGATAGGTGGCGCCGTCGCGCTGGATCAGCGCCAGACGCGCGTCCAGCAGGCGCATTTTCAGGTTTTCACGCAGGAAGAACGCCTGCTCCGGCGACAGCAGCAGCGCCTCCGGCTTGTCCATGCGGCGGATGCGCACCAGGTCGCCCAGGCTCTGCGTCAGTTCGCCGGCCAGGCGCGACCACCACGGCGCATCGGCGGCCACGTTGAGCTGCGCCACCGGCTTGCCGCCGAGGCGGTGATGATCGATCACCAGCGGCAGCGTCTCGGCGCCCAGCATCAGGGTGTCCAGCTTGACGGTCAGGCCGACGGTATCGAGGTAGGGCAGCGCCTTCAGCGTTTCCAGATCCTTGGCCACCGCGCGCTTGACGCCGATCAGGCCGGGATTGTCGAAGTGCGACAGCCGGGTCTGCACCACTTCCAGTGCCGACACCGCGCCGCTGATATTGCCGGCCAGCTGCAGCTGCTGGCTGGCGACGCCGAGGGTGTGTTCCACTTCGGACAGCAGCCAGTCGCTGCGGTCCTTGGTCAGCTCCTGGTACATGCCGCTGAGGGTGGCGTACTGGCCGGCGGACTCGTTGACGCGGGCCTCGACCAGCGCCAGCTTGGCCTGCAGCTCGCGGGTGCTGGCCTGGGTCAGTTCGGCCTGGTTCTGCAGCGCCTTGGTGCTGCCTCCGGCGTCGGCCAGCCGTTCGGCCAGCGCCTGCTGCGCCTTGTTCAATTGCTGGCGGGTATCCAGATACTGCCAGCCGGTGAGGCCCAGCGCGACGACAGCAACGATCAGCGCAAGGTTGACGGGTGGTTTGTTCGGCTTGCTGCTGCCGTTTTCAACTGGAGTGGCTTCGCTCATGGATGACGGAGAACCGGAGTGTGGCCCAGCCAAAAGGCGTGGCCGTGTTTGCTCGAATATGGCGGCATCTGCGCCGGAATTATTGCGCCCTGCCGTGCTGTCTCGCGGCGCGGCGGCGGCGAAACAAATCTTAACAGAACCGTGGCATTGTAACCGCGCCGTCCCGGAGCTGCCAGCGGCGCGGCCTGACGGCTAGTAGCGGGGGGAGAACAGCGCGCACAGCGCCTGCTCGTCGGCAGCCAGCAGCGGCCGGGCCACGCCCAGCTGCTGCAGGGTGGCGGCAATGCGCGGGTGCAGCGCGATGAAACGGCAGGCCAGCAGCGCGCGCTGGCGCGTGGCGCCGGCCTGCCGGAACAGCAGCTCTGCGCTGTGGCTGGAGGTGATCAGCAGCGCCGGTGACGGGCCGGCGGCAACGAGGCGGTCGAACAGCGCCCAGTCGGCCGCTACCGGCACGCGGCGATACACCGCCGCGTAGCGCACCCGTGCGCCGCGGCGGGCGAGGGTTTCCCCAAGTTGTGGCCGGCCGCCGTCGCCGCGCACAATCAGTACCGTCTGTCCGGAGAGCTGTTGCAGCGGCGGCAGCGCCAGCAGGGCGTCGCTGTCGTTGCCGTGTGGCGGATGCAGTACCGCGCGGCCGCTGAGCGCGGCCAGCTTGTCGGCACTGGCGCGGCCGACGCAGGCAAGCTTGGCCGCAAGCGGCAGGCCGGCAAGCTGCGGCCACGCCAGTTCGATGCAGGACGGGCTGACGAAGACCAGCCAGTCGGCACTGGCGGCCTGCTGCGGCAGGGCCGAGAGCGCGCGCTCGTCGGCGACGGTGTCCTCGACACAGAACGGCAGCGCCGCGATGCCGGCGGCCGCCAGCCGCTGCGCCTGCTGTGTCGCCTGCGCCTGTGGCCGCACCAGCAGCAGCGTGGGCAGCAAGGTTGGCCGCGGCGTGACCGGCATCTTACTTGGCGGCCTGTTCGGCGATGACGGCGGCGATCAGCGGGCCGGCGTCCTGCTCCAGCAGCTTCTTGGCCACCGCGCGGCCGAGCGCGTCGGCGTAGTCGCGCGGCGCGCTGGCGCTGGCGGTGAGCATCACCGAGCCGTCCGGGTGGGCGACGAAGCCGCCGAGGGTGATCACGTCGTCGGTGATGGTGGCGAAGCCGCCGATCGGGATCTGGCAGCTGCCGCCCAGCACCCGCGACAGCGACCGTTCGGCACTGACGCAGGCGTGGGTGTCGGCGTGGTTCAGCGGCGCCAGCAGTTCGATCAGGTCGGCGCGGTCGGCGCGGATCTCGATGCCCAGCGCGCCCTGGCCGACGGCCGGCAGGCTTTCCGACGGCGCCAGCTCGGCGCGGATGCGTTCGCTCAGTTCCAGGCGCTTGAGGCCGGCGGCGGCGAGGATGATGGCGTCGAATTCGCCGTCGTCCAGCTTGCGCAGCCGGGTCTGCACGTTGCCGCGCAGCGGCTTGATGACCAGATGCGGGAAGCGGGCGCGGATCTGCGATTCGCGGCGCAGGCTGGAGGTGCCGACCACGGCACCGGCCGGCAGCTCGTGCAGGCTGCTGTAGCGGTTGGACACGAAGGCGTCGCGCGGGTCTTCGCGCTCGCAGATCGCGGCCAGCGCGAAGCCTTCCGGCAGGTTCATCGGTACATCCTTGATGGAGTGCACGGCGATGTCGGCGCGGCCTTCCTGCAGCGCCAGCTCCAGTTCCTTCACGAACAGGCCCTTGCCGCCGATCTTGGACAGGGTCTTGTCGAGGATCTGGTCGCCCTGGGTGGTCATGCCGAGGATCTCCACCGTCAGCGCCGGGTACAGCGCCTCGAGGCGGGCTTTGATGTGTTCGGCCTGCCACATGGCAAGTTTGCTTTCGCGGCTGGCGATGACGAGTTTGTTCATGGACGGCGATCCTGCACGGGCAAATGGGAAGATGGCGCGCATTTTAGCACGAGCGTTGCGGCCAACCTTGATGCAAGGCAGTGTGTGTAGCTGCAACAGTACTTGTAGTTTAACTACACGGCGGCGGCGTTTTGCGGCAGGATTGACTAGCGCAGCAGGCTCAGCATCAGCGGCAGGCTCAGCATCGCCGCCAGCGTCGAGGTGGTCACCACCGCGGCGGCCAGTTCGCCGTCGCCCTTCATGCGCACCGCGAGGATGTAGGCAGAGGTGGCGGTTGGCAGCATGCTCATCACCAGCGTCGCCTGGCGGTAGACGCCGGTCAGCCCGAACAGTTGCACCGTGGCGACGGCGATCAGCGGCAGCAGCAACAGCTTGATGCCGTTCCAGTACAGCAACGGCGCGTAGTGGCTGGCCAGCGCGGTAAAGCGCAGCCCGGCGCCGACGGTGATCAGCCCCAGCGGCAGCGCGGCGGCGGCGAGGTGGTCGATGGCGGCGAACAGCGGCTGCGGCACGACCAGCCCGGACACGTTGGCCGCAAGGCCGCTGCTGATGCCCCAGATGATGGGGTTGCGCGCCAGCTCGTAGAGCATGCCCTGCTGGCTGGTCTGCGACAGCTGCCACACCGCCATCAGGTTGACCACCGGCACCATCGCGCCGCACAGCAGCGCGATCACCGCGATGCCGGGCGTGCCGGCGAGGCTGCCCATCACCGCGAAGGCGACGTAGGTGTTGAAACGGTAGGCGCCCTGGTTGCCGGCGGCGAACGAGGCTTGCGGCAGGCGGAACAGCGGCTTGGCGGCATTGCCGAGCAGGAAGCCGGCGCCGGTGAACAGCAGGCCGCTGGCCAGCATCGGCAGGCTGGCGGCAAAGTCCAGCTCGGCCCGCGCCAGCGCGCGGAACAGCAGCGCCGGGAACAGGATGAAGTAGACGAATTTTTCCGCCTCGGCCCAGAATGCCGGCGACAGCATGCCGCTGCGGCGCAGCGCAAAGCCGGACAGGATGAGCAGGAAATCGGGTAACAGGATCAGCGCCGGGTTCATCGCGCTATCTTCGCAGCATTCGCATCACCATAACAATTAGGGAAAGCAGAGTATGACGGAACTGGACAAGGACTTACCGCTGCGCGAAGACCTGGCGCGGCTCGATCGTTTGCTGGAAAGCCTGCTGCGCGAGCAGGCCGGCGAGGAGGTGGTGACGGAAATCCGCGCCATCCCCAGCGGCGCGCAACAGCACGACCGCAGCGCCGACGCGCTGGTCGGCCGGCTGAGCCCGGCGGCGACCACCGCGCTGGTGCGTGCCTGCGGCCTGTACTCGCAGCTGTTCAATATCGCGGAAGACCTGCACCACGCCCGCCGCCGCCGCGCGCACCAGCGTGCCGGCAGTGCGCCGCAGCAGGGCAGTCTGGCGCGGGCGCTGAGCCACATCCATGACGCTGGCGTCGATTTCGGCAAGCTCAACCGCGCGCTGCAGGAAGCCAGCGTCAGCGCGGTGCTGACTGCGCACCCGACCGAGGTACAGCGCCAGAGCGTGCTTGACGGCCACCGCGCGGTACGCAAGTTCCTGGCGCAGCTGTCGTCGCCGGAGATCACCCCGGAAGAAGAGCAGGAGCTGGAAGCCAAGCTGCAGCGCGTGATCCACTCGCTGTGGCAGACCACCGAGATCCGCTCCTTCAAGATGACCGTCGCCGACGAGATCGAGAACGGCGTCGCCTACCATCCGCTGTCGTTCTTCCAGGCCATTCCGGCGCTGTACGAGCGCCTCGGCAAGCAGGTGCGCGAGCTGTGGGGCGAGGACGCCAAGATGCCGTCCTTCCTGCGCGTCGGCAGCTGGATCGGCGGCGATCGCGACGGCAACCCCAACGTCGACGCCGCGGTGCTGCGCCACGCGGTGACGCGGCAGGCGGAGGTGGCGTTCAAGCACTACTTCTACGAGCTGGCGGGGCTGTATCGCGAGCTGTCGCTGTCGTCGCGCCACGTGCAGGTGTCGGCCGCGGTACACGCCTTGGCCGCGGTGTCGCCGGATACCGCCATCAGCCGTCGCGAAGAACCGTACCGGCTGGCGCTGGCCACCATCGAGGGCCGGCTGTCGGCACTGGCGGCCAGGCTTGGCCTGCCGCTGCGCGGCCGCTGGACCGCCGGCGAGCCGTATGCCGACACCGCCGGGCTGCTGGCCGACCTGCAGACGCTCAGCGATTCGCTGGTCGCCCACGGCAGCGCGCTGCTGCTCGACGGGCGGCTGGGCAAGCTGAAGCGCGCGGTGGACGTGTTCGGCTTCTTCCTGATGCCGCTGGACCTGCGCCAGCACGCCGAGAAGCACGCCGCCGTGGTCAGCGAGCTGTTCGCCCACGCCAACCTGGAACACTACGAGGCGCTGGACGAGGCGGCGCGCGTGCGCGTGCTGCTGCGCGAACTGGCCACGCCGCGTCTGTTGTACTCGCCCTTCCTCAGCTACAGCGCCGACAGCGAGAAGGAGCTGGCCATCTTCCGCGAAGCGGCCAAGGTGCAGGCCGAGTTCGGCGTCGATGCCATCAGCCAGTGCATCATCTCCAACTGCGCCACGGTGTCCGACATCCTGGCGCTGGCGCTGCTGTGCAAGGAAAGCGGCCTGCTGCGCCTGCACGGCGGCGCGCCGAGCAGCAGCCTCAACCTGGTGCCGCTGTTCGAAACCATCGCCGATCTGGACGCGGCGGCCGGCATCATGCAGCAACTGTTCGCGCTGCCGTGGTACCAGCAGCTCTTGAAGAGCCGCGGCGGGGTGCAGGAAGTGATGCTCGGCTACTCCGACAGCAACAAGGACGGCGGCTACGTCACCAGCCAGTGGGAGCTGTACCAGGCCGAGCAGCGCCTGGTGCGCGTGTTCGACGCCGCCGGCATCAAGATGCGCCTGTTCCACGGCCGCGGCGGCTCGGTCGGTCGAGGCGGCGGCCCGTCCTACGAGGCGATCATGGCGCAGCCGGCCGGCACCGTGGTTGGCCGCATCCGCATCACCGAGCAGGGCGAGATCATCACCTCCAAGTTCGCCGATCCCGACAACGCCACCCGCAACCTGGAGGCACTGGTGGCGGCGGCGCTGGAATCGACACTGGCGCACAGCGATAGCGGCGCCACCGACGAGAGCGTGCTGGCGGAATTGTCCGGCCACGCGTTCAAGACCTACCGCGCGCTGGTGGAGTCCGACGGCTTCATGCAGTACTTCATGGAGGCGACGCCGATCGGCGCCATCGCCAAGCTCAACATCGGCAGCCGCCCGGCGTCGCGCAAGAGCCTCACCAGCATCAAGGACCTGCGCGCCATCCCGTGGGTGTTCTCGTGGTCGCAGTCGCGGGTGATGCTGCCGGGCTGGTACGGCTTCGGCTCCGCGGTGCACGCCTTCCTCGACGCCCACGGCGAGGAAGGCGGCCTGGCCCAGCTGCGCGCGCTGCACCAGGCGTCGCCGTTCTTCCAGGTGATGCTGTCCAATATGGAACAGGTGCTGGCCAAGGCCGACCTGGAGATCGCGCGCCGTTACGCGGCGCTGGTCGGCGATGCCGCGCTGACCGACCGCCTGTTCGGCCGCCTGCAGGCGGAGCACGACAAGACGCTGGCGGCGTTCTTCGCCATCACCGGGCAGCAGAAACTGCTGGAAACCAACCCGACGCTGGCGCGCTCGCTGGCCACGCGGCTGCCGTACCTCGACGCACTCAACCTGCTGCAGGTCGAGCTGCTGCGCCGCCTGCGCGAGGCACCGGATGATGTCGAGGCGCTGTACGCGATCCACCTCACCATCAACGGCATCTCCGCCGGCCTGCGCAACAGCGGCTGAGTTCGCCGTAACCCACAAGGACAAAGCCTCCCGTCAGGGAGGCTTTTTTCGTGGCGGCCGCAGCCGCTTGTTACAACCAGCGGCCACGGCTATAGCGCTCGGCTTCGTGACGCAGGTCTTCCAGCTGGGTATGGTGGCAATTCAGGTTGCATTCCGGCATCAGTGACCAGTAGTTGCTCCAGTAGGCAAGTAGGCGACGCAGCGTGTTCATGGCATCCTCACTGTTGAGTGGTTGATCGTGTTTGCAGCATAGAAGACACCGGTCGCCAGAAAAATGGCCAATTACTTGATGGTTTGTCGAGAAAATGAAAACAATGCCACCGCCAGACGATGTGCTGGCCTTTGAAGCGGTTGCCCGTTGCGGCAGCCTGACCGCCGCCGCGACGGCGCTGGGCTGCACCAAGAGCATGGTCAGCCTGCGGCTGAAGGCGCTGGAGAAGCAGCTCGGCGCGGTGCTGGTGTTGCGCACCACGCGGCGGCTGGCGCTGACCGAGGCCGGCCAGCGGCTGCTGCCGCACGCGCAGGCGCTGCGCCACAGCCTGCTGCAGATGCAGCCGGCGGTGGACACGGCCAGCTGCGAGGTAGAGGGGCCGATCAGCATCAGCACCACCTCGTCGATGTCGACCTTGCTGGCGCCGCTGCTGGTGGCGCTGGCGCAGCAGCACCCCGGCCTGCAGCTGCGGCTGGAGGTCAACAACCGGGTGCAGGACCCGCTCGCCGACGTGCTGGATTTCTGCCTGCGTTCGCGCAAGGTGTATGACGAGTCGCTGGTGGCGCGCTCGGTGGGCTGGGTGGAGGAGGCGCTGTATGCGGCGCCGGCGTATCTGGCGGCACAAGGTTGGCCGCAACACCCGGACGAGCTGGCCGGCCACCGCCTGCTGGGCGACGAGCAGCAGGCACAGCAGCGGCTGTACCGCGGCAGCGAGATGGTGACGGTGGCGATGCCGCCGCCGTTGCTGTACAGCGAGACCTACCTCGTCAACCACCAGCTGGCGTGCGCGGGGCTGGGCATCACCGCGCTGCCGGACTTCCTAGTGGCCGAGGACGTCGCTGCCGGCCGCCTGCAGCGGGTGCTGCCGCAGTGGCACTGCGACCACTGGCCGGTGTTCCTGATCTTTCCCTACCGCCAGCCGCTGCCGCGCAAATACCAGGTATTCCTCGATTTCGTGCTGCCACGCTTGCGGGCGCTGCTGCAGCCGGCGGCACCGCTGGCGGCCGGCTGATTCCGTCGCGCCGACCGCGGCGGGCAGGGCGACGGCCAGCCGTATTCTGAGCGCATGAAGGCCGCGCTGGCGGTGCCGGGCGCAGCCGGCGCTTGCTGCTGCGCTGCGGCACGGGCAGGATAGCGGGCTACCCCCACCCCTCGAACGGTTTTGTCATGTCGCACCCTGTTGCCCCGTCCGGACGCGGAATCGCGTTCTCGCTCGCCGCCTCGCTGCTGTTCGCGGTGCTGTCCGGCTATACCACCCTGCTGCGGCCGCTGGACGGGCTGGCCATCTTCGCCTGGCGCATGATCTGGACGCTGCCCGGCGTGCTGCTGATCGTGCACCTGACCCGCAAGCGCCAGGCGCTGGCCGAGCTGCTGCGCCGCTTCGTGCGCGAGCCGGCGCTGTGGGCGCTGGTGCCGCTGATGGCGGCACTGAACGCGGTGCAGCTGTGGGTATTCCTGTGGGCGCCGCTGAACGGCCAGACGGTGGCGGTGTCGATGGGTTACTTCCTGACGCCGCTGGTGATGGTGCTGGTTGGCCGCGTGCTGTACGGCGAGCGCATGTACCGGCTGCAGTGCATCGCGGTGGCGCTGGCGCTGCTGGGCGTGCTGCACGAACTGTGGCTGACGCGCGCCATCGCCTGGCCGACGCTGCTGGTGGTGCTCGGCTACCCGCCGTATTTCGTGCTGCGCCGCATCAGCAAGATGGAGCCGGTGTCCGGCTTCGCGCTGGAGATGATGCTGATCTTCCCGGTGGCGCTGGGACTGCTCTACCTGCAGGGCGAGGCCGGCTGGGGCGTGCTGGCGCAGCCGCTGTTCTGGCCGCTGCTGGCCGGCCTCGGCCTGATCAGCTCGGTGGCGCTGCTGCTCAACATCACCGCCAGCCACCTGCTGCCGATGGGGCTGTGGGGGCTGCTGGGCTATGTCGAGCCGGCGCTGTTGTTCCTGCTGGCGATCACCTTCCTCGGCGAGCCGCTGTCCGCCGACCGGCTGCTGACCTACGGCCCGATCTGGCTGGCGGTGCTGCTCACCGGCGCACACACCCTGCGCCAGCAGCGCAAGCAGTCGCCCGGCCCGGCGCACTGAGCGCGTGTTCACGATCGCTCACGCGAGACCCGGCGACAAGAGCTGGGGACGCGGCGTTTAAGCCGGGATCAACCCGCCTGCCGAGGCCGTTTGCAACGCCGTCTCGCGTTGTTCCGATCTGCTGCGGCAAATCATGAGCAGGCGCTGAGCCGGCAGACGCGGCAGCGCTGCCGCAAGGTGTACAATTCTGCCCCTGCGCGCCGCCGGCGCGCCTAAACCAGTTACAGAAGCGGATCTCTCCATGTTGTGGTTGCTGACCTTACCCCTGTTGTTTGCGGTGCTGCTGCTGTGGGCGCTTGGCAGCGGCAAGCTGAAAAACACGCCGTTGCAGGCGCGCTGGGATGAACTGTTCGCCGACGCGGC
>NZ_LFDT01000032.1:0-35999 GCF_001037925.1 Vogesella sp. EB | reverse complement strand
CGTTTGCTTCGTCGACGCTGTCGCCGACCGTAGTGGTACGGATCAGCAGGTCGCTATCGCCTGCGGCCAAGGTGATGGCACCGCTGTAGGTCGTCCAGCTACTGCCGCCATCACTGCTGTACTGGAAGCTGCCGGAAGCGTAGTCGTCCGGGCTCAGCGCCGTGCCGTCTGCCAGGGTCAGCACCAGCGTGCTGCCGGCGGCGGCGCCGGTGACGTGCAGTTCGAAGGTGGCCGGATCGCCTTCCGGCACGGTGATGTCGCCGCTGGCGGTGTCGCTCTCGCCGAAGAAGATGGAGGGGATGTCGTCGTCGATGATGGTCGCGGTGGCGCTGTCGCCGTAGCTGCTGCCGTTGCTGCTCAGCGTGGCACCGAGCGTGAAGGTTTCGTTTGCTTCGTCGACGCTGTCGCCGACCGTGGTGGTGCGGATCAGCAGGTCGCTGTCGCCTGCGGCCAACGTAATGGCGCCACTGTAGGTCGTCCAGCTACTGCCGCCATCGCTGCTGTACTGGAAGCTGCCGGAAGCGTAGTCCGATGGACTCAGCGCGGTGCCGTCGGCCAGGGTCAGCACCAGCGTGCTGCCGGCGGCGGCGCCGGTGACATGCAGCGCGAAGGTGGCAGGCTCGCCTTCCGGCACGGTGATGTCGCCACTGGCGGTGTCGCTCTCGCCGAAGAAGATGGTCGGGATGTCATCGTCGATGATGGTGGCGGTGGCGCTGTCGTTGTAGCTGCTGCCGTTACTGCTCAGCGTGGCGCCGAGGGTGAAGGTTTCGTTCGCCTCGTCGACGCTGTCGCCGACCGTGGTGGTGCGGATCAGCAGGTCGCTGTCGCCTGCGGCCAGCGCGATGGCACCGCTGTAGGTCGTCCAGCTGCCGCCGCCATCGCTGCTGTACTGGAAGCTGCCGGAAGCGTAGTCCGCCGGGCTCAGCGCCGTGCCGTCGGCCAGGGTCAGCTGCAGCGTGCTGCCGGCGGCAGCGCCGGTGACGTGCAGTTCGAAGGTGGCCGGATCGCCTTCCGGAACGGTGATGTCGCCGCTTTCCGCCTCCGGATTGCCAAAACGAATGGTCGGCACGTCGTCGTCGACGATGGTCGCGGCGGCGCTGTCGCTGTAACTGGCACCGCCACTGCTCAAGGTGGCACTCAGGGTGAAGTTCTCGTTGGCCTCATCCACGCTGTCGTCCACGGTGCTGGTGCGCACCAGCAACTGGCTGGCCCCCGCGCTGATCGCGATGGCGCCGGTGTAGTCATTCCAGCTGACCCCGCCGTCGGTACTGTACTGGAAAGCGGTGGCGGCGTAGTCGGCCGGCGAGACGGCCGAGCCATTACCGAAAACCAGCACCAGGCTGCTGCCGGCGGCGGCTCCGGTGATGCTGACACCGAACACGGCATCCAGACCCTCTTCAACGGTGACATCACCGGTCGCAATGCCGGGCTGGCCCACCTGAATGCTCGGGGTTGCCGGGATGAGCACCGCGTCACCAAGCGAGGCCTGTTGCAGTGGCGGGTTGCCGCTGTCGAGCCCGTTGTCCAGCGACAGCGGGCTGATGCCCTCGGCCACGCGGCCGATGCGGGTGAAGGAGTTGCCGCCATCCTCGCCGCCACCTGCCGCCAGGCCGGCTGCGGTGGCTTCCAGCTCTTGCAACGGATCCTGGCCGCGTTCCAGTGCCGCCAGGGCCTGCTCGGCCTCCGGACTGAGCGTGGCGATGGCCGCATCGCTGGCATCGCCGGAGGCGGTGTTGAACACATCATCGGTGATGGTGAGGTCGCGGGCTTCGGCGATACGCACGATATTGCCGCTGGCCGACTGCAGCTCGATCACGCCGTCGGCGGGGATGATCAGGCGGTCGCCGGTGGCCACGATGTCGCCCAGTTTCAGGATGCGCTCGCTGCCGTCCGGCGCGATGGCGATGATCTTGCCGATGATGGCGACGACCTTGCCCTGGGCAATGTTGGTAGCGGTAGCCATGATAAAACCCCCAAGCTCGTTGTTGATTCTCTAGTTGTAGAGGTGAGCGTGGGGGCCGGCTATGGTACTGAAGGGAGTTGTACTAAAGGGCAGTACGCGTCAGCTGGACAGTTTCAGCAGCAGCTGCACCCGGTCCGGCACTCCCAGCTTGCCGAAAATGGCGGTGAGGTGGGCCTTGACCGTGCGTTCGGAGATGTCCATGTCGCGGGCGATCTGCTTGTTGCTCTTGCCCTCGCGCAGATGGCCGACCACTTCGCGTTCGCGCTCGGTCAGCTGTTCCAGCAGCGGGCTGTCGGTGCGGGCGACCTGTCCGAAACGGGCGCACAATTGCTGCATCAGGCCGACACCGACCCAGATGCCGTCCGCCGCCACCACCGCGCTGACCTGCTGCAGCGTTTCCGGCTGCGAGAAGGCGTTGAGGAAACCCGCCGCCCCCGCGCCCAGCCACTGTACCGCCTGGCGGTCGGATGGCGTGCTGCTCAGCACGATCACGCGGGCACGGCCGAAATCGCCGCGGCACAGCCGCGCCAGCAGCGCTTCATCCTGATTGTCGGCATCCACCCACACCACCCCCTGGGCGCAGCGCTGCGGCTGCTCGGCAAGCGCCGACAAGGAGTCGTACACTTCCAGCTCGCGGTCCAGGGCGGCCTGCAAGTGTTGCTGCAACGAGGGACTGCTGGTGATGAGTAGTGTCGGCATGTCAGCGTTCGCTCAGGGCTTGTGCTTTGGCACGTAATACCGGTTTCAGAAGGTAGTTCAGCACGCTCTTGTGCCCGGTGATGATGTCGACTTCCGCCACCATGCCGGGGATGATCGGCAGTTTTTTCTCGCTCAGGTGCGCGGCATCGGTCTTGACCTTGACCACGTAGTAGGTGTTGCCCTTGTCGTCGGTGATGGAGTCGGCACCGATCTGATGCAGCTTGCCCTTGAGACCGCCGTAGATAGTTGAGTCATAGGCGGTAAAGCGGACAAACACCGGCTGCCCCGGATGCAGGAAGGCGATATCGCGCGGCGAGACCTTGGCCTCGATCAGCAGCGAATCGTCCAGCGGCACGATCTCGAGGATGTCGCGGCCCGGCTGCACCACGCCACCGACGGTGTTGACCAGCAGGCGCTTGACCTCGCCGCGCACCGGCGAGCGGATCTCGGTGAGGTCGACCTTGTCCTGCAGCGCGGCACTGCCGGCGCCGAGCGTGCTCAGCTTGGCCAGTGTTTCCGACAGTTCGGTACTGGCCTGGTTGCGGAACGCCAGTTCCACCTCCTGGATCTTGCGGTTGGCCTCGCTGATCGCGGACTGGATCTTCGGCACCTGCGCATTGGACATGTCGCGTTCGCCGCGATAGCGCGACACATCACGCTCCAGCCGCAACACGTCGACCTCGGACACCGCGCCGGATTTCAGCAGCGGTCGCGTCACCGTCAGCTCGCGCATGGTCAGTTCCAGCCCCTGGTTGGCCTGTTCGCGCCGCGCGCGCGCCTCGTTCAGCTCTTCGGTCCGCTGCGCCAGCTGCTGGCGGGCGATGGAGACGTTGGCATCCAGCTCCATGCGTTTGGATTGGTAGAGATCCATTTCCTGACGCGCGATTTCCGGCGCCTGGCTGGTCACTTCAGGCGGCAGCGAGAATGGCTTGCCTTCGGCCAGCGCCCGCAGCCGCGAGGCCTTGGCCTGCAGCGACAGCACCTGCGACTGGTTTTCGTTGAGCGAGGACACGAAACGGGTATTGTCGACCTGCAGCAACAGTTGGCCGCGTTCGACGATATCGCCCTCTTTCACCAGGATCTTCGACACCACGCCGCCATCCAGGCTCTGCAGATGCTGGATCTGGCTGGTCGGCACCACCTTGCCCTCGCCGCGCGCCACCTCGTCGAGCGTGGCGAACGCCGACCACAGCAGCGCCGACACCAGGAACAGGCCGATCACCCAGATGAACATGCGCGGCCGCTGCGGATTCTGCTCCAGAATCGCCCACTCGGCGTCGGCGGCAAAATCCTGGCGGTCCTGCAGGTCTTCCGCCGTGGTCCAGTCCAGCACGCGGCGCACCAGCGGGCTGCGCTTGGCCTGCGAGGTTTGCCACAGTTTGTTAAGCAGTTTTTTCATACTTGTGCCCTTCCGATCTTGCCTTGTTGCAGGGCCTGGACCACCTCTGCTTTCGGACCATCCGCCAGGATGCGGCCCTGGTCGATCACGATGATGCGATCCGCCAGATCCAGCAGCGCGGTGTGGTGCGTCACCAGCACCATGGTCTTGCCCGGCATGATCTTCTCGAAGGTGCGCTTCATCGCCGCCTCGGTACTGTGGTCCATATTGCTGGTCGGTTCGTCCAGCAGCATGATCGGCGGGGCGTTCAGCAGCGCGCGGGCGATGGTGATCGCCTTGCGCTGGCCGCCGGACAGCGATTCGCCGCGCTCGCCGATCACCATGTCGAAACCTTCCGGATGGCTGTTGACGAACTCGCTCAGCCCGGCCAGATCCGCCGCGGCGGCGATACTGGCGTCGTGCACGTGCGGCTGGCCCATGCTGATGTTCTGGCGCAGCGTGCCGTAGAACAGTACCGGCTCCTGCGACACGTAGCCGACGTTGCGGCGCAACTCGGCCGGATCGATCTGGCGCAGGTCGACCCCGTCAATGCGGGTCGAGCCCTGCTGCGGCTGGTACAGGCCCATGATCAGCTTCTGGATGGTGGACTTGCCGGAGCCGACACGGCCGAGGATGGCCACCTTCTCGCCGGCACGGATGCGGAACGACACATTGTGCAGCGCGCCCAGCGGGCTGTTGGGATAGGTGAACGACACGTTGGAGAACTCGATGTCGCCGTTGAAGTGGGTGCGATGGAAGAAAGTGGCTTCTTCTTCGCGCTCCACCGGCATTTTCATCAGCCCTTCCAGCGAGTCCAGCGACGACTTGGCGTTGTTGAACTGCGTCATCAGTCCGGCCACCGCGCCCATCGGCGCAATGGCGCGGCCGGCCAGCATGGTGCAGGCGATCAGGCCGCCAACCGATGACAGCCCCTCCTTGATCAGGTAGACGCCGATGATGATGATCGACACCGACATCAGCTGCTGGATGAAGCCGGCGAAGTTCATGGTCACCGCCGACAGGAACTTGAGGCGGCTGCCGACCTGCGCCAGGAACAGCGTCGCCTTCTCCCAGCGCCCCTGCAGCACGCCTTCGGCGCCGAGGGTCTTGATGGTTTCCAGGCCGACCAGGCTTTCCACCAGGTGGGCATTGCGCTGCGACGAGGCGCGGAAGGTGGTCTCGGTCAGCTCCTGCATCTGGCCCTGCACCGTGAATGCCAGCAGCAGCATCAGCAGGATCGCCACCAGCGGCGGCAACACCATCCACGGCGAGATCCAGAAGATCACGAACACGAACAGCAGCGCGAACGGTACGTCCACCAGCGTGGTCACCGTGGCGGAGGCAATGAAGTCGCGCACCGTCTCGAAGGCACGAAGGTTGGCCGCAAAGGCACCGACCGAGGCCGGTCGCGCCTCCATGCGGATGCCGAGCACGCGCTCCATGATCAGCGCCGACAGCATCACGTCCACCCGCTTGCTGGCCAGGTCGATCAGATAGCCGCGGGTCAGCTTGAGGATGAAGTCGAACACCAGGATCAGCAGTACCCCCAGCCCCAGCACCCACAGCGTGTCGAACGCCATGTTGGGCACCACGCGGTCGTACACGTTCATCGAGAACAGCGGAAACACCAGTGCGAACACGTTGACGAAGAAGGCGGCGATCAGCGCGTCGCGGTACAGCGGACGCCCCTGCAGGATGGCGTGCCAGAACCAGTGCTGGGTGCGCGCCTTGTTCAGCTCCGGCACCCGCTTGTCGAAGCGGAAGCGTGGTTTGACCACGATGGCCAGCCCGCTGTAGCGCGCGGCCAGCTCGCTGCCGCTCAGCACCTGCACCGCTTCCGGCAGCTCGGCCGGGCTGATGTAGTAGTTGCCGTCGGCGTCGATCTCGCGCAGCAGGCAGGCGTCATTGCCGTTGAGCAGCAGCACCGCCGGCAACAGCGCCGCCGGCAGCTCGTGCAGCGGCTTGCGCAGCACCCGCGACACCAGACCGGCGCGGCGCGCCGCGCGCGAGAACATCGCCGGGGTCAGCCGTTGTTCTTCCAGCGGAATGCCGGCAATCAGCGAGTCACGGGTGGTGGTGATGCCGTGCTGCCGTGTCAGTTCGAACAGGCAGTCCAGCAAGGGATCCAGATGGGTGGCACGTTGCGAAATATCCGCCTGTGCGCCTTTGTGTTCCTGATTATTCATATGCGGTCTTTGTCAAGGCATCGCCTTTGGGTCTTCGTGGGCAACGAAAGCTGCGGCCGGCATTGGCAACCGGCATCATTATTAGCACGGCATGGCCAACTTGCAAATATCTTTTGATTGATTATAAACAAATGATTTCAATTGAGTGCCATACGCGGCGCCAATAACAAAAGCCAGCTTACAGGAAGCTGGCTTTTTGCTGCACAAAACCCGGATCAGGGCTGCTGTAAACGGATCGCCCTGACAAAAAGCACGACACTGGCGAAATAGCACACCGTCAGCAGTACCTCGACCAGCGCCAGGGTTTGCGACAGCCCGCTGTCCGACCAGGCGCGCATCACGCCTTCGGCAAAGAAGGCAAGGATGAACATGCTGGACCACTGGTAGGTGTAGACCCGCTGGCGCAGCACCCCCATCAGCGGCAACAGCAGCAGCACCGCCTTCAGCACCAGGAAGGAGCCGCCCGGGCGCAACGGTGCCAGCACCAGCTCCCACGCCAGGCTGAGCATGATCAGCGCGATCAGGCTGCAAACCGCGCCCCAGTGGAACAGGCGGGCATTAGTCATGGCTCACCTCCGTCTGGCGACCGATCAGTACCGCCATCAGGATGCCGGCTTCGTACAGCAGCCACAGCGGCACCGCCATCATGATCTGCGACAGCACGTCCGGCGGCGTCACCACCGCGGCGATGACGAAGGCGCCGACAATGACGTAGGGGCGGCCTTCGCGCAGCTGCGCCAAGCTGACCACGCCCATGCGATGCAGCACGATCACCACGATCGGCACCTCGAAGGTGACGCCGAAGGCGACAAACATGCCGAGCACGAAGGACAGGTATTTGTCGATATCGGTCATCATCGACACCCCTTCCGGCGTCACCGCGCTCATAAAGCCGAACACCACCGGGAACACCGCAAAGTAGGCAAAGGCCATGCCGACAAAGAACAGCAGCACGCTGGAGATCACCAGCGGCAGCACCAGCCGCTTCTCGTGGTTGTACAGCCCGGGCGCGACAAAGGCCCAGATCTGGTACATGGTATTGGGCAGCGACAGCAGGAAGGCGACCAGCATGGTGACCTTGACCGGCACGAAGAACGGCGCGGTCACGTCGGTGGCAATCATGTTGGTGCCGGCCGGCAGCACGTCCAGCATCGGTTTGGCCAGCAGGTGGTAGATGTCGCCGGACCAGTGGAACAGCGCCAGGAAGCACACCACGATGCCTAGCGTAATGCGCACCACACGGCTGCGCAGCTCGATCAGGTGCGCGAGCAAAGGTTGTTGATCGCTCATTCGCGCACTTTGACCACAGGGTTGTCCGGCGGTGCCGCAGACGGCACCGCCTCGAAAAGATCCAGCTGATTATCGTCCGGTACCGCGGCCGGCGAGGCGGTCGCGCTGCTGCTGTCGTCCGCTGGCTCGGGCGGGGCGATCTGCCGTGCCGCCTCGTCCAGCAGCTGGCCGGCCTCCTGCTCTACTGCCTGTGCCGTCTGTCCGATCTGCTGCGACAGCTCGCGCACGCCGGCGACTTCGCTCTCGATCTGGCTGCGGAAGGCGTCGGCTGCCTGCTGCACGTCCTGCTTCAGGTCGTCGAAACCGGCCATCTGGCTGTGCTGATGGATGTCGGACTTGACGCTGGCGACAAAGCGCTGCGCGCGGCCGACCAGCGCACCGATGGTACGGGCGACGGTCGGCAGCCGTTCCGGCCCCAGCACGATCAGGGCCACCACGCCGACAATCAGGAGTTCGCCGAAGCTGATATCAAACACGCTGCTTACTTCTTGTTGTCGGGATCGACATCAATCACGCGACCGCCCTGTTCCGGCTTGTCGCCTTCCTCGCCCTTCATGCCTTCCTTGAAGCCCTTGACGGCGCCGCCCAGGTCCTGGCCGATATTGCGCAATTTCTTGGTACCGAATACCAGTACCACCACCAACAAAACGATCAGCCAGTGCCAGATGCTAAAAGAACCCATGACCACTACCTCAATGTTGAACGGACGCGCTGCGTCGCATGGTTATTTGTTGCCGTAGACGTGTACGTGCAGGTGGAACACTTCCTGACCGCCGCCGCGACCGGTGTTGATCGCGGTCTTGAAGCCGCCGGCCAGACCCTGTTCGGCGGCCAGCTTCGGCACCAGCAGCATCAGCTTGGCCAGCATCGCCGCGTCATCAGCGCTGCAGTGCGCCAGCGACTCGACGTGCCGTTTCGGCACCAGCAGGAAGTGCACATCACCGGCCGGCTTGATGTCGTGGAAGGCCACCACGTCGTCGTCTTCGTATACCTTGTTGGCCGGGATGTCGCCGGCCGCAATCTTACAGAAAATACAATCGCTCATGTCTACTCTCTCCGCCTCAGGACTGCGGGTTGCGCGCGGCTTTTTCGTCGAGGCCGGAGATGCCCTCGCGGCGCTTCAGCTCCACCAGCACGTCTTCCGGGCGCAGGCCGTGATGCGCCAGCAGCACCATGGTGTGGAACCACAGGTCGGCCACTTCGCGCACCAGATGCAGGCGGTCCTTGTCCTTGGACGCCATCAGCACCTCGGCCGCCTCTTCCGCCACTTTCTTCAGGATCGCATCCTCGCCCTTGTGGAACAGCGAAGCCACGTAGGACGAGCTGGGGCTGGATTCCTTGCGGGCTTCCAGCGTGTCACCAATGTGCTGTAATACGTCAGCGGCAATCATGTGCATCCTTTCAAACCGTCAGCGCGGCCAGTATATGTCGATTCTGTGACAATTCGATAACAAGGCGTAGCAGGGGCAACCCTTGCCCTGCGGCTCAGTGCTGATGCGCGCCGTAGATGGCGTGCGGATCCTTGAGCACCGCGTCGGTGACCTGCCACTCGCCGTCGCGCAGCACGCGGTAGAAGCAGCTTTCGCGACCGGTGTGGCAGGCGATGCCGCCGGCCTGTTCGATCTGCATGGTGATCACGTCGCCATCGCAGTCGAGGCGCAGTTCCTTCACCGTTTGCAGGTGGCCGGATTCCTCGCCCTTTTTCCACAGTTTCTGGCGCGAGCGCGTCCAGTAGTGGGCGATGCCGGTCTCTGCGGTCAGCTGCAGCGACTCGCGGTTCATGTAGGCGACCATCAGCACGCGGCCCGTGTTGGCATCCTGGGCGATGGCGACCACCAGCCCCTTGTCGTCCCACTTCACTTCATCCAGCCAGTTCGGAGCAGTCATTGCGGCCAACCTTTACAAACGTACTTCGATGCCGGCGGCGCGCATCGCTTCTTTCGCCTGGCGCACGGTGTACTCGCCGAAATGGAAGATGCTGGCGGCCAGCACCGCGTCGGCCTTGCCCAGCGTCACGCCTTCCACCAGATGCTGCAGGTTGCCGACGCCGCCGGAGGCGATCACCGGCACCGGTACCGCGTCCGACACCGCCCGCGTCAGCGGCAGGTTGAAGCCGATCTTGGTGCCGTCGCGGTCCATGCTGGTCAGCAGGATCTCGCCGGCGCCGTATTCCGCCATCTTGACCGCCCACTCCACCGCGTCCAGCCCGGTGGCCTTGCGCCCGCCGTGGGTGAAGATCTCCCAGCGGTCGTTGGCCGGCGACACCGCCTTGGCGTCGACCGCCACCACGATGCACTGGCTGCCGAACTTGTCGGCGGCCTCGCGCACCAGGTCGGGATTGGTGATCGCCGCGGTGTTGATGCTGACCTTGTCGGCGCCGGCATTGAGCAGGCGGCGGATATCGGCCACCTGGCGCACGCCGCCACCCACCGTCAGCGGGATGAACACCTGTTCCGCCACCGACTCGATCACGTGCAGGATCAGGTCGCGGTCGTCGGAACTGGCGGTAATGTCGAGGAAGGTCAGCTCGTCGGCGCCCTGCTCGTTATAGCGCTTGGCGATTTCGACCGGGTCGCCGGCGTCACGCAGGCCGACAAAATTGATGCCCTTGACCACGCGACCGGCAGTCACGTCCAGGCAGGGGATAATGCGTTTGGCTAGAGACATGGTGTTCTGTACTGAAGGTTGGCCGCAAGCGCTTGCGGCCAACCTTGGAGGTGATTGCAAACTGCCTCAGACTTCGGACAGTTCGTCGGCCAGATCCTGCGCGGCGGCAAAATCGATGCTGCCTTCGTAGATGGCGCGGCCGGTAATGGCGCCTTCGATGCCTTCGCTCTCTACCGCGCACAGATTGCGCACGTCGTCGAGATTGGTCAGGCCGCCGGAGGCGATCACCGGAACAGTCAGTGCCTGCGCCAGCTTGACGGTGGCGTCGATATTGACGCCGTTCATCATGCCGTCGCGGCCGATATCGGTGTAGATCACCGAGTTCACGCCGTAGTCTTCGAAGCGTTTGGCGAGATCGATCACGTTGTGGGTGGTGACCTTGGCCCAGCCGTCGATGGCGACCATGCCGTCCTTGGCGTCGAGACCGACGATCACCTGGCCGGGGAAGGCGTCACAGGCGTCGTGCAGAAAGCCCGGATTCTTCACCGCGGCGGTGCCGATAATCACGTATTTCAGGCCCAGGTCGAAGTACTTCTCGATGGTATCCAGGTCGCGAATGCCGCCGCCGAGCTGTACCGGCATGTCGTCGCCGACCGCGCCGAGAATGTCGCGGATCACCGACAGGTTCTTCGGCTTGCCGGCAAAGGCGCCGTTCAGATCCACCAGGTGCAGGCGGCGGGCGCCCTGGTCACGCCAGTGCAGCGCGACCTTGACCGGGTCGTCGGAAAAAACGGTGGCGTCGTCCATCACGCCCTGTTTCAGGCGTACGCATTGACCATCCTTGAGGTCGATAGCAGGTATCAGCAGCATGGTGCGAACAGAATCTTCGGTAAGTTAAACAGTGCCATCCCAGGCCAGGAAGTTCTTCATCATCTGAAGTCCGGCGCGATGGCTCTTTTCGGTGTGAAATTGGGTGGCAAAGATATTGCCACGTCCGACGATACAGGAAAACCGGTCGGGGTACTCGCTTTGTGCCAGCGTCAGCTGCGGGTCCTGCGGTGCGAAGTGGTAACTGTGCACAAAATAGAAACGCTCGCCGTCTTCGATGCCGGCAAACAGCGGGTGTGCCACGGTCTGGAACACGCGGTTCCAGCCCATGTGCGGCACTTTCAGGCGCTCGCCGTGCGCATCGCGCAGGTTGGCCGCAAAGCGTTTGACCTCGCCCTTGAAGATGCCGAGGCCGGGAGTGTTGCCCTCCTCGCTGCGCTCGAACAGCAGCTGGGCGCCGACGCAGATGCCGAAGAACGGCTTGGTCTGCGTGGTTTCGCGCACCGCCTCGGCCAGGCCGTGCGCGTTCAGTTCGCGCATGCAGTCCGGCATCGCGCCCTGGCCGGGAAACACCACCTTGTCCGCCGTCACTACCCGCTCCGGATCGGAGGTCAGGAAGATGTCGGCGCCGATGTCGTTGACGCTCTGCACGGACTTCAGCACCGAGTGCAGATTGCCCATGCCGTAATCGATGACGGCTACCTTCATGCGGTCAGGGTCCCCTTGGTCGATGGCGTGATGCCGGCCATACGTTCGTCGAATTCCACCGCCATGCGCAGCGCGCGGCCAAAGGCCTTGAACACGGTTTCGGCCTGGTGATGGCTGTTCACGCCGCGCAGGTTGTCGATATGCAGCGTCACCATGCTGTGGTTGACGAAGCCGTGGAAGAATTCACTGAACAGATCGACATCGAAACCGCCGATGGCGGCGCGGGTAAACGGAATGTGGTACTGCAGGCCCGGGCGGCCGGACAGGTCGATCACCACGCGGCTCAGTGCCTCGTCCAGCGGCACGTAGGCGTGGCCGTAGCGGCGGATGCCCTTCTTGTCGCCGATGGCCTTGGCAAAGGCCTGGCCCAGGGTGATGCCGATGTCTTCGACGGTGTGGTGGGCGTCGATGTGCAGATCGCCGCGCGCGCTGATGTCGAGGTCGATCAGGCCGTGGCGGGCGATCTGGTCCATCATGTGATCGAGAAACGGCACGCCGGTATCAAAGCGGCCGACGCCGCTGCCGTCGAGATTGACGGTGGCGGTGATCTGGGTTTCCAGGGTATTGCGGGTAACGGTAGCGGTGCGCATGGTGGCTCAGGCAAAGTAGGTGGTGATCGCGGCCAGAACCGCGGTGTTTTCGTCCGGGCTGCCGACGGTCAGGCGCAGGCAGTTGGCCAGCAGCGGATGGTAGCCGTGCAGGTTTTTCACCAGGATGCGCGCCTCTTTCAGCGCGGCAAACAGCGCCAGCGCATCCGGCACGCGCACGGTGAGGAAGTTGGCCTCCGACGGGAACACCTTCAGCTGCGGCAGCGCACTCAGGGCGGCGGCCAACCTTTCGCGTTCGCGGCGCAATTCCGCCGCCTGCGCGTCGAATACCGCGATATGGCGCAGCGCGAACTTGGCGGCGGCCTGGGTCAGCACGTTGATATTGTACGGCGGGCGCACCTTGTCCAGCTGCGCCATCACCTCAGGGTGACCAGCGGCATAGCCCAGACGCAAGCCGGCGAGGCCGAGCTTGGACAGCGTGCGCATCACGATCAGGCGCTCGTGGCTGCCGGCCAGATCCATGAAGCTGTCGTCGGCAAACGCCTGGTAGGCCTCGTCGACCACCACCAGCCCTGGGGCGGCATCGAGAATCGCCTGCACCTCGGCACGGGCAAAGCGCGGCCCGGTCGGGTTGTTGGGGTAGGACACGAACACCACCGCCGGCTGCTGGCTGGCGATGGCGGCCAGCGTGGCCGGCAGGTCGAGGCTGAAATCGGCGGCCAGCGGCACCCCGACGTAGCGCACGCGCGAGAACTGCGCGTTGAGCTTGTACATCACGAACGACGGCTCCAGCGCCATCACCACGATATCGGGGGCGGCCAGTGCCTGGGTGATCAGGGTGATGATTTCGTCGGAGCCGTTGCCGAGGATGACATCGGCGGCGGCGGGGATGGCAAAGGCAACCTTGAGCTGCTCCTTCAGGCCATCGCCGTGCGGATCGGGGTAACGGTTGAGGGCGACATCGGCCAAGGTCTGTCCCAGTTCGCTGCGCAGCGGCTCTGGCAGGCGGTACGGGTTTTCCATGGCGTCCAGCTTGATAAAGCCGGCGGCATCGGCAACGTGGTAGGCCTGCATGGCCAGCACGTCGGGGCGGAACAGCTTCTGTATAGACATTTTATTCGACATTTCGTTACCGGCGGCGCCGGATGGAACTGCCGGCAAAGCCCGACACAATCAATTCACAAGACTTTCATCCTACCTGTTTTGGCAGGGGGCGCCTAGCTCCGCGGCGGCTTTTCTGCGGCAGCGCAACCGCGTGGCAGGGCCACACCATGACATGAAAATGGCCAGCAGTGCTGGCCATGACAAGACGGGGTTGGGGTCGCCGCGCGCTCAGTCGCCGGCCGGGTCCAGTCGCAGCTCCGCGGCACGGGCGTGGGCGGTCAGTCCCTCGCCGTGCGCCAGGATGCTGGCGATCTTGCCCAGCTTCTGCGCGCCGGCGTGCGACACGCGGATCAGGCTGCTGCGCTTCTGGAAGTCGTACACCCCCAGCGGGCTGGCAAAACGTGCGGTGCGGCTGGTCGGCAGCACGTGGTTGGGCCCGGCGCAGTAGTCGCCCAGACTTTCCGAGGTGAAGCGGCCCATGAAGATGGCACCGGCGTGGCGCAGCTTGTCCAAGTACGTCTCCGGCTCCGCCACCGACAGCTCCAGATGCTCTGGCGCGATGTAGTTGGAGATGGCGCAGGCTTCTTCCAGATCACGCACCTGGATCAGTGCACCGCGGTTGCCGAGGCTGGCCTCGATGATGGCGCGGCGCGGCATCGCCGGCAGCAGCTTCGCTATGCTGGCCTCGACGCGGGCGATGAAGTCGGCCGACGGGGACAGCAGGATGGCCTGCGCGATCTCGTCGTGCTCGGCCTGGCTGAACAGGTCCATCGCGATCCAGTCCGGGTCGGTGTCGCCGTCGCAGATCACCAGGATCTCGGACGGGCCGGCCACCATGTCGATGCCGACCACGCCGAACACGCGGCGCTTGGCGGCGGCGACGTAGGCATTGCCGGGGCCGGTGATCTTGTCCACCTGCGGCACGCTTTCGGTGCCGTAGGCCAGTGCGGCGACGGCTTGTGCGCCGCCACAGGTGAATACCTTGTCGACACCGGCGATGTAGGCGGCGGCCAGCACCAGGTCGTTCTGTTCGCCGTTCGGCGTCGGCACCACCATGATGATCTCGCCGACGCCGGCGACCTTGGCCGGCAGCGCGTTCATCAGCACCGAGCTGGGATAGGCGGCCTTGCCGCCGGGCACGTAGATGCCGACGCGGTCCAGCGGCGTCACCTGCTGGCCGAGCAGGGTGCCGTCTTCGTCCTCGTAGCTCCACGAGTGTGCCAGCTGCTTTTCGTGGTAACGGCGCACGCGCTCGGCGGCGGCTTCCAGCGCCTCGCGCACGTGCGCCGGCAGGCGGTCGTGCGCAGCCTGCAGCTGCTCGCGGCTCAGCGTCAGCGCCGCCATGTCGGCCACGTTCATGCGGTCGAAACGGTTGGTGTATTCCACTACCGCCGCGTCGCCGCGTGCCTTGACGTCGTCACAGATGGCGGCCACGGCGGCGTCGACCGCCGGATCCTGGGCGGTTTCAAAGGCCAGCAGCGCCTTGAGGCGGGCGTCGAAATCGGCTTGGGAGGAAGACAGGCGTTGCATGGTTACGGCTCCATAGGCTTGCGGCCAACCTCAGAGTTGGCCGCAACGGGCATAGGCTTACTGCGACACCGCGCCGGCAAAGGCGTCCAGCACCGGCTGGATGGTGTCGTACTTGAGTTTGAGCGCGGCCTGGTTCACCACCAGTCGCGAGCTGATGTCGATGATGTGTTCCACCGCCAGCAGGTTGTTGGCTTTCAGCGTGCTGCCGGTGGACACCAGATCGACGATGGCGTCGGCGAGGCCGACCAGCGGCGCCAGCTCCATCGAGCCGTACAGCTTGATGATGTCGACGTGCACGCCCTTGGCGGCGAAATGCTCGCGCGCGATCTGCGGGTACTTGGTGGCAATCTTCAGGCGCGCGCCGTGCTTGACCGCGGCGTCGTAGTCGAAGCCGTTTTCCACCGCCACCATCATCTTGCACTTGGCGATGTTGAGGTCCAGCGGCTGGTACAGCCCGGCACCACCGTGCTCGATCAGCACATCACGGCCGGCGATGCCCAGATCGGCGGCGCCATACTGCACGTAGGTCGGCACGTCGGACGCGCGCACGATCACCAGCTGCACGTCGGGACGGTTGGTGCCGATGATCAGCTTGCGCGAGGATTCCGGGGCTTCGGCAGGTTCGATGCCGGCAGCGGCCAGCAACGGCAGGGTTTCTTCAAAAATGCGGCCCTTCGAGAGGGCAATGGTCAGGGTCATGATATTGATGCGTTGCAATAATGGGGATCAGCGTACCAGAGCCCGGCGCTCTCGCTCAAGGTTGGCCACGTAACGTTGCACCATGGTTTCGCGCGGGGTGTTCATATTGGCGAAGCAGCATCCGGCACGAATGCTTTCCTGACCGTTTTTATGCTGAACCGGAATCAGGTGGCGGATTTCCAGCTGCACCTGCAACACGCCGAACGGTTTCAGCTCGATCGACACCTGGTAGAGGTCGCCGACATGGAACTTGGCCGCCTGTGCGGTGGACAACACCAGCGCGGCTCCGCCGAGGCTGATGTCGGCCAGCGGCAGCGACAGCTCGCCGGCAGGATGGTCCAGGAACTGGCACAGCACCGGATTGACGATCGGGGTGGGAATGCGGAAGAACTCGCGGCGTTGCAGCTTGATCACCTGCTCCGGCAGCTCCACCTCGAAGGCGTCTCCGCCCTGGAAACTGATACGGCGCGGCTGGCCGGTGGTGAACTGGGTCTTGACCCCGGCCGGCGAACAGACGTAGATATTGCGCTCGCTCTCCAGGAACAGCTTGTTGGCGTGCTCGTTGGCACCCCAGTCCAGCACCATGGTGCGGGCGACGTTGTCCAGCGCCAGGATGCGGGTCAGGATGAAGGATTTTCCCTTGTTGGAAAATACCGTCACCATCTGCCCCTGCTGCACGATGCCGCGCAGGTGATGCACCACTTCAGCCGCACTGGTCAGCGTGTATTTGCTCAGGTCTATGCTGGGCTGGGTGCTGCCACTGGCGGCACCGGGCGTGAGGTCATCGGTCACGGTTACGACGTCCGGAATGCGGTAGTAAAGGATACAACGGTCACTACGGAGTTTAACCCAATAAGGCCTTTACATCATGGGCGATATCGCTGGCCGGCGTGGCGTAGGGCAAATACACCCGCAACTTGCCCTCCCGATCGAACAGATAACTGCCGGCGCTGTGATCCACGCTGTAGCCACCGCCCGCCGCCGGCTGGCGCTGGGCGACGACCTTGAAGTTGCTGGCCACGGCGGCAACTTCTGCCTCGCTGCCGGTCAGGCCGAGAAAACGCGGGTCGAAATGCGGGATGTAGCCGGCCAGCACCGGCGACGTGTCGCGCTGCGGGTCGACGCTGACGAACAGCACCTGCAGCCGGTCGCCATCGGCACCCAACTGCTTGGCCGCCTGGGCGAACTCCAGCATGGTGGTCGGGCACACGTCCGGGCAGTGGGTATAGCCGAAGAACAGCGCCACCACCTTGCCCTTGAACTCGTCCAGCGAGTGGCGTTTGCCGTCGTGACCGGTAAGGGTAAACGGCTGGCCAAAGCTGGCGCCGCTGATGTCGGTACCCTTGAACGCCGGCGGTGGCGGCGCACCATCGCAGGCAGCCAATCCGGTCATAAGGGCAACAAGCAGCAGCAAACGTACAAGCAAGGGCATGAGGTCATCCACTCAGGGGCAGGAAAAAGACGCGGTCTAGCAGCAGGGCGGCGAACAACCAGGTCAGGAACTGGATCGACCAGCGGAAGCAGCGCCGCGCGGAGTCGTCAGCATAATGACGGTGCAGGCGGGCGGCAAGCTGCACAAAGCGCGCGTTGAGCAGCAGGATGGCCAGCAGGTACACCGCCCCCGCTGCCTGCAACGCCAGCGGCAGCAGGGTCACCGCCGCCAGCAGCACGGTGTAGAGCAGGATGGACAGCGTGGTGAACGCTTGGCCGTGGGTCAGCGGCAGCATCGGCAGGCCGGCGCGGGCGTAGTCGTCGCGGCGGTACAGCGCCAGCGCCCAAAAGTGCGGCGGCGTCCAGGTGTAGATGATCAGGAACAGCACCATCGCCATCGCGCTGACCTCGCCGGTCATCGCCGCCCAGCCGAGGATGGGCGGCATCGCGCCGCTGGCGCCGCCGATCACGATGTTCTGCGGCGTGTTCGGCTTCAGCAGCAGGGTGTAGACGATGGCGTAGCCGGCAAAGGTGGCCAGGGTCAGCCACGCGGTCAGCGCGTTGACCAGCGCGATCAGCAGCGCCATGCCCAGCCCCAGCGCGGTCAGCGCCACCAGCAGCGTCTCGGCCGTCCCCAGCTCGCCGCTGGCGGTGGCGCGGCGCGCGGTACGGCGCATGCGCGCGTCGATGGTGCGCTCCACCAGGCAGTTGATCATCGCCGCAGCGCCGGCCACCAGCGCGATGCCGAGCGTGGCGGCCAGCATGCGGCCGGGGTCGGGCCAGCCTGGCACCGCCAGCACCATGCCGATCACGGCGCAGAACACGATCAGCGCCACCACTTTCGGTTTCGCCAGCTGCCACAGGGCACCGGCATGACGACGCAGGGAGGGAGTGGTCAGGGCGGTCATCGTGTTCTCCTCGTGGCGGGATCCAGCGACAGCAATAGCAGCGTGGAGACGATCAGCAGCAGCATGGCACCGGCGTTGTGCGCCACCGCCAGCGGCAGCGGCAGTTGCAACAGCACGTTGCCGACACCGAGCGAAACCTGCAGCAGCCAGCTACCGAGCAACAGGCACAACAGCGGTCGCAGCGGTGGCTGGCGCCACAGCCGCAGCGCCAGCCACAGCAACAGCAGCGACACCAGCGCGGCGCCCAGCCGGTGCGCCCAGTGCATGGCCAGCAGGTGGCTGCCCAGCAGCGGCGCGCCGTCCGGGCCTTCGCCCAATTCGCGCAGCAGATGGAAGGCGCCCTGCCACTGCGCGTCCGGCCACCACGCGCCGTTGCAGGCCGGGAAGCCCTGGCAGGCCAGCGCCGCGTAATTGCTCGACACCCAGCCGCCGAGCGCGATCTGCAGCAGCAGCAGCAAGGGCAGCAGCAGCGCCAGCGCGAAGCTGCCCGCCCCCACCGCGTGGCGCTGCGGCAGGCGCCGCTGCCACCAGCAGCAGGCGGCCAGCAGCGCCGCCAGCGTCATGCCGCCCAGCAGGTGGGCGCTGACGATGGCCGGTTTCAGCAGCAGGGTGACGGTCCACATCCCCAGCGCGCCCTGCACGCACACCAGCAACAGCAGCAGCGCCGCCCAGCCGCGCAGCCGGCGCTGACGCCAAGCCAGCACGTTCAGCGCCAGCAGCAGCAGGCCGAGACTGGCGGCCAGATAGCGGTGGCTCATTTCCTTCCACGCCTTGGCCATGCTCACCGGGCCGTCAGGGTTGGCCGCATGCTGTTCCTGGATCAGCGGCGCCGCGTGCAGCGGCGACAGCCGGCCATAGCAGCCCGGCCAGTCCGGACAACCAAGACCGGCATCCGACAGCCGTACGTACGCCCCCAGCGGCACCACGATGCACACCAGCAACAAGGCCAGCCACAGCACGCGTCTCATCCTGCCCCCTTCCCTGCCCGCACC
Organism: Vogesella sp. EB; assembly: GCF_001037925.1. NCBI lineage: Bacteria > Pseudomonadati > Pseudomonadota > Betaproteobacteria > Neisseriales > Chromobacteriaceae > Vogesella > Vogesella sp. EB. The sequence continues at coordinate 17,128 of NZ_LFDT01000032.1, read as the reverse complement.
GGCACGGACAGCCGTTGCCGCGGCCACTTTAGCCGAGGCTGTTATTGTTTTTCAGCACACTGCGAATTTCCCTGATCACCGCCGCCGGCGCGGCGCCATCCGGGTAGAACAGCACGCCGTTGCCGTGCGGGTCCACCAGATAGAAACCGTCCTGCCGCAGCGTGGCATCGGCCTGCTGGCGCCGCACCAGCCGCGTGGCGGCCTCGCCCTGCGCGGTGTGGATCTGCCGCATCGCGAAGCGGCGCTGCTCGCAGGCCGGATTGCAGCTTGCGGCGGCGTCGAGCAGCACCCAGCGCCCTTGCGGCCAACCTTGCTGCCGCGCCTGCGGCAGCGGTGTCGCCAACAGCTGGCCGTAGCTCTTGCCACCGGCCGGCGGCAGCCAGCGGTACGACAGCCACGACGCCAGCACCGGCAGCGCGCAGAGCAGCGCAATCAGCAGCAACTTAACCCGTCCGCGATCCCGAGCGCTCATCCCGTCCCCTCCTCTGCACGATCCATGCTCCTGTAATCAGGCATAGCCCAAGCAGCAGCCATTGCAAGGCATAGGCATAGTGGCGCTGCGGATCGAACGGCGGCCGCACCGGCCACGGCTGCAGCGGCGGCAGGGTCACATCCAGCACCAGCAGACCGTCGTGCAGCCGCCCCGGCAGGCGCCGCGCCAGCGCCGCCCAGTCCAGCGCATCGACCTCGCCGCGATCCGCCACCCGCGCACCGGACAGCAGGTAGGGCTGCGGTCGCGGCAGCCAGTAGCCCTGCAAGCGCAGTGGTGGCAGCGGAATGCGCACGTAGGCCGCCGGCCCGCGCAGCCAGCCGCGATCGACCACCACCCAGCTGCCGTCGGGCAGTTGCACCGGCTGCCAGATGCGGATGCCGCTGGCCCCGCCGAGCAGCGCATTGGCGACGCGGATCTCCGGCTCGCTGCCGCGCACTTGCAGCCACGCACGCTGGCCGGCCGGCGCCGTGCTGGCGGCCAGTGCGGCCAACGGTTGCGGTGCCTGCCGCAGGTTGAACTCATGGTGGAGCAGCTGCGCCTGCCGTTGCTGGCCGCGCTGCCATTGCCACAGCGCAAGCAAAAAAGGCAGCAGCGCCAGCAACCACAACAGCCACGCCAGCCGCAGCCGGCCACGCTGGCGGCGAAAGCCGGCACGGCTGCTAGACTGGATTACACCCACCGGAGGACATGTCATGAAGATTGCCGCCATCACCCTGCTGTTGCTGATCATGCTGACGCTGGCCTTTGCCCTCTACAGCGTCAGCCGCGGCACTTCGCCGCGCCAGACCGTCAGGGCGCTGACCCTGCGCGTGGCACTGTCGCTGGGGCTGTTCCTGCTGCTGATGGCCGGCGGCATGCTCGGCTGGTGGCTGCCGCACGGGCGCTGACGCCTCCCGCCGCTACAGCCAGTACACGAACACGAACAGGATCAGCCACACCACGTCGACGAAGTGCCAGTACCATGCCGCGGCCTCGAAGGCGAAGTGGTGCTGGCTGTCGAAGTGGCCGCGCAGCACCCGCAGCCACACCACCGCCAGCATGATGGCGCCCAGCAGCACGTGCAGGCCGTGAAAACCGGTCAACATGAAGAAGGTCATGCCGTAGGCGCCGGAGGCCAGCGACAGGCCCAGCTCGTTCATCGCGTGCGCGTACTCGTAGATCTGCAGCCCGAGGAACAGCGCGCCCAGCACCACCGTCAGCCCGAGGCCGCCTGTCAGCTGCCTGCGGGAACCGGACAGCAGCCCCCAGTGCGCCCAGGTCAGCGTGGCACCAGACGACAGCAGGATCAGGGTATTGACCGCCGGCAGCCCCCACGGCCCCATTGCCTGGTAGGACGCGCTGATGCCGGGGCCGGTGGCCAGCGGCCAGCTGGCGGCAAAACCGGGGTACAGCAGCTGGTGCTGCTCGTTGCCCAGCTCCGGCACCGAGATGGTCCGCACGTAGAACAGCGCGCCGAAGAAGGCGGCAAAGAACATCACCTCGGAAAAGATGAACCAGCTCATGCCCCAGCGGAACGAGGCATCCTCGCGCCGCTGGTAACGGCCGGACAGGCTTTCGCGGATCACGTCGCCGAACCAGCCGAACAGCATCCACAGCAGGATCAGCACCCCCAGCAGCAGGCCGAACTTGCCGGCGGCGATGCCGTTGACGGTGAAGGAGGCGCCCAGCCCCAGTGCAAACAGCGCCACCGCGCCGATGATCGGCCAGCGCGACGGATCGGGCACGAAATAGTGGTGCGAGGTGTCGTTATGCATGATTCCTCCGTCCGCTCAGGGCGCCGTCAGCCAGCTGACCAGCAACAGCAGGCCGCCGACAAACAGCGCCACCAGAATGATCGCCGCCGCGATAAGGTCGGCAAAGCGCAACTGGCGGTCAACGTTGGCCGCACGGCCGCGCCGCACGCCAAAAAACGCGCAGAATACCGCGGCCAGGGCGCGTAGCGGCCTCATGAGCGCCCCGGCACATCGAACACGGTGTAGGCCAGCGTGATGCTGTCGAGGCCGGCCGGCACGTTCTTGTCGACCACGAACACCACCGGAAAGCGCCGGGTTTCGCCCGGGGCAAACGCCTGCTGCGCAAAGCAGAAGCAGTCCAGCTTTTTCACGTACTCCGCCGCCGCCGCCGGCAGGTAGCGCGGGATCGCCTGGCCGACGACCTGGCGGTTGCTGGCATTGGTGATCTCGTAGTCGACGCGCACGAACTCGCCCGGCACCGCACGCAGCGTGCGCGTCAGCGGCCGTACCTGCCACGGCAGCCCCGGTTGCACCGTGGCATCGAAGGTCAGCAGCACCGGCGCCAGCGGCGTTGCGGCCAACCTTTGGCTGCCGACCTCGTCCGGCCGCTGCAGGCTGCCCAGCCCGGTCAGCCGGCACAGCGCGTCGTAGACCGGGATCAACCCCCAGGCGAACACGAACATCACGCAGGCCAGCAGCAGCAGCTTCAGCAGCAGCAGGCGGTTGTCGTGCAGGGTGGCGGGCGGCTTGTCCATGTCAGTGGTGCTTTCCGCCGTGCATGGCGTCGATGCGGCCGTTTTCGCCGACTTCCAGATCCGGTGCCTCGACAAAGCTGTGATACGGCGCCGGGGTGGCGATCTGCCACTCCAGGGTGTCGGCGCCCTCCCACGGTTTGGCCGCGGCCGGCTTGCCGTGGCGCAGGCTGTGCAGCATGTTGGCGAAGAAGATCAGCTGCCCCAGCCCGAAACAGAAGGCGCCGACGCTGGCCAGGGTGTTGAAATCGGTGAACTGCATGTTGTAGTCGGGAATGCGGCGCGGCATGCCGGCGAGGCCGAGGAAGTGCATGGGGAAGAAGGTCACGTTGAACCACAGCAGCGACCACCAGAAGTGGAACTTGCCCCAGAACTCCGAGTACATGCGCCCGGTCATCTTCGGAAACCAGTAGTACACCGCGGCGAACAGGCTGAACAGCGCGCCGGCCACCAGCACGTAGTGGAAGTGCGCCACCACGTAGTAGGTGTCCTGCAGCTGGATGTCGATGGCGGCGATGCTCAGCGTCACCCCGGACAGGCCGCCGACGGTAAACAGGCAGATGAAGCCGATGGCGAACAGCATCGGCGTCTCGAAGCTCATGCTGCCCTGCCACATGGTGCCGATCCAGTTGAACACCTTCACCCCGGTCGGCACTGCGATCAGCATCGTCGCGTACATGAAGAACAGCTGCGCGGTGGCCGGCATGCCGGTGGTGAACATGTGGTGCGCCCACACCATGAAGCTGAGGATGGCGATGGAGCTGGTGGCGTACACCATCGAGGTGTAGCCGAACAGCGGCTTGCGACTGAAGGTGGGGATGATATGGCTGACGATGCCGAAGGCCGGCAGCGCCATGATGTAGACCTCGGGGTGGCCGAAGAACCAGAAGATGTGCTGGTACAGCACCGGATCGCCACCGCCGGCGGCATTGAAGAAGTGGGTGCCGAAATGGCGGTCGGTCAGCACCATGGTCACCACCCCGGCCAGCACCGGCATCACCGCGATGATCAGGTAGGCGGTAATCAGGCTGGCCCAGGCGAACATCGGCATCTTCATCATCGTCATCCCCGGCGCGCGCAGGTTGAGGATGGTGACGATGATGTTGATCGAGCCCATGATCGAGCTGACACCCATGATGTGGATGGCGAAGATGGTCAGGTCCATGCCCATGCCCATCTGCGTCGACAGCGGCGCGTACAGTGTCCAGCCCGCCGCCGCCGCCCCGCCGGGCACCGCGAACGAGATCAGCAGCAGCAGCGCCGCCGGCGGCAGCAGCCAGAAGCTCCAGTTGTTCATCCGCGCAAAGGCCATGTCCGGCGCGCCGATCATCAGCGGCAGCATCCAGTTGGCCAGCCCGGTGAAGGCAGGCATGATGGCGCCGAACACCATGATCAGCCCGTGCAGGGTGGTGAACTGGTTGAACAGCTCCGGCTGCCAGAACTGCAGCCCGGGCCGGAACAGCTCGGCACGGATGCACAGTGCCAGCACGCCGCCGAAGATGAACATGCTGAAGGCGAACCACAGGTACAGCGAGCCGATGTCCTTGTGATTGGTGGCAAACAGCCAGCGGGTGATGCCGCCCGGCTTGGCGTGGTGGCCGTGCGCGGTGTCGTGCGCCGGCTGCAATGCACTGTCGATCGCAGTCATGCCCTCTCCCCCTTACGCTTTGCCGCCGCGGGCAGCCTTGATGTCTTTCGGCTGCACCACGTCGCCGGTGTGATTGCCCCACGCGTTACGCTCGTAGGTGATCACCGCCGCAATATCTGTATCCGACAACTGCTTGCCCCACGCCGCCATCGCGGCATTCTTCTTGCTGCCGTTAAGCACGATGTCGATGTGGCCGGGCTTGTCCTTGGTCGCCATCGCCGAGCCGTCCAGCGCCGGGAAGGCGCCGGGTATGCCCTTGCCGTTGGCCTGGTGGCAGGCGACACAGTTCTGCGTGTACACCTTCTCGCCGCGCGCCATCAGCTCCGCCAGCGGCCACTGCTTGGCGGGGTCGTCAAGGTTGGCCGCAGCCGCCTGCTTGCGTGCCGCCAGCCAGCGCGCGTAATCGGCCGGCGCCTTGGCCTCCACCACGATGGGCATGAAGCCGTGATCCTTGCCGCACAGCTCGGCACACTGGCCGCGATAGGTGCCGGGACGATCGACCTTGAACCAGACATCGCGCACGAAGCCGGGTATCGCATCTTGTTTCACCCCCAGTTGCGGCACCCACCAGGCATGGATCACGTCGTTGGCGGTCAGCAGCAGCCGTACCTTGGTGCCGGTCGGCACCACCAGCGGCTGGTCGACCTCCAGCAGGTAGTGCTCGCCGCGGTCGGCCACTTGGTGGATGGCGCTTTGCGGCGTGGCCAGATGACTCATGAAGGCGACGCCGTCGTCGAGGTAGTCGTAGTGCCACTTCCACTGGTAGCCGGTGACCTTGATGGTCAGCTCGGCGCCGGCGCTGCTCTTCTGCTGCAGGATCAGCCGCGTCGCCGGCCACGCCATCGCCACCAGAATCAACAGTGGAATCAGCGTCCAGATGATTTCGACGGTGGTGTTTTCGTGGAAGTGTTTCGCCTGATGGCCGGCGGATTTGCGATGGCGCAGGATGGCCCAGAACATCACGCCGAATACCAGCACGAAGATGCCGCCGGTGATGTACAGCAGCAGCATGTGCAGGTCATAGATATCCTGCGCGATGCCGGTAACCGGCGGCGGCAGGTTGACGTTGGCCGCCAGCACGGCAGGCGACCAGCCGGTGAGCAGTAACAGGACGCGACGACAGGCCATGGCGTCTTCCCCAAGTAAAGTCTCGTGTTGGCCGGAAACCCGGTCGCTGGCCGCGATCTGTGCCGCAGCGCTTTATCGAGAATAGGAAGATCAGCCGATAAAACAAGTATTTATCATGGTGCAGCGCCGCAAACCGGCGCCGGCGCTCAGGCTGCGGGCGTGACCGGCGCCTCGTAAGGCAGGCTCAGCAGCGGCTCGCCCAGCGCGCGTACGAGCGTCGCCAGATTGTCTTCATAGGCCAGCTGCGCCGGCACCACGCGGTTGGCGACCCAGCCGGCCAGGGTGCAGCCGCTGGCGCGAATTGCCTGCGCCGTCAGCAGCGCGTGGTTGATGCAGCCCAGCTTCATGCCCACCACCAGGATCACCGGCAGCCCCAGCGCCTGCGCCAGGCCCTGCATGTCCAGCGTGTCCGACAGCGGCGCCAGCCAGCCGCCGGCGCCCTCCACCAGCACCACGTCGGCGTCTGCGGCCAACCTTTGGTAGTGTGCGACGATCAATGCCGGATCGATGGTCACGCCGGCCGCGCGCGCGGCGATGTGCGGCGACACCGGCGGCAGGAAGCGGTACGGATTCATCAGCGCCAGATCGGTCTGCCCGGTGGCGGCCACCAAGCGTGCCACGTCGTCGTTGTGCCAGCTGCCATCCGGCAGGATGTCGCAGCCGGAAGCCACCGGCTTCATCGCCAGCACGCGCCGGCCCTGCGCCTGCCAGTGCCGGATCAGCTTCACCGCGCTGTGGGTCTTGCCGATCTCGGTATCGGTGCCGGTAATGAAATAGCCTTGTGCCATGGGCAGTGTCCTTGTGGAAAGCTCCGCCTGCAGATGAGGCCAAGCCGGCAAATGAAAAGACAGACGCGACAATGCCGACCTCGTGGGTCGGCTGTCTGCGTCTGCCGTGGTGCTGGCAAAGGCGGAAGGGTGCGGCCTTGTGGGCCTTTGATCTTTACCGCGGCGGCCAACCTTTCCGGGTCGGACGTTTTGCTGCCGCGGTTGCGCGCTCGGTTTAGACCGGGCCCTGGGCGTATACCCGCTCGGTCTTGCTATGCAGCTTGTTCAGTGCCGCCAGATACGCCTTGGCGCTGGCCACAATCACATCGGTATCTGCCCCCTGGCCGTTGACGATGCGGCCGTCCTTGGCCAGGCGCACGGTCACTTCGCCCTGCGATTCGGTACCCTTGGTGATGGCGTTGACCGAGTACAGCTCCAGTACTGCATCACTTTTCACCACGCTCTCGATCGCCTTGAATGCGGCATCGACCGGGCCGGAGCCGGTAGATTCGGCACGCTGCTCGTTGCCGTGCTCGACGAACACGATCTGCGCCTGCGGTGCCTCGCCGGTCTCGGTCGCCACTTTCAGCGACACGAACTTGTAGTCTTCCTGCTCGGCGGTGACCAGCTGGTCGGACACCAGCGCGTGCAGGTCTTCGTCGAAGATCTCGCGCTTCTTGTCGGCCAGCTCCTTGAAACGGGCGAAGGCGGCGTTCAGTGCCTCTTCGCTGTCCAGCACGATGCCCAGCGCGGTGAGCTTGGTGCGGAACGCGTTGCGGCCGGACAGTTTGCCCAGCGTCAGTCGGTTGGCGGTCCAGCCCACCGATTCGGCGGACATGATCTCGTAGGTTTCGCGGTGCTTGAGCACGCCGTCCTGGTGGATACCGGACTCGTGGGCGAAGGCGTTAGCGCCGACGATGGCCTTGTTCGGCTGCACCGGATAGCCGGTGATGGTGGACACCAGCTTCGACGCCGGCACGATCTGGGTAGCGTCGACGCGGGTTTCCACGTTGAACACGTCCTTGCGGGTACGCACCGCCATCACGATTTCTTCCATCGCGGCGTTGCCGGCGCGCTCGCCGAGGCCGTTGATGGTGCATTCCACCTGCCGCGCACCGCCCAGTACCGCGCCGAGGCTGTTGGCGACGGCCATGCCGAGGTCGTTGTGGCAGTGGGCGGACCACACCACCTTGTCACCGCCCGGGGTCTTGGCGATCAGCTCGCGGAAGAAGGTCTCGGTGAGCTTCGGTACCGCGTAGCCGACGGTGTCCGGCACGTTGAGCGTGGTGGCACCGGCCTTGATCACTTCGCCGAAGATGCGGGCGAGGAAATCGATGTCGGAACGCAGCGCGTCCTCGGCGGAGAACTCGACGTCGTCGGTGTATTCGCGCGCCAGTTTCACCGCCTTCACCGCAGCGTCAACCACCTCGTCCGGGGTCATGCGCAGCTTCTTTTCCATGTGGATCGGGCTGGTGGCGATGAAGGTGTGGATACGGCCGCGCGCGGCAGGCTTGATCGCCTCGCCGGCGGCACGGATGTCGCGCTCGTTGGCCCGCGCCAGCGAACAGACGGTCGACTCCTTGATCACTTCGGCAATGGCGTGGATGGCATCGGCATCGCCGGGGCTGGCGGCGGCAAAGCCGGCCTCGATCACGTCGACACCGAGGCGCTCCAGTTGACGGGCGATACGGATTTTTTCTTCCTTGGTCATCGACGCGCCCGGCGACTGTTCGCCATCACGCAAGGTGGTATCAAAAATGTAAAGACGATCGCCCATGTCAGGTGTGCTCCCTTGTCCCGAGGCCAGTGCCCCGGTCAGATAGTCGTTGAAATCGAACCGTTTCCCTTGGTCGGCGGCGAGCCGCGCCAGCTTGTTCAGCTGCGCCAGCGGCAGGGTGCCGCGCTCGCGCCACTTGTAGATGGCGGCACGCGACACCGGCTCATCGGGGAAGGCCGCATTCAACGCTTCCGCGAGCGTGCCTGGGCCTCCAAAATCCTCGATCAGACGTTCGATGTCCAATTGCATGCCACTGCTCCTTGTTTGTTATGGCTCAACCTTACGTTTCGCCCGACAAGCTGTCAAATTTTGTCGAATAATTTTGTTGCAGCACGGCAAAACCTGTTGTCAAAGCGTAAATATCGGACAATATGTAGAATTTACAGACAAAACAAAGGCGACCGCAGTCGCCCGTGTCCAGCCTGCCGCGTAGCGGTGCCGCGCTTGTCTTACGCTTGCGGCGGCAGCAGCGGCGCTGTCTTCTTGCCCAGCCCCAGCAGCGCCATCACGTAGCCGGACAGCGCGTAGCAGACGAAGAAGCCGAACAGCACCAGCGGCGGCTCCGACATCAGCAGCATCAGCACCACCACCAGCGCCAGCAGCATCACGAACGGCACGCGACGGCGCAGGTGGATCTCCTTGAAGCTCCAGAATTTCACATTGGTGACCATGGTGATGCCGGAAAAGGCGGTGAAGCCCAGCGCCACCCACTGCAAGCCCGGCAGGTCGTTGTAGCCGTAGGCGTGGCAGATCCACACCAGGCCGGCCACCAGCGCCGCCGCCGCCGGACTGGGCAGGCCGATGAACCAGCGCTTGTCGGTGGAGCCGATCATGGTATTGAAGCGCGCCAGGCGCAGCGCGGCACCGGCGCAGTGAATGAAGGCGATCATCCAGCCCAGCTTGCCGAGGTCCTTCAGCATCCACTCGTAGGCGATCAGCGCCGGCGCCACACCGAAGCTGACCATGTCCGACAGGCTGTCGAACTCGGCGCCGAACGCGCTCTGGCTGTGCGTCAGCCGCGCCACGCGGCCATCCATGCCGTCGAGGATCATCGCGATGAAGATCGCTACCGCCGCGTGTTCGAAGTTCTGGTTCATCGCCTGCACGATGGCGTAGAAGCCGGCGAACAGCGCGGCGAGGGTAAAGGAGTTGGGCAGCAGGTAAATGCCCTGGCGACGCAGGGACGGCTTGATAGGCTTCGGGTCAATATGCATGCAGACTCTCGACATCGGACAGCGGCAAGGCGCGCCGGAAGGAAACGGGACTTGCGGCCAACGTTGCGCGCCGGCGGCAAGACAATGCTGCATTCTAATGCGCGATGCCACGCTTACCAAGCGTCATGCGGCGCGGCGGCGCCGTCACGGCGGATACAAGGCCGCTGACGCGCCGCACGGGCGGCGCCGGCCGCCGCCACCGCGCGGAACGCAGGCAAAGAAAAAGCCGGGCAGCTGCCCGGCTTGACACTGACCGCGAGGCGGCAGGCTTAGTTCTTGGACTGGTCAACCAGCTTGTTCTTGGCGATCCAAGGCATCATCGCGCGCAGTTCGGCACCGACTTTTTCGATCGGATGATCGGCAGTCAGGCGACGGCGGGCGGTCATGCTCGGATAGTTGGTCTTGCCTTCCAGGATGAACATCTTGGCGTATTCGCCGGACTGGATGCGGTACAGCGCTTTTTTCATCGCTTCCTTGGTGGCGGAGGTCACCACTTCCGGACCGGTCACGTACTCGCCATACTCCGCGTTATTGGAGATGGAGTAGTTCATGTTGGCGATGCCGCCTTCGTACATCAGGTCAACGATCAGCTTCAGCTCGTGCAGGCACTCGAAGTAGGCCATTTCCGGTGCATAACCGGCTTCGGTCAGGGTTTCGAAACCGGCTTTCACCAGTTCTACCGCGCCGCCGCACAGTACCGCCTGTTCGCCGAACAGGTCGGTTTCGGTTTCTTCGCGGAAGTTGGTTTCGATCACGCCGCCCTTGGTGCCGCCGTTGGCCGCAGCGTAGGACAGGGCCACGTCACGGGCCTTGCCGGACTTGTCCTGGTACACGGCGATCAGGGTCGGCACGCCGCCGCCCTTCACGTACTCGGAACGCACGGTGTGGCCCGGGCCTTTCGGGGCCACCATGATCACGTCCAGGTCTTCGCGTGGCACGATCTGGTTGTAGTGCACGTTGAAGCCGTGCGCGAAGGCCAGGGTGGCACCCTTCTTGATGTTCGGGGCGATTTCGCTGTGGTACACGTCAGGCTGCGATTCGTCCGGCAGCAGGATCATCACCAGATCCGCCTTCTTCACGGCATCGGCGACTTCTTTCACTTTGTGACCGGCCGCTTCGGCCTTTTTCCACGATGCGCCGTCCTTGCGCAGGCCCACCACCACATCCACGCCGGAATCCTTCAGGTTCTGCGCGTGCGCATGACCCTGGGAGCCGTAACCGATGATGGCCACTTTCTGATCCTTGATGATGGAAAGATCAGCGTCTTTGTCGTAGAAAACTTTCATTGTCTTATGTCCCTAGTTTGTTCGAGGGCAGCTGATGGCCGCCCCGGTGATTCAGATCTTCAAAATACGTTCGCCGCGACCAATTCCGGATGCACCGGTACGCACCGTTTCCAGGATCACTGAACGGTCGATCGCCTCGATAAAGGCGCCCAGCTTTTCGCTCGTACCGGTGAGCTCGATGGTGTAGGTCTTTTCCGTCACGTCGATGATGCGACCACGGAAGATGTCAGCCATCCGCTTCATTTCTTCCCGATCCTTGCCGGTGGCACGGACCTTGATCAACATCATCTCGCGTTCGATATGGTCGGACTCGTTGAGGTCAATCACCTTGACCACCTCGATCAGCTTGTTGAGCTGCTTGGTGATCTGTTCGATGACTTCGTCGGACCCGTGGGTGACGATGGTCATCCGTGACAGTGTCGGGTCTTCGGTAGTCGACACCGTCAGTGAATCGATATTGTAAGCGCGTGCGGAGAAAAGTCCCACTACTCGCGACAGCGCGCCCGCTTCGTTTTCCAGCAAAATCGAAAGTATATGTCTCATGCCACTGCCTTAGCACATGTTGCCGTAGTCACGGTTGTTCTCGAAAGGAGCAATCTGCAGCTCGCGCATATGCGGCGGCAGATCCATCTGGTCCAGACCCTTGCCGTTCTGGATCATCGGGAACACGTTTTCGGACTGGTCGGTACGGAAGTCCATGAATACCAGACGCTCTTTCAATGCCGGGCTGAATGCTTCACGCAACGCACCCTCGACATCGGCCGGGTTCTCGATCTTCATGCCGACGTGGCCGTAGGCCTCGGCGATGCCGACGAAATCCGGTAGCGCATCCATATAGGACTCGGCGTAACGCGTGCCGTAGAAGAACTCCTGCCACTGGCGCACCATGCCCAGGTAGCGGTTGTTCAGCGCAATCACCTTCACCGGCGTGTGGTACTGCTTGGCGGTGGACAGCTCCTGGATGTTCATCTGGATCGAGCCTTCGCCGGTAATGCAGGCCACCTGTGCATTCGGGTTGGCCAGCTGCGCGCCGATGGCGGCCGGCAGGCCGAAACCCATGGTACCCAAACCGCCGGAGTTCAGCCATTGTTTCGGGCGCTTGAACGGGTAGTACTGCGCCGCCCACATCTGGTGCTGGCCAACGTCGGAGGTGATGATGGCGTCGCCGCCGGTGATCTCGTACAGCTTCTGCACCACCGACTGCGGCTTGATGAACTCGGTCGACGGGGTGTACAGCAGGCTGTTGTAGCTGCGCCATTGCTCGATCTGCTTCCACCAGCCGGCGAGGTTGGCCGCATCCGGGCGCTGCCCGTTCTGCTTCATCAGGTCGATCAGGTCGCGCAGCACGTGTTTCACGTCGCCAACGATGGGCACGTCCACCTTCACGCGCTTGGCGATGGAGGACGGGTCGATGTCGATGTGCACGATTTTCTTCGGCTGTGCCAGGAAGTGCGACGGCACGCTGATCACGCGGTCGTCGAAACGGGCGCCGACGGCGATCAGCACGTCACAGTACTGCATCGCCATATTGGCTTCGTAGGTGCCGTGCATGCCGAGCATGCCCAGACACTGGCGGTCGTCGCCGGGATAGGCGCCCAGGCCCATCAGCGTGTTGGTACACGGCAGGCCCAGCATGCGCACCAGCTCGGTCACTTCGGCCGAGGCATTGCCCTGCACGGCGCCGCCACCGATGTAGATGTACGGGCGCTTGGCTTCGGCCAGCAGGCTGGCGGCCTTCTTGATCTGGCCGGGATGGCCGCGGGTGACCGGCACGTAGGAGCGGATGCTCACGCTTTCCGGGTAGTGGAATTCGGCCAGCTGCTGGGTCACGTCTTTCGGGATGTCCACCACCACCGGACCGGGACGACCGGTAGCGGCGATGTAGAACGCCTTCTTGATGGTGGTGGCCAGCTCGTTGATGTCCTTGACCAGGAAGTTGTGCTTCACGCACGGACGGGTGATACCGACCATGTCCACTTCCTGGAACGCGTCGAGACCGATGGCCGGCGTCGATACCTGGCCGGAGATCACCACCATCGGCACCGAGTCCATGTAGGCGGTGGCAATGCCGGTCACCGCATTGGTGGCACCCGGGCCGGAAGTGACCAGCGCCACGCCGACCTTGTCACAGGAGCGCGAGTAGGCATCCGCGGCGTGCACCGCGGCCTGCTCGTGGCGCACCAGCACATGCTTGAACTCTTGCTGCCTGAAAATTGCATCATATATCTCAAGTACCGCGCCGCCGGGGTAGCCGAAAACGAATTCGACTCCTTCTGCCTGCAAGCTGCGCACCAGGATTTCCGCGCCCGATATCTGCATCTTTGCCTCTTTGATTGCTGAGTAGTTGTTTTATGTCCCGTAGTGAATGAACTTAGCTTAAGTTTGAAATAGCGGTCAAGCGCTTTTGTGCAGGTGCAAAAAAGCGCCAAAAACATTCAAAAACAGCCACTTTTGCAGGGTAGGCGGCACGGGACGGCTTTGATACCATGTCTGGTTGCTTGCGGCGGTTTTACCGCCGCCGCCCTTTCACTCCCTCATTATTATTTTCACGGCATGAATCAACATTTCACCCACCCCGGATTGCTGCGCCGACTGGCCAGCCTGTGCTACGAAGCTTTGCTGCTGGGCGCCGTGCTGCTGGTCGCGGCCGCGCTGTTCACCCCGCTGGTGGTGTGGAGCGGCAACGCGCGCTGGATGAGCGTGCTGATGCAGCTGTTCCTGGCGCTGGTGATGTTCGGCTACTTCGGCTATTGCTGGACGCGCGGCGGGCAGACGCTGGCGATGAAGCCGTGGCGGCTGCAGCTGACGCTGGCGGATGGCGGCGCGCTGCGCTGGCCGCACGCGGCGATGCGCTTCGTGGTGGCGCTGGTGCTGTACCTGGGCGTGCCGGCGCTGGCCTACACCGCGTGGCAGCCGCTGTTCGACTCGCGGCAGCATGCACTGGCGGTGGCCTTGCTGTGGGACGCCCTGCCGGTGCTGTGGGCGCTGATCGACAACGACAAGCAGTTCCTGCACGACCGCCTCGCCGGCACCCGCCTGCGCCTGCTGCCGCCACTGGCGCGCAAACGCTGAGCCGATAAGCGCAAAAAAGCCGCCAGACTGTACGGTCTGGCGGCTTTTTCCTTGCCCGGCGCACACGGGCGGCGAACGCTTACACCTGCAGCGCGGCCGCGTAGCGCGGCGCGTCCGCACCCAGCACCAGGTGCAGCAGGTTGCCCGGCAGCGGCATCACCCCGGCGACGCCCAGCGCGCTCAGCTGTGCACTATCGACGCGGCTGGCGTCGGCCAGCTCCACCCGCAGCCGGCTGCCGGCCACCAGTGCCACCGCCTTGACGTTGGCCGCGCCGCCCAGCGCCGCCAGCCACTGCGCACGGTCGATATCGTTGTCGTCCGCCGTTACCACGCCGTTCGCCAGCGCGCTGCGGATCTCGTCGGCGACGATTTCCGCCTCCGGCCCCAGCACCACCTGCACGCTGCCGGGGGCCGGGCGGATCAGCCCGCGCGATCCCAGCGCCTTCAGCGCCGCCTCGTCCACCAGCTCGTTTCGGCCCACCTGCAGGCGCAGGCGCGTGGTGCAGGCATCCACCGATTTGAGATTGGCGCCGCCACCCAGCGCGGTGATGAAGCCTGCGGCGCGCGCACTGCCCTTGCGGCCAACGTTGGCCGCAAGCGTGGTGCTGCTGGCCGGCTCGCGACCCAGCGTCAGCAGGTTGTACTTGCGGATGAAGAAGCTGAACACGCCGTAGTAGACGGCAAAGTAGGCCACGCCCACCGGCAGCATCAGCAACGGGTTTTGCCCCTTGCCCGCCGACAGCGCGTAGTCGAACAGGCCGGCGGAGAAGGTGAAGCCGAGGCGGATGTCCAGCGCGTGCATCAGCGCCATCGACAGCCCGGTCAGCACCGCGTGGATGGCGTACAGCAGTGGCGCCAGGAACATGAAGGCGAACTCCACCGGCTCGGTGACGCCGGTCAGCGCCGCGGTCAGCGCCATCGACAGCAGGATGCCGCCGACCGCCTGCTTGTTTTCCGGCAGCGCGGCGCGGTACATCGCCAGGCACGCCGCCGGCAGGCCGAACATCATCACCGGGAAGAAACCGGCCATGAATTGCCCGGCACCCGGATCACCGGCGAAGAAGCGGTTGAGGTCGCCGGTGGCCACCTTGCCGGCAATCGCCGGGTCGGGGAAGCTGCCGAACACGAACCACACCAGCGAATTGAGGATGTGGTGCAGGCCGGTGACGATCAGCAGGCGGTTGAGCACGCCGTAGATGAACAGCCCGATCTCGCCGGCGTTGATCAGCCAGTGGCCGACGCTGTCGATGCCGTGCTGCACCGGCGGCCACACCTGGCCCAGCACCACGCCGGCCAGCAGCATGGCAAAGCCGGTGGCGATCGGCACGAAGCGCTTGCCGCCGAAGAAGGCGAGATAGGACGGCAGCGCGATGTCCTTGTAGCGGTTGTACAAGAGGCCGGCGCTGATGCCGGCGGTGATGCCGGCCAGCACGCCCATATTGATCTTGGCGTCGATCACCTTCAGCACCGCGGTCAGCACCAGGTAGCCGATGGCACCGGCAAGACCGGCGGTGCCGTTGTTGTCGCGGGCGAAACCGACCGCCACGCCGATGGCGAACAGCAGCGCCAGGTTGCCGAAGATGGCGTCGCCGGCCTGTGCCATCACCGCGATGTTCAACAGGTCGGGCTGGCCCAGCCGCAACAGCAGGCCGGCCACCGGCAGCACCGCGATCGGCAGCATCAGCGCGCGACCCAGCTGCTGGATACCGGCAAATTTGCTCGTAGTATTCACTGTGTTCTCCTCTGCCTCGTTATGAATCAGTCGTGGCGGCGAGGCCCGCCACGCTGTGTTGTGTTCTGCGTGTGCGCCTCAGTGCTGACCGGTATCCGCCAGCTGCAGCAGCGCGCGCACCGCCTGCGGCGAGCTTTGCTGCAGCAGCGCCTGCGCCTGTTCGCGGCACTGCGCCAGCTGCAGCTGGCGGACGCAGGCCTTCACCTCCGGCACCAGCGCCGGGCTGACCGACAGCTCGGTGACGCCGAGGCCGAGCAGTACCGGCACCGCCGCCAGATCCGATGCCATCGCGCCGCAGACCCCGACCCAGCGCCCGTGCTGGCGCGCGCCGCGCACCGTCATCTCGATCAGGCGCAGCACCGCCGGGTGCAGCGGGTCCAGCCGCGCCGCCAGCGCCGGGCTGCAGCGGTCCATCGCCAGCGTGTACTGCGTCAGGTCGTTGGTGCCGATCGACAGAAAATCGGCGTGGGCGGCCAGCTGCTCCGCCAGCAGCGCGGCGGACGGCACCTCGATCATCACCCCCAGCTGCGGCCGCTCGCTCAGCCCCATCTCGCGGGCCAGCTCGTCGATGCGTGCGCGCACCTGCTGCAGCTCGGACAGGTCGGTAATCATCGGCAGCAGGATGCGCAGCCGCGACAGCGGTGTGAGCGACAACAGCGCGCGCAGCTGGCTGTCCAGCACCGCCGGCATCGCCAGCCCGGTGCGGATGCCGCGCAGGCCCAGCGCCGGGTTGTCTTCCGGTGGCAGCGGCAGGTAGGGCACCTCCTTGTCACCACCGGCGTCGAGGGTACGGATGATGGCCGTGCGGCCGTCCAGTGCGTCCAGCACCGCCTGGCAGGCGGCGCGTTGCTCGGCTTCGCTCGGGGCGTCGCTGCGGTGGGCGAACAGGAATTCGGTGCGCAGCAGGCCGACGCCGTCGGCACCGTGGCACACCGCCGCCGCGGCCTCGGCCGCGTTGACGATGTTGGCGGCGACCTCGATGGCGACGCCGTCCAGCGTGTGCGCCGGAGCGGCCGCGTGCCGGCGCAGGCTGTCGCGCCGCGCCTCGCGCTCGGCAATCTGCTGGTGCGCGGCGGCAAGGTTGGCCGCAGTCGGCGCCGGGTCGAGCCAGCCGTCACCGGCGTCCAGCCACACCGTACTGCCGGCGGCCAGCGCCAGCACCGCGTCGCCGGCGGCGACCAGCGACGGAATCGCCAGCGCGCGGCACAGGATGGCGACGTGATTGCTGGCGCCGCCACGGGCCAGCACCAGCGCGGCGAGGCGTTCGCGCGGCAGCCGTGTCAGTTGCGACGGCGTCAGGTCGTCGGCCACCACCACCGCCTGCGGCGGCAGCTCGGTCAGCGCCGGTGCCTCGCCCAGCAGCGCGTC
Organism: Vogesella sp. EB; assembly: GCF_001037925.1. NCBI lineage: Bacteria > Pseudomonadati > Pseudomonadota > Betaproteobacteria > Neisseriales > Chromobacteriaceae > Vogesella > Vogesella sp. EB. The sequence continues at coordinate 158 of NZ_LFDT01000032.1, read as the reverse complement.
GATGACGCGGCGTTCGAGGTCTTTCAGGTCGGCGACGCGCTCGGCCAGCAGCGCGTTGTCCAGCGCCAGCAGCACCTCGCTCTGCTGCCGGATGGCGCGGCGGTAGGCAAACGCTGCGCTGCAGCCCTCGCGCACGAAACCCTCCGCCGCCTGCTGCC
>NZ_LFDT01000031.1:0-36952 GCF_001037925.1 Vogesella sp. EB | reverse complement strand
TGGCGCGCGTCGGCCTCGGCGCGCGGCTGCAGCACAAGCCGGGCGAGCTGTCCGGCGGCGAGCGGCAGCGCGCGGCGATGGCGCGCGCGCTGGTGACCAATCCGGCCTGCCTGCTGGCCGACGAGCCGACCGGCAACCTTGACCGCGCCAATGCCGAGGCGGTGTTCGAGCTGATGCTGGAACTGAACCGCACGCTGGGCACCAGCCTGATCATCGTTACCCATGATCACGCGCTGGCACACCGCGTCGGCAAGGTGCTGACCCTGACGCCGCACGGCCTGAGCGTTGCGGCCAACCTTGAGCACGAAACATGATCAATACCGTGAATGACATGCTGGACGGCTGGACGCCGGGGGTCACCCTGCACCGGCTGGGCCAGGTGATCCAGGGCGAAACCGGCTGGCAGGAACTGCTGGTCGGCGTCGCCGCCTTGCTGTGCGCCTGGCTGTGGGCGCGGCAGCTGTACCGCCGCTATTTCCAGACCGCGCAGGCGCAGGAGTGGTCGTTCGGCAAATACCTGCTGTACCGGCTGGTGTATCCGCTGTCGGCGCAGTTGCTGACCCAGGCCTTGGCGCTGGGCTGGCAGCTGCTGCAGGGACAGTCGTCGGTGATCCTGATGCTGTCGGCGACGCTGTTGTTCTGGCTGTCGCTGATCCGGGTGCTGACCGCCATCGTGCGTCACGCGCTGCCGGAGGGCAAGGTGGAGCGCCACTCGGAACACCTGCTGGCGATGCTGCTGTGGCTGGCCTTTGCCGCGTGGGTGACCGGCATCGATACGCTGGCGCTGAGCTGGCTGGAGTCGGTGCGCTTCCGCGTCGGCAAGAACGAGCTGAACCTGCTGATGATCCTGTCGGCGCTGCTGTGGGTGTCGGTGATCCTGGTCGGCGCGCTGTGGGTCAGCAAGCTGATCGAGAAGCGGGTGATGAAGCTCGGCGACATCGACATGAACCTGCGCTTCGTGATCAGCAAGCTGGCGCGCACGCTGCTGATCATCGGCGCGGTGATGGTGGCGCTGCCCATCGTCGGCATCGACCTTACCGTGCTGTCGGTATTCGGCGGCGCGCTGGGTGTCGGTCTCGGCTTCGGCTTGCAGAAGATCGCCAGCAACTACGTGTCCGGCTTCATCATCCTGCTCGACCGCTCCATCCGCATCGGCGACCGGCTGATGGTCGACGGCCGCGTCGGCTACGTCAGCAAGATCACCGCGCGCTACGTGGTGCTGAAGGGGCTGGACGGCAGCGAGGTGCTGGTGCCGAACGAGGCACTGATCGCCAACACCGTGATCAACCAGTCCTATACCGACAAGCAGATCTGGATCAGCATGCCGATCCAGGTCGCCTACGACACCGATCTGGAACTGGCGCAGCGCCTGCTGCGCGAGGCCGCCGAACACCCGCGGGTGATGACCGAGCCGGCACCGAACGCCTTTGTCACCGCCTTTGCCGAGTCCGGCATCAATCTGGAAATCGGGCTGTGGGTGAAGGACCCGGAAAACGGCATCGCCGGCCTGCGTTCCGACATCAACCTGCGCATCTGGCAGCTGTTCAAGCAGCACCATGTGCAGATCCCTTATCCGCAACGCGAGTTGCGGGTGGTCAACCAGACGGTGGTGCCATCACCGGTCGAGGCCAACGCATGAGCTGCCAGACACTTGCCGTCATTGATGACGATGCCGCGGTAAGGCAATCGCTGCTGTGGCTGCTGGAAAGCGACACCCTGCGTGTCACCGGTTTTGACAGCGCCGAGGCCTTTCTCGCCGCGCCGGACAATACCGCCTTCAACTGCCTGATCGTCGACCTGCGCCTGTCCGGCATGAGCGGCATCGTGCTGCTGCAAACGTTGGCCGCATGGGCGTACTGCCCGCCGGTGGTGATGCTGACCGGCCACGGCGACGTGCCGCACGCGGTGGCGGCGTTCAAGCTGGGGGTGGTCGATTTCCTGGAAAAACCGTTCGACGACCAGCGCCTGCTGGCGCAGGTCGAGCACTGCCTGCAGCAGGACCGCGTCGCGCGCGAGCAGCACCAGCGCGAATCGCGGCTGCACCAGACGCTGGCGACGCTGACCGAACGCGAAAAGGAAGTGATGCAGCTGGTACTGGCCGGCCTGCTCAACAAGCAGATCGCCGAGGCGCTGCACATCAGCATGAAGACGGTGGAAGTGCACCGCGCGCGGGTGTTCGACAAGATGGGCGTCAAGTCGGCGGTGGAACTGGCCGGCCTGATCGCCAGCTTGGCCGGCGCGGCGGGCAAGCCATGAGCAAGCCAGCGAAGCAGCCGGTATCGGTGCTGGTGGTGATCCACAGCGCCGACGGCCAGGTGCTGCTGATCGAACGCGCCGACCGTCCCGGCTTCTGGCAATCGGTGACCGGTAGCCGCGAAGGCGACGAGCGCCTGTGCGACACCGCAGTGCGCGAGGTGTTCGAGGAAACCGGTATCGATGCGGCCAACCTGGTGCTGAGCGACTGGCAGCAGCAGAACGTGTACGAGATCTACCCGCACTGGCGCCACCGCTACGCGCCGGGGGTGACGCACAACACCGAGCACGTGTTCAGCCTGCAGTTGCCGGCACCGTGCGCGGTGCAACTGGCCGCCGCCGAGCATCTGGCCTGGTGCTGGCTGCCGTGGTCGCAGGCGGCCGACAAGGTGTTCTCGCCGTCCAATGCCGCGGCGATCCGCGCGCTGGGGCAACGGCTGGCAAATGCTGAAAATGGCTGAGTTATTATCAAGTATTTTGCATAAAATCCTTGCCGGCCTTGCTGCCACTCGCCATCATGAAGCGTACCAATCAATATAAAGGCAAGGCCAAGTCATGACTGTTGACTTCTCCCGGCTGCGGGCGCTGATCGTCGATGACCAGATGCTGGTGCGCACGCTGGTGACGCAGGCGCTGCGTACCATGGGCTTTGCGCCGGAAAACCTGTCGCAGGCGGTGGACGGCTCCTTCGCCAAGCGCACGCTGGAAGCCAAGCCGATCGACATCGTGCTGTGCGATGTGCAGATGGAGCCGATGAACGGCCTCGACGTGCTGAAAGACCTGCGCTGTGGCCGGACCAACAATCCGCCCAATCTGCCGTTCGTGTTCCTGTCCGGCCATCCGGAAAAGAGCAATATCGTCGTTGCCGCGCAGCTGCACGCCGACGGTTTCATCATCAAGCCGCCCAAACCGGCGGACATGGAAAAAACCCTGCGCCTGGCGCTGACGCGGCCGCGCCCGGACATCGACCCGTTCTCCTACTACAAGGTGGCCACCGGCACCGCCTTTGACCGCCACGTGTTCGGCGAGCTGGTGACGCAGGCGTCGCTGCTGCTGGACGAGAACGACAAGCCGATGCAGCGTCTAGGCCTGGGCGAGGTGAAACCGGGAAGCCGGCTGGCGCGTGATCTATACAACAAGACCGGGCAGCTGCTGTTGCAGCGCGGCAGCGAGATCACCAAGACGCAGCTGCGCGTGCTGCGGCAGTTTCCGGAGCGCTTCGGCGTCGACGATATCGAGATCAGCTGCGAGCCGGACAGCGACATCACGTCACCGCCCCCGACCGCCTGAGCCACGCGAGGTCCGCCATGAGCAAGCAAGGCCAGCTGCAGCAGCAAACCGCCGGTATCGGCCAGGCGGTGATCCTGATCGTGGTGATCCTCGGCTCGTTGCAGCTGGTGGCCTCCGGCCTGCTGATCCGCTCCGGCGTGTACAACTACCGCCAGGCCAGCCAGCACGCCACGCTCAATGCGGCCAACCTTGACATCTTCCTGCTGGCCTCGGCCATCAACCGCGAAAACCAGCTACAGCTCGGCCTGCTGGCGCTGACACGCCCGGCCAGCCGCCGTGAAAGCGCCGAGCTGCAGCTGGCGCGCACCGCCACCGACCAGCGCCTGCAGATCGCGCTGCGGCGGCTGTCGCGGCCGCTGGCCGACGACAGCAATGCCGCGCTGCTGCAATTGCAGGAGCGGCAGCCGCACCTGCGCCAGCGGCGACAGGAGGTGGACAAGGTGCTGGCGCGGCGGCCGGTGCTGTTCGACGAGAATGCCATCTTCGGCTGGAAGCTGTCGGTCGGCACCTGGCAGGATGCCATCGACAAGGTGTTGCGTCTGGACGCCTTCCTGCTGTCCGACGGCGCCGACGACCGCCTGAACCGGCTGGCGGAAACCAAGTACCAGCTGTGGCAGCTGAGCCGTTCGCTGGAGCAGGAAGGCAACGCGCTGATCATTCGCGCGCAGCTGGCGCGCAAGCTCAATTCCACCGACGAATACGAACTGCTGCGCAGCCGCGAGCGCGCCTTGCTGCTGCTGGAGTCGTTGCGCTACAACACCGGCTATCTCGGTGATGCCACGCTGCGCCAGCAGCTGGCGGCGCTGGCGACCCAGACCTGGCTACTGCACCAGAGCGCCGACCGGCAGCTGCTGGCGCTGGAGCAGGGCCGCGTCGCGCCGGCTTCCGCGCACGAGTACAAGACGGCCGCGCAACAGGTCAACCGCAATCTGGGCATCTTCTTTGCCGAGCTGACCCGCGCCGCGGCCAACCGTGTCGACGAGCAGCAGCAGCGCTACGCGCAAAGCCTGGCGCTGAACATCTCCTTCGCGGTGCTGGCGCTGCTGCTGTACGCCTACCTGCTGCTGCGCATGCGCTACCGCATCCTGCGCCCGCTGCAGCGCATGCAGCGGGTGCTGGATGCGGCGGCGGATGCGATTCTGACCGTCAATGCCAACCACCGCATCGAGGTGGCCAACTACGGCGCCGAGAAGATGTTCGGCTTGCCGCTGGCGGCGTTGCAGGGGCTGTCGCTGGACGACATCCTCAGCGTCGACGGTGCCGATGCCGACTGGCTGGATGACGAGGGCCGCTTCGACGTGTCGCGCGCCGGCAGCGGCCGCCGGCACGATGGCAGCCGCTTCTTTGCCGCGATTACCGTCAGCCCGCTGGTGGACGGCCGCGACGGCCGCCACAGCCGCCGGCTGCTGATCATCCGCGACGAGCACCAGCGCACCATCGCCGAGCAGTCGCTGGCGCGCAGCATGCAGCTCTTGTCGGCGATCCAGCGCGTGGAGAGCCTGCTGTTTGCCCGCAGCCCGCGGCAGACGGTATTTCGCGAGGTGCTGCGCATCCTGCTCGACTACTTCGGCGTCGCCGAGGGCCTGGTGCTGTCGCTGGAGGCGTCGCGCGACAAGTCGGCGTCGTTCCGCATCCAGGCGCGGCTGGGCAACAGCAAGGAGCCGCCGTGGGTGGAGCGCTTCCGGCAGCTGCCGCTGGCGGTCGCCCTGCAACAGGGGCAGCTGCAGCAAACCATCTCCGAGGATGGCTGGACCTTCCTGCCGATCCAGATCGACAGCCGCACGGTGATGGTGGCCGGCATCGCCATCGACTCGATTGCCGAGGCCCACTACCAGGCATTGCAGCCGCTGCTCGGCGCCTGCGGCAGCATCGTCAGCTTCTATGCCGAGGAAGACCGCCGCCGGGCCAGCGAACGCAACCTGCGCGAAGTGCTGCAGCTGGAAGAGGCGATCTACAGCGCGTCGCCGGTCGGCCTGATGCGGCTGGACAACAACTACCACATCGTGCGCGCCAACCGCGCCGGCGAAGCGCTGTTCGGCACCCGCGAGGACGGGCTGCAGGGCGTACCGCTGCGCGAGCTGCTCGGTAGCGACGAGGCGTGGCAGCAGCTGCAGGGCCGGCTGGAAGAGGTGCGCCACCATGACCGCCACCTCAATATCGAGATCGAATGTGTGCAGGTCAGCGGCAAGCCGATCTGGGTGCTGTTCGCCGGCCAGCTGCTGTTCCCCGGCATGGCCGAGGACGGCGTGATCCTCGCCTGTTTCGACATCACCGGCCGGCGTGAGGCGGAGGAGGGCGTGCTGCGCGCGCGCGATGCCGCCGCCGAGTCGCGCCAGCAGCTGGAGCTGGCGATCGACTCGCTGGATGACGCCTTCGCGCTGTTCGACGCCGGCGACCGGCTGGTGCGCTGCAACAGCCACTTTGCCCGGCTGGCCGGTGCCGGCAGCACGCCGGAAACGCTGAAGGGGCAGTCCTTTGCCAGCGTGCTGCGCTCCAGCCTGATCGCCGGCGAGCAGCCGGAGCCGGGCTACGAGGAACACAGCTGGTTCGTGGAGCGGCTGGCGCGCTACGGCCGCGAGGCGTCGTCGTTCGAGCTGCGCTGGAACGAGCGCTGGCTGCAGCAGGCGTCGCGGCGGGTGCCGGACGGCGGCGCGGTGTGCGTGCTGACCGACATCAGCGCGCTGAAACAGCAGCAGGCCGACCTGCTGCTGGCGCGCGATGCGGCCAACGCCGCCAGCCGCGCCAAGAGCGCCTTCCTTGCCGCGATGAGCCACGAGATCCGCACCCCGATGAACGGCGTGCTGGGCATGCTGGAGCTGCTGTCGCTGACGACGCTGGACGAAGCGCAGCGCGACGCGGTGGACACGGTACAGGAGTCGGCGCACACCCTGCTGCGCCTGATCGACGACATTCTGGATTTTTCCAAGATCGAGGCCGGCAAGCTGGAGATCATCCCCGAACCGGCGTCGGTGCGTGCGCTGATGCAGCGCGTGCATCACCTGTACACGGAGCTGGCGCAGCGCAAGCAGCTGTGGTTCCTGCTCGACATCGACGAGCAGGTGGCGCCGGCACTGCGCTTCGATCCGCTGCGCTTGCGCCAGATCCTGCAGAACTTCTGCAGCAATGCGCTGAAGTTCACGCAGCAGGGGCAGGTGACGCTGCGCGTGCGCTGCCTGGAGAGCAGTGCCAGCGAACAGTGGCTGCGCTTCGAGGTGGCCGATACCGGCATCGGCATCGACCGCCAGCAGCTGGCACGGCTGTTCGAGCCGTTCACCCAGGCGGAAAGCAGCACCGCGCGCCGCTTTGGCGGCACCGGTCTCGGGTTGACCATCTGCCGGCGCCTGTCCGAGCTGATGGGCGGGGTGGTGGCGATGGACAGCGAGCCGGGCAGCGGCACCGTCGCCTCGCTGGAGATCCGTTTCCCCTTGTGCGACGCCGCCGAGCTGCCGCTGGCGAGCGAGCTGGACCACGCCGCCATCGTGGCCGCGACCGCGGGTTTGATGCGCGACATGGCGCCGGTGCTGTTTGTGGAAGACAATTCAATCAACCGCAAGCTGACCGTCAAGCAGTTCGAGCTGCTCGGCTACCCGGTGGTGACGGCGGTGGACGGGCTGATGGCGCTGAGCCTGTGGCAGCAGCAGACCTTCTCGCTGGTGCTGACCGATTGCCACATGCCGCAGATGGACGGTTACGCGCTGGCGCAGGCGATCCGCAGCCAGGAGGCGGCCCAGGGCCGCGCGCCGGTGCCGATCATCGCCTGCACCGCCAACGTGGCGAAGGAAGAACTGGACAAGACTCGTGCCGCCGGCATGGATGATTTTCTCAGCAAGCCGCTGGGGTTGGCGGCGCTGAAGGACATGCTGCACAAGTGGCTGGGCGACGTTGCCCTGACGCCCGCGCCGGTGGCAGAGGTGGTAGTCCCGGCCACGCCGGCGGCGGCGGTCGATCGCCAGGCGCTGGCGATGTACAGCGCCGGTGACTGGTCGGTGGAGCAGGCGATTCTGGACGAGTTCATGCAGGGCAACGACGAGGACGTCGCCGCCCTGGCGCGGGCGGTGGCCGCCGGCGACGCGGTGCAGATCGCCTGGTCGGCGCACCGTATCAAGGGCGCCAGCCGCATGGTCGGCGCCATGGCCCTGGGCGATGCGGCCGAAGCACTGGAAAAAGCGGGACGCGCCGCCGAGCTGGCGGCGATCCCGGCCCTATGGCAGCAGTTCAATGCAGCACAGGCGGCGGTGGCCGCCTGGCTGGAGGAGCAGGCCTCGTGCCAAGCAAGCGCCTGAGCGTGGTGACCTTCAACCTGCACAAGGGGATGTCGCCGTTCAACCGCCGTTCTCACATGCAGGAAATCGCCAGCGCCCTGCAGCAGCTGTCCGCCGACGTGCTGTTCCTGCAGGAGGTGCAGGGCCGTCATGCCGGGCGCGAGCAGCGCCATGCCGGCTGGCCGCAGCACGACTTCCTGGCCGCGGCGCTGACCCATTCCGCCAGCTATGGCATGAATGTGCGCTACGACCACGGCCACCACGGCAATGCGGTGTTGTCACGTTTTCCGCAGCAGCTGGCCGCCAATCACGACATCTCGGTCAACCGTCTGGAGCGGCGCGGCATCCTGCACACCGTGATCCAGCCGGAAGGTTGGCCGCAAGCGGTGGCCTGCCTCTGTGCCCACCTCAACCTGCTGGCGCGTGACCGCCGCCGCCAGTACCTGACGCTGCAGCACTATATCCAGCAGCATGTGCCGGCCGGCATGCCGCTGATCCTGGCCGGCGATTTCAATGACTGGCGCGGCGAGGCCGACAGCTGGCTGGGGCGCGGCTGCGGCCTGCAGGAAGTGTTCGTGCAGCAGCAGGGCCAGCACGCGCGCACCTTCCCGGCGCGGTTGCCGCTGCTGCCGCTGGACCGCATCTACGTGCGCGGCCTGCACGTCAACCAGGTGGCGGTGTGTCGCGGCCAACCCTGGTCGCACCTGTCCGATCACCTGCCGCTGTTCGCCAGCCTGTCGCTGGCGTCCTGAGCCGGCGACGCGGCCTTACTCGGTGTCGCCGTGCTTGAACCACAGCGCGTCCGGCAGCTGGCCGAACACGCTGCGCAGCCCCTCGCCCCAGCCCTGACGCAGCGCCAGAAAGTAGGGGTCGTCCTCGGTGACGCGGTGGCGCGGCGCGAAGTCGAAATCATCGCGCTGCTGCCACAACAGGTCGATGGGCAGCCCCACCGACAGGTTGGAGCGGATGGTGGAATCGAACGAGATCAGCGTGCACTTGATCGCCTGCGCCAGCGGCGTGTCGTGGCGGATCACCCGGTCGATGATCGGCTTGCCGTACTTGGCCTCGCCGATCTGCAGGTAAGGCGTGTCCGGCGTGGCCTCGATGAAATTGCCCTGCGGATAGACCTGGAACAGCCGCGGCGGCTCGCCCCTGATCTGCCCGCCGACCAGAAAGCTGCAGCCGTAGTCCACCCCTTGCGACTGGGTGTGGCCGTCGCCATCGCGCGCCAGCACCTCGCGCACCGTACTGCCCACCAGCTCCGCCGCCTGGTACAGGCTGCTTACCGTGTACAGGTTGGCCGCATCGTGGCTGAGCCGGCTTTTCAGCAGGCTGACCACGCTCTGGGTGGTGGCCAGGTTGCCGGCGTTGAGCAGCACGATCTGCCGCTCACCGGGTACCGCGATCACGTTCATCTTGCGGAAGGTGGCCACGTGGTCCACCCCCGCATTGGTGCGCGAATCGGACGCGAAGATCAGCCCTTCGTCCAGCACCATGCCGACACAGTAAGTCATTGCTGATCCGCCTCCGTTACCCGCGCATGCGCCTGCAGCGCTTCGCTGCCGCCACCACGGCGCACGCCGCGCACCGGGCTGGCGTCGGTGTAGTCCAGCCCCACCGCCAGCTTCAGGTGGTGGCGGTCCGGCTGCTGGCGGTTGCTGATGTCGAAGCCCAGCCAGCGGCCGGCGGCGTACACCTCGGCCCAGGCGTGGCTGGCGACGTGGGCGTCGCGATCGGTCAGCAGGTAGCCGCTGACATAGCGCGCCGGTAGCCCCAGGCTGCGGCAGGCGGCGATGAACACGTGGCTGTGGTCCTGGCACACGCCGGCGCCTAGCGCCAAGGCCTGCGCGGCAGTGGTTTCCGCCTGGGTGGCACCGCTGGTGTAGGGCATGGCGTCGGCCACCGCCAGCATCAGCGCGGTCAGGCCTGTTTCAGGGTTGGCCGCAATGGCGTCGGCGTGGCCGGCGGCCAGCGCGCGGATGGCGTCGTCCGGCTCGGTCAGCGCGCTGCCGCGCAGGAACACCGCCGCCGGCAGCGCCTCGGCGCCGTCTTCGCAGTCGTCACAGGTTTCCACCACGCCGTGCGCGCGCAGGCGGATCTCGCTGTGCGGCGTGTCCAGGGTGAGCACGTGCAGGATGTTGCCGTAGGCGTCGGTGCTTTCGCTGGCCGCCACCGGCAGCTCCAGCTGCCAGCTGATGATGCGCTGGTGGCGGTTTTGCGGCGGCGTCAGGCGCAGGTACTGGGTGCTGTGGCTGACGGTCGCGTCGTAGCGGTACACGGTTTCATGGGCGATGGTGAGTTGCATGCTGCCTCCTGTGGGTAAGTACCGGCTCGCGATCGGCGCTGGCGCCATCGCGGGCAGGGGCTAGGCGGAAAAGGAAAGTTGCCAGTAGGCCACGTCCAGCCAGCGGCCGAACTTGCGGCCAACCTGTTCGAACAGCGCCACCTGCTTGAAGCCCAGCGCGCGGTGCAGCGCGTCGCTGGCCGGGTTGGGCTGCGCCACGCCGCCGATCACGGTGCGCAGCCCCTGCGCGGCCAGCCGTTGCAGCAGCTCGCGGTACAGCAGCTTGCCCAGTCCCTGGCCCACGGTGGCCTGGCGCAGGTAGATGCTGGCCTCCATCGCGTGGCGGTAGGCCGGGCGCGTGCGCCAGCGGCTGGCGTAGGCGTAGCCGAACAGCTCTCCATCCTCGGCGTGGGCCACCAGCCATGGCAGGCCCTGCGCCTGGGTGCCGGCGATGCGCTCGGCCATGTCGCCGACGCTCACCGGCTGCTCCTCGAACGAGATGGTGCTGTACTCGATGTACGGGTTGTAGATGGCGCAGATGGCGGCGGCGTCGTCCGGCGTCGCCTCGCGGACGATCAGCTCGCTCATGCCGCCTCCAGATAGGCGCCGTGCACCGCGTTGCCCAGCGCATGGATCTGGCTGAGGAATTGCGCCAGATAGGCATGCAGGCCGGCGCCGAGAATGCTGTCGATCTGGTCGTAGCTCAGCTCGGCGTGCAGCGTGGCGGCCAACCGTTTGGCGCGATGGCCGGTGTCGCCCTGGATGCGCGGCAGCAGCTCGGCGATCTCGTCGACGCAGGCGCGCAGCGAGCGCGGCACGTCCGGGCGCAGGATCAGCAGCTCGGCCACGCGGCGCGCGCTGAGGGTGTCGCGGTACAGCTCGTGGTAGGCCTCGAAGGCGCCCAGCGAACGCAGCAGCGCGCCCCACAGGTAGAAGTCGGCGGCGCTGTCGTCCAGCTCGTGGCCGATCAGGTGCGATTTCACGTCGATCAGCCGCGCGGTGTTGTCGGCGCGCTCCAGAAAGGTGCCCAGCCGGATGAAGGAGAACGCGTCGTTGCGCTGGATGGTGCCGTAGGTGGTGCCGCGGAACAGGTGTGAGCGCTCCTTCACCCAGTCGAAGAAACCGGCCAGCGGGCGGCCCTCGAACGCCATCTGCCGCGCTTCCAGCCAGCTGGCGTTGATGCTTTCCCACATCTCGCCGGTAATCTTGCCGCGCACCGCGTGGGCGTTCTCGCGGGCGAATTTCAGGCAGCTGATGATGCTGGCAGGGTTGGCCGCATCGAAGGTCATGAAGTGCAGCACGTCGGCGGCGCCAAGCGCCGGGTGGCGCGCGCGGCAGGCGTCCAGCGCGCCGGTGGTGGCCAGCGCGGCGGCGATGTCGGCGCCACCGCGCGATTGCGGCAGCATCGACAGGCTGTGGGTGACATCCAAGAGGCGCGCCAGGTTCTCGGCGCGTTCCATGTAACGGCTCATCCAGTACAACTGGGAAGCGGTGCGCGACAGCATCATGATCAATCCTCCAGTATCCAGGTGTCCTTGGTGCCGCCGCCCTGCGACGAATTCACCACCAGCGAGCCTTCTTTCAGCGCCACCCGCGTCAGCCCGCCGGCCACCATGCTGATCTCGCGGCCGGACAGCACGAAGGGGCGCAGGTCGATGTGGCGCGGCGCGATGCCGGCCTCCACGAAGGTGGGGCAGGACGACAGGCACAGCGTCGGCTGCGCGATGTAGTTGGCCGGGTCGGCGATGATGCGCTGGCGGAAGTCGTCGATCTCGGCGGCGCTGGCGGCCGGGCCGATCAGCATGCCGTAGCCGCCGGCGCCGTGGACCTCCTTCACCACCAGCTCGGCCAGGTTGTTCAGCACGTGGTCCAGCTCCGCCGGGCGGCGGCACATCCAGGTCGGCACGTTTTGCAGCAGCGGCTCCTCGCTCAGGTAGAAGCGGATCATGTCCGGCACGTAGGGGTAGATCGACTTGTCGTCCGCCACGCCGGTGCCGATGGCATTGGCCAGGATCACGCCGCCGCTGCGGTACACCGATAGCAGCCCGGGCACGCCCAGCATGCTGTCGGCGCGGAAGGCCAGCGGGTCGAGGAAGGCGTCGTCGATGCGGCGGTAGATTACGTCCACCTGCTTGTGGCCGGCGGTGGTGCGCATGTACACGCGGTTGTGCTTCACGAACAGGTCCTGGCCTTCCACCAGCTCCACGCCCATCTGCTGCGCGAGGAAGGCGTGCTCGAAGTAGGCGCTGTTGTGGTGGCCGGGGGTGAGCACCACCACGGTCGGGTTTTCCGCCAGGCTGGCGTGGCGCAGGGTGTTCAGCAGCAGGGTGGGGTAGTGCTGCACCGGGGCCACCGCGTGGCTGGCGAACAGCTCGGGGAACAGCCGCATCATCATCTTGCGGTTTTCCAGCATGTAGGACACGCCGGAGGGCACACGCAGATTGTCTTCCAGCACGTAGAAGTTGCCGTCGTTGTGGCGGATCACGTCCACGCCGGTGATGTGCGCGTAGATGCGGTGCGGCAGGTCCAGCCCCTGCATCGCCGGCTGGTACTGGCTGTTGGAGAACACCTGCTCGGCCGGGATGATGCCGGCCTTGACGATGTGCTGTTCGTGGTAGATGTCGTGCAGGAAGGCGTTCAGCGCGGTGACACGCTGGCGCATGCCGGCTTCCAGTGTCTGCCAGTCGCTGGCGGGGATGATGCGCGGCACGGTGTCGAACGGGATCAGCCGCTCGGCGCCGGAATCGTCGCCGTACACGGCGAAGGTGATGCCGACGCGGTGGAACATCAGGTCGGCTTCGGCGCGCTTGCGTGCCAGCGTCTGCGGTGACTGCGAGTGCAGCCAGTGGGCAAAGTCACGGTAGTGCGGGCGGATACCACCGCTGGCGAGCAGCATTTCGTCATAGTGGTGCGCTTCGGGCAAGGTCAGTGCATGCATGGCGCGGTCTCCTGCTGTTCATCGTCAGCAGCAGTTCAGCAAGCCGCGTGCCAGTGTTTGCCCTATCGAAATGCCTGTTACGTCACGGCAGCTTGCACCGCAATGATGCAGGCATCGGCGGCGCCGTAAATCATGTGTCATGGTGGTGCGTCATGCCCCGTTCGCGTGCCGCGCCAGCCGCAGCGACAGCTCTTGAAACGTTGCTGGCATGCTCTTATGCTGCTGTTTACTTTATCCAGATAGCGCCATGCCATGCACGCTTCCCCTGTTGCGGCCAACCTTGCCACGCCGGCCGATCCGCTGGTCGCCAGCGACCACGCGTTGCCGCTTGCGGTGCTGTTGCAGCGCTCGCCGGCGCGCTGGCAGCTGCTGCTGGCCTGGTTGCTGTCGCTGGCGGCCTGCCTGTGGCTGGGCGTGGTACAGCTGTATGGCGGCTGGTATGGCTACAGCGTCCACTTTGGCGAGCTGGATTTCGTGATCAGCATCTACCCGCCGCTGACCATCGCCACCTTGTGGGTGTTGTGGTTCGGCTACGCCTGGGGTGCTGGTCTCGCCTATCTCTCCACCTTGCTGGTCGCCTACCTGTCCGGGCTGGCGCCGGGCTGGGCCTTGCTGTTTGCATGTTCCAATCCGCTGGGGCTGCTGGTGATGTCGCTGGTGTACCGCCACGTCAAGGTGCGCTATGTGCCGTCGTCGCTGCCGGCCATGCTGTTCTTCGTCACCATCTGCTTCATCTCCGCCGTGTCCAGCGCCACCGGCTCCTTCATCTGGAGTTACAGCAACAAGCTGTCGGCGATGGGTGCCTTCGCGGTGTGGCAGGGCTGGTGGTCGGGCAATTTCCTGCAGACGGTACTGACCTGCGGCCCGTTGCTGCTGCTGGGCACGCCGGCGGTGCTGCGCTGGCGCGAACAACGTTGGCCGCAGCGCGCCGCGGCGGTACCGGCGCAGCGCTGGGTGGGGCTGGTGGCGGTGTTCGCGTTGTGTGGCGTGCTGGGCTTCCTGTGGCTGTCTTTCTGGCTGGCGGACCGCAGCGTGGCGGCGCAGGTCGGCGACAGCGCGCAGGCGTGGCAGCAGCGCGCGATGCTGTATCGCGATTCGGCGATGGCGGTGTACTGGGTGCTGTCGGTGCTGTTGCTGGCGCTGGTGTTTCTCGGCTACCGCTTCTTCCGCCAGCGCACGCTGCAGCTGCAGCAGGCGGCGCAAAGCGTGGCCTTCGAGCGCGACTGGGCACTGCAGCGGCAGCAGGAGGCGGAACACGCGCACCAGGCGCTACAGACGCTGAACCGCGAGCTGGCGGTGCGCATGGCCGAGGTGGAGCAGCTGCAGCAACAGCTGCAGGAACAGGCGCGACGCGATCCGCTGACCGGGCTCTACAACCGCCGCTACCTGCACGAACGGCTACCGGTCGAACTGCAGCACGCCAGCCATCTCGGGCAGTCGCTGTGCCTGGTGCTGATCGACCTCGACCACTTCAAGGCGGTCAACGACCAGTACGGCCACGCGATGGGCGACGCGGTGCTGAAGGCGCTGGCGATGCTGTTTGCCGGCCGCCTGCGCGCCGCCGATTTCGCGGTGCGCTACGGCGGCGAGGAGTTCTGCCTGGTGCTGCCCGGCTGCGACATCACCGGCGCCGCCGCCTGCGTCGCCGAGCTGCAGCAGGCCTACGCCGGCTGCCGCGTGGCCGGCGACAGTAACGCGCTGCAGGGGCTGCACTTCTCCGCCGGTATCGCCAGCTATCCGGCGCACGGCAGCGACGAGGAAGCGCTGCTGCGCGAGGCCGACGCCGCGCTGTACCAGGCCAAGGCCGCCGGCCGCAACTGCGTGCGCTATCGCGGCTGAAGCCGGGCCGCGTGGCAGCGGGCTTGCCGCCGCGCGCGCGGACAGGTACAACGGCGCTTTGTCTACCGTGTTGCCATCCTCATGACCCCATCCGATATCCGTGCCGCCGCCATCATCCTCGCGGCCCGCCGCCTCAGCGGTGCACAAGGGCCGCTGCTGGCCGACGCCCAGGCCCCGCAGACGCCGGCCGATGCGCTGGCGATCCAGCAGGCCGTCTCCGGCCTGCTCAACGACGCCATCGGCGGCTGGAAGTGCGGCCTGCCGGACAGCGACAAGGTCGTCGCCGCGCCGATCTACGCGACCAGCATTCACAGCAGCCACACCGCCGCGCCGTGTCCGGTGTGGCTGCGCGACGGCGCGGTGCGCGTCGAGCCGGAGTTGGCCTTCGTTTTCGACGGCGGCCTGCCGCTGCGCGCCGAGCCCTACACCGAGGCCGAGATCCGCGCCGCCATCACCCGCGTGCACCTGGCGCTGGAGCTGATTGACAGCCGCTACCTGCCGGCGCCGAAGCCGCCGTTCCTGCAGTCGCTGGCCGACGGTCTGGTCAACCAGGGGGTGCTGCTGGGGCCGCAGGTCGATCGCGACGCCGCCTTTGCGGCCAAGGTGCTGGAGCTGGTGCTGAATCAGGGCGAGCGCGAGGAAACACTGGCCGGCGTGCATCCGGCCGGCGATCCGCTGGCGCCGCTGTACTGGCTGCAGGGCTTTCTCGCTGAACGCGGCGAGGCGATCCTGCCGGGGCAGGTGGTGATCACCGGTTCCTATGCCGGCGTGCTGACGTTGGCGCCGGACAGCGAGGTGACCTTGCGCTATGGTGAGCTGGGTCAGCTAAGCGCCTGTTTTAGCGCACGATAAGGGCAGATGGCAGCGTGATCGCGTGCCGGCGGGCGCTGCCAGTGTTTGGCACTGGATACAATATTTAAATTGCTGAAAGTTATATTAAAACTAATGTTTGCAATTTTGCGGCATAAGGGTAATATGGTGCATCGCAGCGATTGACACAAACGAATGTATATTGTTCAATTGTGTACAACAACTTGATTAACGCCGATTTGAACACAGCTTGCGGGCGTAAAACAGCTAAAGCGTGGGGATTGTTTTATCAAACGATTCTCCCAATTTTCGATACCGAAGATTCCACGTGATAAAGCCCGCCAGCGCAAACCCGGCGGGCTTTATTGCTTCGGAGTCCAGGATGATTCACCTCAAAAACGTACACAAGCGCTTCCGTCGCCCTGAAGGCGGCTGGTTTGACGCCGTGCGCGACACCACCCTCCATATCAAGGCGGGCGAGATTTTCGGTCTGATCGGGTTTTCCGGCGCCGGCAAATCCACGCTGCTGCGACTGATCAACCTGCTGGAACGCCCCGACCACGGCAGCGTCAATGTCGACGGCCGTGACCTGACCGGCCTGTCCGCCGCCGAGCTGCGCCGCGCGCGCCAGAATATCGGCATGGTGTTCCAGCAGTTCAACCTGATGGCCAACCGCACCGTGGCGGCCAACATCGCCTTTCCGCTGGAGATCGCCGGCTGGAGCCGTGCGGATATTGATCAGCGCGTCGCCGAGTGCCTCGACATCGTCGGCCTCGCCGACCGTGCCGGCCACTACCCGGCGCAGCTGTCCGGCGGCCAGAAGCAGCGCGTCGGCATCGCCCGTGCGCTGGCACCGCGGCCGCACGTGATCCTGGCCGACGAGCCGACCTCGGCGCTGGACCCGAAAACCACGCAGTCCATCCTCGATTGCCTGCAGGACATCAACGCCCGTTTCGGCGTCACCGTGGTGATCGTCACCCACGAAATGCACGTCATCCGCTCCATCTGCCACCGCGCCGCCTTGCTCGATGCCGGTGAAGTGGTCGAGCTGCTGGAAGTCACCGACAAACAGGTCGCGGCGCGTTCGGCGCTGGCCAAATCGCTGCTGGAGGTCGCATAAATGGACGAACAACTGACTCTTGCCCAGGCACTGGCCAATCTGTCCGATCTGGCACCGGAAATCTGGCAGGCCAGCGTGGAAACCGGGCTGATGCTGGCCATCGGCCTCTCCGTCGCCATCGTGGTCGGCGGTCCGCTCGGCATCCTGCTGTACCTGACGCAGCCGGGACAGCTGTTCGCCAACCGTGCCGTCAACGGCGTGGTCGGCTGGTTCGTCAACCTGGTGCGCTCCTTCCCGTTCATCATCCTGATGGTGTCGCTGGTACCGCTGACGCGGCTGCTGGTCGGCTCCACCATCGGCCCGATTGCCGCCGCGGTGCCGCTGTCGTTTGCCGCGATCCCGTACTTTGCGCGGCTGGTGGAGCAGACGCTGCGCGAGATCCCGCGCGGCGTGATCGAGGCGGCAGAGGCGATGGGCGCCAGCCCGGCGCAGATCATCTGGAAAGTGTTGCTGGGCGAGGCCCGCGCCGGCCTGATCTCCAGCCTCACCATTCTCACCATCAGCTTCCTCAGCTACTCGGCGGTGGCCGGCGTGGTTGGCGGTGGCGGCATCGGTGACCTGGCCATCCGTTACGGCTACTACCGCTTCCAGACCGAAGTGATGGTGGCGATGGTGCTGCTGCTGGTGGTGATCGTGCAGATCATCCAGTTTGCCGGCAACCATCTGGCGGCCCGCCTCGACAAGCGTTAAGCACTCTATTTAAAGCGGCGGGCGTTCACGCAGACGCCACGCCATTGGACAAAGACTCTCACAAGGAGAACACCATGCGCAGACTCGTACTGAAATCCATCGCTGTTGCCGCCATCGGCCTGACCGCTGCGGCCAACGTTTACGCTGCCGACCCGGCGAAAAAGGAAATCACCATCGGCACCACCGTTGGCGACTTCGGCGACCAGGTGAAGCAGCAGATCAAGCCGCTGCTGGAAAAGCAGGGCTACAGCGTGAAGCTGGTGGAATTCACCGACTACGTGCGCCCGAACCTGGCACTGCAGGAAGGCTCGCTGGACGTCAACGTGTTCCAGCACAAGCCTTACCTCGACAACTTCGCCCGTGAAAACAAGCTGCAGCTGAAAGAAGTGTTCCAGGTGCCGACCGCACCGCTGGGCATCTACAGCGGCAAGCTGAAATCGCTGAAGGACGTGAAAGTCGGCAGTACCCTGGCGGCACCGAACGATCCGTCCAACTTCGCCCGCGCGCTGGTGATGCTGAACGACCTGGGTTGGGTCAAGCTGAAGAAGGGCATCAACCCGCTGACCGCGTCGGAAAAGGACATCGAAGTCAACGTCAAGAAGATCAAGATCGTACCGCTGGAAGCCGCGCAACTGCCGCGCTCGCGCGCCGATGTTGACTTCGCGGTGGTGAACGGCAACTACGCCGTCAGCTCCGGCATCAAGCTGACCGAAGCCGTGTATCAGGAAAAGAGCTACGCCTACGTCAACTGGGGCGTGGTGCGCGCGGCTGACGCCGCCAAGCCATGGGCCAAGGACGTGATCGCCGCCTACAACTCGCCGGCGTTCCGCGCCTGGGCGAAGCAGAAGTACGCCGGCTACAAGTTCCCGGCCAACTGGAAGTAAGCGTTTTATCCGTACCGGCCTGCAAGACAGCAGCCGGTACGGCGGTTTTCCTTGAAACACTCCTGGCATTCAAGGCTGCTCGGCGGATCCTGCGATCCGCCATTTTTTTTGTCTGCAGGGAATGCGTGCGCGGTTGGCTTGCTATTGGCCTTGCCGTATTGCCTGCCGGCGAGTGTCACTAATTTGCGACGATGGCCGCCTGCCTCTCCGGCGCGCGATCGATAATCGTTGTTATGATCTCTGATTGATGTGATTATTTTCATTAAATCAAATTATGAAAATAAATATTCAATGATTGAACCTACATTGCATGACTCCCCCTTAATGCAGACGCTGCAACAGGCGTTGTCGTCTCTGTCTCCGGCCTTGCGCAAGGTTGCGGATTTCTTGCTGCGCCACCCGCTGCTGGCGGCGACGCATTCCATTGAGGAGCTGGCGCAGGCAACCGGTGTTTCTGCGGCAGCGGTCAACCGGCTGGCCAATAGCCTCGGTTATCAGGGGTTTGGCGGTCTCAAGGCGGAGTTGACCGCGGCTTTGCAAGAAGCCGTGTCGCCGGTAAGCAAACTGCGTCAACAGATCGGCATGCAGGCGGATGACCGGGTTTCCTTGTCTTCGCTGCTGTCTGCGACAGCATCCAATCTGGCATTTACTGCCGATCGCAGTGGCGCCTTGCAGTTTGAGCTGGCGGTGGCGCTGCTCGCCTCGGCGCGGCGGGTGTTCTGTCTTGGCTTTGGCAATAGTGCCTATCTTGCCGGACTGGCTGCCGCCAACCTGGCGCCTTTTTGCGATGCCCAGGCGATCAGCCTGGAAGGCGGCAATGAAAATGCCGCTTATCGCTTGGCGACAATCCGGCCAGAGGATGTGCTGCTGGCGATCAGCTTGCCGCGCTATTCCCGGGATACGGTGCAGCTGGCGCGTTTTGCCGTCGATCGCGGGGCGACGCTGCTGGTGATCACCGACTCGCCGGCCTCGCCGCTGGCGGCGCTGAGTTCGCACGTGCTGTATGCGGTTGCCGACCATCCCGTACTGGCCGCGTCAGGTACTGCCGCACTGGCCCTGATCGAGTCGCTGGTGTCCGCGGTGATGGTGCAGAACAAGGAGGCGGTGCGTCTCAGTGCCGAGCTGTCGGAAAGCATGCTGCAATACCTGTACTGGAATGATTCTGCCCAACCGCCGAAACGCGGTTGAGCGAATGCGCCTGCTGTAAAGGGCAGTGGGCGTGACTGCACCGTCCGGCTAGATCCGGCGGGCAAACAAAAAGCCGCGGCTTGTCCGCAGCCACAAAGCACTTTTATCAACAAGAGAAACAGGAGCTTCGTTCATCCCGCCTGGCCCTGATCCGTGTTGCCGCCTGCTGCTGCATCCGGCAGACGTACTGCGTGTGCGTCGGTCGTGGCAGGCTGTTGCCCGGTCCTCGGCCGGGGCGGGTGGCAGCTCAGGAGAAATGATGAAACAGCACACTATCAAGATGGGTGGCCTGCTGGCTGCGCTGGCACTGGCTTGGCCGCTGGCGCCGGCGCAGGCAGAGGGGCATCTGCTGGCCGTCGGGGGCATGCTGCGCGCAAGTAACCAGCCGGTGTACCAAAAATTCATCGAACTGGCCGGCGGTGTGAGCAATGCCCGTATTGCCATCATGCCCACTGCCAGTGGCAGCCAGAGTTCGAGCAAGCGTTTTCGTGGCGAGCTGATCGCGCTGGGGGTGCCGGAGGCCAATATCAGCATCATCAATATTGATCGCAAAAACTATCAGGACACCATGAACGATCCCGACACGGTGAAGCCGCTGACCCTGGCCAGTGCCGTGTGGTTCGTTGGCGGCGATCAGGCCCGGATTGCTCGTGCCCTGTACAACGGGGATGGCTCGCCATCGCTGGCCTTTCAGGCGATTCGTGCCGTGAAAGAGCGGGGAGGGGTCGTTGGCGGTAGCAGTGCCGGTGCCAGCATTCAGGGGGTGTGGATGCCGACGGCCTATGGTGTGGTCATGGATACGCTGGATTTCGGCGTGGCTGCACGTGGCAATATGCGCGGCACGGCGGTGCTGAAGGGAAGCGGCCTGTTTGATGGTGTGATTGATCAGCACCTGGACAAGCTGGAGGAGACCACCTCCGGCCGGGCGCTGCGCATGGCGAGCTATCTCACCAGCCGCAACCTGAAGCGGGGCTATGGTCTGGATACCAATACGGCGATGTGGGTCAAGCCAGATGGCAGCGTTGAGGTGCTGGGCGAGGGCTATGTCACGGTGATGGATGTCTCGTCGGCCAGCAACCGCTTTGGCATCTATGGCAGTGAAATCCGTAATGTCCGGCTGGCGATGCTGGGCAGCGGTGACCGTTACGACCCGGCGCGTGATGTCATTGTCCCTGATCCGGGCAAAGTAGCGATCAAGGCCGGTGACGAGTACCTGAACGGCAATGCGCTGATTCCTGACCTGTCTGCCGTCAACAGCGTCGGTCGTGCCGTGATCTACGGTTTGGCCGACAACAAGGCCGGACGGCAGCAAGGTTTGCTGACACGCTACAACCCGGCCAATGGCTACCACTATGGCTATCGCGTCAATTTCAGCAAGGGTGAGTCGTTTGCGGCTTGGAGCCGATTTGTCGATTCGCTGACCAATTACACGGTGCGCGATGTGCGCATGGATATCGAGCCGGTGGATGCGATGCTGGGTCATCCGGCGCGGACGCGGCCTGCGGATATTGCTCGCAGCAAGCAGCAGCAGGCGATTGCCGCGGTGGTGTTCCGCGGCCTGATGACCACCGATGCTCAGCGCCGTTTCGAGCCGCAGCGTGCCATTACCCGCGCCGAGCTTGCCAATGCGCTGCAGATGACGCTCAACGGCGAGCTGAAGGCGGCGGAAAAGCCGTTGCTGTCGGACGTTGCCGGCGACCATCCTTTGCGCGAACAGATTGAGATTGTGGTGAGTAACGGCTGGATGAGCGGTTATGACCGTTTCTGGCCGCAGCAGGCGGTGACCCGTGAAGAGTTTGCGCTGGCGGTAAGACGGCTGACGGAGGTTTTCCAGCAGCGTTCGCTGGCGCAACGTGCCACATTGCTTGATGCTGCCCAGCTGGGTAAGGGCTACGATGAAGCTGCGGCACTGGTGGTGGGCGAAGGGCTGCTTGCGGCACCAGGCGGGCGTTTCAATGGCAAGGCGCCCGTGATGCGCGAAGAGGTGGCGCGCGTGCTGGCCCAGGTGACCGGAATCGCCTCCTGATTGCAGGCGGCCGGCATGGCTGCATTCACGCTGACAAAATGACAGCCCCTGCCGGGATAAGCGGCAGGGGCTGTTTACATGCAGTAAGCCGGAGTGCTGCGTGTCAGGCGGCATGCTACGGCCTTGCGGGCTTAGCCGCGCATGCGGCGCAGCACCTCGTCCTTGCCGATCAGCGCCAGCACCGCATCCACCGATGGTGTCTGCGCGGTGCCGCATACCAGTACGCGCAGCGGCATGCCCAGCTGCCCCATCTTGATGCCTTCGTCGGCGCAGAACGGCTTGAACAGCTCGTGGATGCTCTCGGCGGTCCAGCTGTCCAGTGCGGCCAGGCGCTCGGCAAAGCGCAGCATGCGCGCGTGGCTGTCGGCGGACAGGTGTTTTTCCACGTCGGCGGCGGCCGGCTCGCGCTTGGCGTAGAAGTAGTCCACTTCCACGGCCAGCGCGTTGAGGTCCTGCACCCGTTCCTTCACCAGCGCGATCACGTCAGCCAGGGCCGGGCCGCTGGTGGTGTCAACGTTGGCCGCAGCCAGGCGACCGGCGATCAGCTCGGCCAGGCGCGCGTTGTCGGCGGCCTTGATGTACTGCGCGTTCAGCCACAGGAATTTCTCGTGGTTGAAACGGCTCGGCGAACCGCTGACCGCTTCCAGCGTGAACCACTCCACGAACTGCATCATGTCGAACAGCTCGTCGTCGCCGTGGCCCCAGCCCAGGCGCGCCAGGTAGTTCAGCAGCGCTTCCGGCAGGATGCCCTTGTCGGCGTAATCGACCACGCTCACCGCGTCGCGGCGCTTGGACATCTTCTGGCCGTCCTCGTTGAGGATCATCGGCAGGTGGCCGTATACCGGCAGCGGCGCGTTCAGCGCCTTCAGGATGTTGATCTGGCGCGGGGTGTTGTTGACGTGGTCGTCGCCGCGGATGACGTGGGTGATGTTCATGTCCCAGTCGTCGACCACCACGCAGAAGTTGTAGGTCGGGCTGCCGTCCGGGCGGGCGATGATCAGGTCGTCCAGCTCGGTGTTGGCGAACTCGATACGGCCCTTGACCGCGTCATCCCACGCCACCACGCCGTCCAGCGGGTTCTTGAAGCGGATCACCGGCTGCACGCCGGCCGGTGGCGGCGGCAGGGTCTTGCCGGCTTCCGGGCGCCAGCGGCGGTCGTAGCGCGGCTTCTCGCCGTTGGCTTCCTGCTGCGCGCGCAGCGCTTCCAGCTCTTCCTTGCTGCAGTAGCACGGGTAGGCGTGGCCGGCGGCGAGCAGTTGCTGGATCACTTCCTTGTAACGGTCAAAGCGCTGCGTCTGGTAGAACGGGCCTTCGTCGTAGTCGAGGCCGACCCAGTGCATGCCGTCGAGGATGGCCTTGACCGATTCCGGCGTCGAGCGCTCCAGGTCGGTGTCTTCGATGCGCAGCACGAAGGTGCCGCCGTTTTTGCGGGCAAACGCCCAGGAGAACAGCGCGGTGCGGACACCGCCGATGTGCAGGAAGCCGGTCGGGCTGGGGGCAAAGCGAGTGCGGATCATGTCGGATGGCCAGCGAAAACGAGAAAGGGCGTATTGTACGCTGCCGGCAAAATGGCGGGCAAACCATCGCCACCGCCGATGCCGTTTTTGCGGTGTGGTGCCTGATCCGGCGCCGTGGCGGCAGGCTGCGGCCAACGTTGGCCGCCAATGCAAAAATCCCGTTACCGAAGTAACGGGCTTTTCATGTTCTGGCGTCCCCACGGGGAATCGAACCCCGGCCGCCGCCGTGAAAGGGCAGTGTTCTAACCGCTAAACTATAGGGACTGAAGTGGTGGAGATAAGCGGGATCGAACCGCTGACCTCTTGCATGCCATGCAAGCGCTCTCCCAGCTGAGCTATACCCCCACTGGCTTCGTGTCACAGTGCTGCATCACGAATTGGCGTGCACTTTAACGTCTGGTTTTGAGCAAGTCAAGCCTGTTTTTAAAAAAATATGCGCTTTTGGCATGTTTGAAATGGCAGCTTATTGATTTTAATGCTGTTATTGCTTTTTGCATTGCGGCGCGCCGATTGGTAATGACCGCGCCATCGGGCTTTGCGCGCGGTTGCCGGCGGCGAAAGCGTGCAAAAGGTGGCCGATCGTTAAATTGTGGCCGCTTTGCCGCCGGCGCCGATGTTTCGCTGCCATCCTGCCAGCGGCGCGCTTGCTGCTGGCACGGTTGCTCTGCTTGCTGCTTATCTCGCGGTGCGCCTTGCGCGATGATCCTGTCGCGTGCTGGCAGTGCTGGCTACATCTTGGTTCATTCTCCGTTTTCATTCCCATGTTGCGCTGTTTGTGCTGCCGCTGGTGCGGCTTTTTGCCGTGCCGGCGGCCAACGCTAGCGCGGTGCTTTGGCGCCGCATTGGCGGGTCTTTTTCGCCCGGTTTTCAGCGCAACCAGCCGTTCGAACGGGATAAAGATGAGTGGAATGACCCGTTGCAAAATTTCCAAAGATATTGCCGGTAAAGCTGTCATTTATCTGATTGATGAAATGATGTTTGTCTAATTAAAACAAAGACATATATCTTGCGTGCTATTTTTTGAATCGGCCGAAAAACGGGACGGTAACTCCTCAGCAACTATGTATAGTAGCGACGTCATCCGATAGGTTCGGACGTGGAATCACGGTGTTGGCCTTGTGGCCAGACTATGTGAACTGACTTGACTGTTTGTATCTGACATCCTTCGGCTATTAATTTTAAAAGTAGCTGTTGCAAGTAAAACAACAAGTGTCAGCAAGACGAATGGCCGGCGCCAGCGCCTGCCGACGGGATGCCAAAAAGGGGGCGCGTCCTGTTGTGCGGGTGGCTGGTGCCATCGAGACAGCACGCCGGACCTATCGGCGGATACGAAGCAAGGCTTGGTTGTGGCGTGTTGCCTGCGGCCGGGAGCGGACACGATATGGTGTCGCTTCCGGCTGCTGCCGCCACACAGGAAAAGGGTATTGCCGGATCGGGCAGGGCGCTGAGCGCCGCCGGCCGGCAGCCCGGGTTACACGAAAGGAAATTATGTCTATTGCAGCAGCGCCAGTTTGGCCGCGCCTGATGGCCCGCACCGGCACCATGTTGTCACTTGTCTTGACCCTGTTTGCCGCCCCCGGCATGGCCCAGAGCAGCAAGACCCTGCCGCAGAACCAGGGCACCGCGACGGCAGCGGCTGCAGTGGAGCGCGAGGGTGAGCTGGAAGTGATCCACGTTCACTACTTCGACAAGACCACCGGCAACCGCTACTACCTGAAGACGGAAGAAGGCCGTGTCGAGCTGAAGTTCAAGGGCAAGGGCCCGCGCCAGCCTAGCGGCACCAAGGTACGGGTGAAGGGTTCGCTCAGCAACAATGTGCTGGCGCTGGACAGCACCGGCAGCACCAGCTACCAGGTGCTGGCACTGGCCGCACCGAATACCTTTGGCGAACAGAAAACGGCGGTGCTGCTGGTCAACTTCCAGGACAACCAGACGCAGCCGTATACCGTGAGCCAGGCCAACACCACCGTGTTTGGCAGCAGCAGCGATTTCATCAAGGAAAACTCGTCGCAGCAGACCTGGCTGAACGGCAATGTCTTCGGCTGGCTGACGCTGCCGATCAACCAGACCTGCAGCCCGGACAACGTGGCCGCCTACGCCAACCAGGCCGCCAAGACCGCCGGCATCGACCTGACGCAGTATCCGCGCCGTATCTACGTGATGCCGAAAAACACTGCCTGCACCTGGTCCGGCATGGGCACCGTCGGTGGCTCGCCGTCGTCGTCGTGGCTGAACGGCGCGCTGTATCGCGGGGTGGTGACGCACGAGATGGGGCACAACTTCGGCCTGTGGCACTCGCACTCGCTGGATTGCGGCGCGACCACGCTGGGCAGCAGCTGCAGCCGCAGCGAGTACGGCGATGCCTTCGACACCATGGGCAATGGCGGCGTGCACTACAACGCGTTCCAGAAAGAGCGCCTGGGTTGGCTGAATTACAACCTGTCGCCCGCCATCGCCACCGTGGAAAGTGGTAGCACCACCGTTACGCTGACGCCGTACGCGGCCGCCGGTAATGGCATCAAGGCCGTGAAGGTGCTGAAGGGCGTGGATGCCACGACCGGGCAGAAGAGCTGGTACTACGTCGAATTCCGCCAGCCGCTGGGCTTCGACAGCGACATCTCTCGTTTCCCGCAGGCGGTCAATGGCGTGCTGGTGCGCACCGGTACCGACAACAGCGGAGACACCAGCGACCTGCTGGACCTGACGCCGAACAGCTCGGCCACCGATGACATCAGCGATTCGCCGCTGGCGGTGGGCAAGACCTTTACCGATAGCGGTAGCGGGGTGAGCATTTCGCTGCTGTCGCTGAGCAGCAGCGGTGCCACGGTGAGCGTGGCGACCGGCGGGCAAACCCCGGTGCAGCCGGTGTGTACCCGTGGCAACCCGAGTGTGGCATTGACGCCGGGGCAAAGCCCGTCGCTGGCTGCCGGCTCGGCGGCAAGCTTCAGCCTGAGCGTGACCAATACCGATTCCAGCGCCTGCAGCAGCGCGCAGTTCAGCCTGGCGGCTACGGTGCCGGCCGGCTGGAGCAGCAGCCTGCCGCTGTCGACGCTGACCCTGGCGCCGGGCGCCAGCACCAGCACCACGCTGAGCGTGACGTCGGCAACGACCGCAGCGGCCGGTTCCTACGGCTTGAGCGTCGTTGCGGCCAACGTTGGCAGCACGAGCTACCGTGCCACGGCCAGCGCCACGTATGTGGTGGCCAGCAGCTCGACCAGCACCAGCAACAAGCCGCCGGTGGCGGTCAATGACAGCGGCGCGACCAGGATCGGCACCGCCGTCAGGATGGTGGTGCTGGGCAATGACTACGATCCGGAAGGCAAGCCGCTGCAGGTGAAGACCGTGGGCGTGCCGGCGCGTGGCAAGGCGGTGCTCAATAGCGACGGCAGCATCACCTATACCCCGAACGGCAAGTTCAAGGGCAGCGACAGCTTCAGCTACAGCATCAGCGACGGCGCTGCCAGCGCCAGCGCGGTGGTGTCGGTACAGGTTGCCAGATAAGGCGGCACCGTCTCATCGCCAACAAAAAGCCCGGCTTGCGCCGGGCTTTTTTTGATACGCCAGTCTGGTTTACAGGCAGGCGCTTGGCAGGTTGTTGTTGTAGTTGTCCAGTCGAGTCGCCAGGCTACGGGCCAGGCTGGCGTCAGTGGCGCTGACCTTGCCGGTGTAGCCGTAACCAGTGAACTGGTACTTGGTCAGCAGCGCATTGGCTGCCACGATGGCATCGCTGACTTTGGCGCAGGTTGTTGCCCCTGCTGCGTAGTTCAGTTCAGCCGCTACCAGTTGCGCCGCCATGTTGAACAGCGGGTCGCTGGCTTTCTTGGTACCGCTAAAGGTGGACTTATTGAGCAAGCTGACTGCCTTGCTGCAATCCGGTGCCACGTCAGGGTTGGCCACATCACCATGCAGGTAGAAGCTGTTTACCTGGATACCGGTAGGCTCAGCCAGGGCCATGGTTTGGTCGAGAACAGGCGCTTGCTTGCCGCCACTTTGTTTGCAGGAAGCCCAGTTTTTCCAGTAGCCGATGGTGTGGGCTTGGCCTCCCGGCGGTGGTACGTTGTCGATGGTGAAGCTTACAGACTGACCGGCAGCGGCGCTAAAGCCGACGCAAGTAGTGCTGTTGTCACCGCCATTGGGTGGCGAGAAGGCGCCGGGCATGGAGGACAGAGAAGTTGTCCAGCCAGCCAGGATACCCTGTTCGCACAGCTGGTAGTCGCCAGGAACCACCTTGTCAAAGGTAATGGTGCCACCGTTGCCGGCATTGGCCTGCAGGGTTTGCAGGATGGTGCCGTCAGCTGCGGCCGATGCGCCGGTACGCAGACTGAAGGTGAACACTTCACTACCAGTGATGGGTGCGCCGTTGAAGGTCTTGATTACCTGCACTTCGGCCCGCTTGGTGTTCTTGAACAGGCAGGAGAACACTTTGCCGGCATCGGCTGGGTAATTGACGGTAAAGGAGCAGGTTGTGGCAGCAGGGTCACTGTTGACACTGTTCAAGTCCCAGCCACTCTTCAGCGTTTCGGTCACGGTGTAGACACCTTCGGAAAGCGAGAACGGCTGGCCGCCTGCTTCGAACGCTACTGCACCACCACCGGCATCAGCCTCGGCGAGGACGCCCGTCCCGGCACCAGGGCCAGTCAGGGTAAAGCTCCACTTGAAGTCGGCATCACCGGATTGCAGCACCGGATCAGTGACTTTCTGCACTTCTGCGGTGGCCGGACCAAATGCCCGCTTGTTGGCGAACACGGCAGTGCCCAGGCAGATCGGTGTGCTGTCGGTGACAGTCAGGTCGACACTGCGCGAGTTGCTGGTCGCATCGGCAAGCACGCCGATCGCTTCAACGTTGGCCGCATTGACGAACACGGTTTCCTCAACCACTTGATAGGTATCCGGTACCAGTCCGGTCAGGGAGACCGATTTGGTGGCACCACTATCGCCGTAGTTGAAGGTCAGCTCTTTGCTGTCCTGGTAGGTTGCATCACCCAGACGGGTAATGGTGAAGCGGATCACGTATTTCTCACCCGCTGCCAGGAACGACATCGATTCCGCGTCGATGCTCTTGTCGATCTTCAGCTCTGCAGCCGAACTCGACACGATGGCCACATTGACTGGGCCGGAGACCTGCGGGCTGCCATCTTTCGGTGTCAGTGTCGCAGTGTCAGTCAGGGTGCCAGATGTGATTTTCTGGCCATTCAGGTGAATGGTCTTCAGGAACACAACCGAACCGCTGCTGCTTTGTTCGCCGGATGTCCAGTTAACCGGACCGACAGTTTTGGTACCCAGTACATAAGCCGGATTGAAGCTGCCGGCGACGCTGCCGCCCAGGCTATCGACCGAGAACTGCAGGAAATTGCCAGTGATCGACTCGGTGTCGGTGATGACCGCGGTGGCGTTGGTAGTGGTGCCGGTGCTAATGGCGGCACTGGCGGTGGCGGTGGTGTTACCCGGTACCGCTATACCGGTGGCCTTGTCGATGTAGGTCGCGGTGGCCACGTCGTTGAAGGCGCCTTCGCTACCATCTGCCGCATCCAGAATCTGCGTATTGGTCAGCACTTTGACTTCGGTCTTGGCGGCAACATCCACATCGCCCGAGTTGGCATCACTGCCGACCTGGGTGGTCTGGGTCAGTCCCTTGTAGATCTTGTCGGTGACGTTGACAGTGATGGTGCGCGATGCCGGGTTCTTGGCGTAGACGTTGGTGGTGACGGTGACCTTGCCGTTGATGGCAGCCGAACGGGTCCACTCGATGGTGATTTCCACCGGCAACTGGTCATCGAAGTCCCTGGCGCAGACGTTACCGAACGAGACGCTGGTCGGGTTGGCCTGCTTGGTGATGTTCCAGGTGTAGTCGGTGTCCTGGGTGGCGGTCATGTCCTTGCGCAGTTCCTGCGGCAGGATTTCTTTCACCGGGATGGATACGTCACGGGCGCCGATGCCGGCGGTGCCGAAGGTTTCGTTGGTCAGGTTGGCGTGCAGCGACGATCCCGGGTACAGGTGCGAACCCAGTGCCAGCCGCGCGTAGTAGTCAAACACGCAGGTGCTGTTCTTGTTCTGGTTGATGGTGACCAGCCGGTAGATCGACTTGTCGGTACCGCCGATGCCGGGTTCGAGTGTCCCTTGGGCGCTGACGCTCTGGATCGAGCAGGTGCCACTGGAGAGACCGACATTCTTGGTCAGCGTCGACAGCACGTCGTAGCCGGGTTTGCCGGCATCCTCGTTATCGACCACCACCGCGATGGTGTATTGCTGGCTTGCCGGCGCAGAGTTGCCGGCATTGACGGTCAGCCGGTAGGGCACCAGGTCCAGCTCGTTCCAGCCCTTGCCGAGGTTACCGGTAGTGTAGGCCGCATCGGGACAGATGAACTGGCCATTGATATTGGGCAGGGTGATGTCGCCATTGTTGCGGCAGCCTTCCAGCGTGTTTTGTATACTGTCGGGCGCCACGGCGGCGGCCGGATTGGCGGTCAGCAGCAGGAACAGCGTGCTGAACAGCAGGGCGAAAAACCTGAATAGGGGTTGTTTGAGACCCGCCGTGCGACTGATGGCGGATATGTGTATTCCGGAAGCTTTGTGCAGCTTCCCGAGGCCGTTGGGACTCATGTTACACCTCCTTTGAAGCTATCAAAGGCGGTTCCTTGCCTAGGAATCGCGCGAGATCCCCTCCTGCGTACATTAGAAAAAAATACCGCCAGTACTGTTCTGCCGCTTTTGTTCGATACCAGAGGCTGCAGCTTGCCAGCCAAATTACGACCCTCTCCGGCAGTGTCTGCCGCGAGTGGCCGGTGCGATTACAGAACACGCTAACCGAGGTTTGCCTCCTTCCTTTTTTTGGCGGATTGGTACGCTGTATCGTAGGTCATTGTGACAATAGATTCAACGGAATATTTAAAATATGGCGGCAGCAAAATGGCAAGGATTTCCTGCCGCCATCAGCATTTTTGGGGCTTGATCAGTACTCGGGAGCGGCTTGGGGCCGCTGTTGATTGCGTGCATAGTTGCCCAGCACGCGCGGTACATACTGCATGGTCTCCTGATAAGGCGGCACGCGGTTGCCATAACGTGCCACCGCCTGTTCGCCGGCGTTGTAGGCGGCCAGCACCAGCCTGAGGTCGTTGTCGAAGCGGCCCATCAGCTCGCGCAGGTACTGCGCGCCGGCGCGGACGTTCTGCTGCGGGTCGTACAGGTTGGTCACGCCGTAACGTCCGGCGGTGGCCGGCATCAACTGCATCAAGCCAATCGCGCCCTTGGGCGACACCGCGCGCCAGTTGTAACCGGATTCGGTGGCGATGACCGCGTGCAGCAGGGCGGCGTCCAGGTTCAGCTTCTGCGCGGTGCTGTCGATCAGCTGGCTCCAGCGTGCGCGCTGGCTGGCGCGATACTGCGCGCCCGCCGCACGCTTGCCGGTCGTGACTTCAGCGCTGTCGCGCGGCGTGCTCAGTGCCAGCCGGTAACGCTTGTCCTGCGGCACGTTGCTGAAGTGCGTGGTGCCGTCGGCATCGGTAAAGGCATAGATGTTGGCGCCGGCGACGGGTGCCAAAAGCAGCAGCAAGACGGCCAGCAGTGCCGGCCTTTGCCGGCAGCGAACCGGCCCGGCCCGGGGCAAGCAAGCAAGGGTTGCCATGATGGTTTCCTCTGGTGGGTGGGGGGTCAGAAACTTCCGCTACGGAAGCGATAGCCCTTGTAGTTCAAGATCACGCCATCTGCCTGGATGCTTTCCAGTGTCATGCCGGCCACGACGTCGTCACCGGCGCGTCGTACCCGGTCGTTGATGATCACCAGTCGTTCCGAATCTTCGGCGGAGGAGGAAAAGCCGGAGATCACGACACTGTCACCAATCTCTTTTTGCAGGGCCTCTGGCAGCTCGCGCAGGTTGAACACGCGGTTGTCGATGCGGCTGATGGTGGCGTCGGCCGCTGGCGACGGAGCCGCTGTTGTTTGCGCGGCCGGCTTGCTTGCCGCCGCGACACGGTTTTCCTTGCGACTGGGCGGCGTGGCGGCCGGCGCTGGCAGCGCCGGCGTCAGCTCGGCATCACTTTGCCTGGTCAGCGGCAGACTGTCCGCCGGCGGCAGGTAAGCCACCGTCGCTTCGGCTGGCAGCGGGGTATTGCGGTTGAGGGCAACGCTGCTGTTGTCCGCCGCCTGCGGCGGGGCCGGCCGGATCGTCGCCAGCGCCTGCCAGCCGAACAGCATGCCGGCCACGGCGATGCCGCTGCCCAGTAGCAGGATCAGCAGCAGGTAGCGCCAGCGCGGTTTGCCCGGCGTCGGCTGGATGCTCTGCGCGGCGTGGATGGAGTGCACGGTCGGCGTGCTGTGGCGTTGTCGTTCCTGATCGGCCTTGAGCAAGGCGTCGAGTATGTAGGACATGATCACTCCCTCCGGATGGTGACGGGCGCGGTGGCGCTCAGGTGTGGCGAGTCAGGATTACCGGCCTGAGCCAGCCGTATCAGGGTCAGCGGCCCGGCGATGCCGTCGCCGGGCAGATCGTGCTGCAGCTGGAATTGGCGTACCCGCGCGGCCAGCCCGGCATCGTAGCTTGCGGCCAACGTTGCGCCGCCGGCCGCCGGTAGCTGGCCGAGCTGTTGCCGCAACCAGGCGACCGCCAGGCTGCGGCTGCCCGGCGCCAGCGGCTGCTGATAATGCGGCGGCGGCATCCACAGCACGGTGTAGCGTCCGTTCCATGCCTGTGCCAGCGCCGCCAGCGTCAGCAGGTGCGGTTGTTGGCCGATGACCACCCGCGCCTGTTCGCCTTGCAGCGCCAGCAAGGTCAGGTGCTGCAGCTGGCCATCGGGCTGGCGCAGTTGCAATACCGCCGGCAGATTGAGGCGGCGCAGGCTGTCCAGGTCGCCACTGCCGCTCAGACAGCGGGCGCCGAACAGTTCGGCTTGCTGGCAGGCACCGGCTTCATCGCTGACCGGTGCCGGAATCCGCCATTGCCCCAGCAGCGTGCGGTACGCCAATGTCTGCGCGATCTCGGCGGCCGGCAGCGGCACCGGCAGACGCGCCAGTGCGGCGGCGGAGCGGGGCATGGCGGTTGCGGCGGGCTGTGCCGGCGCAGGGATACGGGTTGCCGTGTTGCGGGCAGCGGTGGCTGCGGCTGGCGGGGGCTGGTCGGCCGGTTGTGCGCCATAGAACAGCACGGTGGCGACCGCGACGGTGCTGAGCAGGGCACCGCTGGCGAGGGCCAGCTTGTGCCACGGGCGGATCGGGCTGCTGTTGAACACTTCCCGCGCCGCCTGCCGCACCGTGGCACGGTCGACGCGGGGTTTGCCCTGCGCGTAGCTGCCGAGCAGGGCGCGGTCGCACAGCACGTTCAGCTTGCGCGGCACGCCGCCGGTACAGGTAAACAGCTGCCGCATCACCGCCGGGGGGAACAGGTCGAGATAGCTGCCGGCCACGCTCAGCCGGTGCTGGATATAGGGGGCGATCTCGTCGCGTTGCAAGGGGCCGAGGTGGTAACGGGCGACGATGCGCTGCGACAGTTGCCGCAATTCCGGCCGTGCCAGCTTGTCGCGCAGTTCCGGCTGCCCCAAGAGGATGATGTGCAGCAGCTTGCACTCGTGCGTTTCCAGATTGGTCAGCAGCCGCACCTGCTCCAGCACCTCGTCGCTCAGGTTCTGCGCTTCGTCGATGATCAGCAGCGTGGTGCGGCCCTGCGCGTGGGCGGCCAGCAGATGCTTGTTGATGAGGTCGATGCAGGCCTTGTTGCCGTGCTCGTCGGGCAGCGCGATCTGCAGCTCTTCGCAGAGGGTGGCCAGCAGCTCCGGCACCGTGAGTTTGGGATTGATAACGAAGGCGACATCGCAGTGCGCGGGCAGTTGTTCCAGAAAGCAGCGGCACAGCGTGGTTTTGCCGGCGCCTACCTCGCCGGTCAGCAGCACGAATCCGCCTTCGCCCCTGATGCTGTACATCAGGTGGGCTAGCGCTTCGCGGTGCTGCTGACTCATGAACAGATAGCGCGGATCGGGCGCGATCGAGAACGGCGAGTCGGCAAGGCCATAGTGACTGGTGTACATGGCGCGACCTGTTGTGATGTGCTATCCGATATCAGTACGGTTGAAAAAAAGTATAGTTTGCCACCCGGTATTTGCCGCGAATTGCCGGTCGCCGCCGGCCATTTCTTAAAGTACACCACCGCTGGCGCCGTGTTTCCGGTTACAGCTGCCGGCGCTGCTTTTTCCCCCTGCCTTGCGCCATGCGGATTGGGCCCCGCGCGCATCTGGCCTGCCGCTATCGGCACCCCATCCGTTATCGCTAGCGAAAGCCATATGCGTTGTCTTTGCATTGCATCTAGCACTGAAGAATGGATGGCGAAAGCCGGCGTGGCCCTCTATAAATGTATTTATCTAAATTCTGTTGTAAGCATGATTGACAACTGGGTCAAGTAGCTTACTGCGTGGCAGGCCGCCGTCAGGGCTGGGCTGGCCGGCGGATCGAGGCGTGAAATCTATGTATAGCCTTTCTCGGAAGCGATTCGGCAACGCGGGGTTCACCTTGCTGGAATTGCTGGTGGTGCTGGTGATCATCGGCCTGCTGGCCGGCTATGTGGCGCCACGCTATTTCGCGCAGGTCGGCAAGGCGGAGGTGAAGACGGCGCAGGCACAGGTGGACGCGCTGGAAAAGTCGCTCGACCAGTACCGGCTGGATACCGGCCGCTATCCGACCACCGAACAAGGGTTGGCCGCACTGTACACGCGCCCGACTGACGAGCCGAAGTGGCAGGGGCCGTACCTGAAAAAGGCGCCGCCGCCGGACCCTTGGGGACGGCCCTACCAGTATCGCCAGCCGGGAGAGCGCGGCGAATATGACTTGTACAGCTACGGCAAGGACGGTCAGTCCGGTGGCTCGGGCGAGGATGCCGATATCGGCAGCTAGGTCAGGAACATCATGTATTTCGAGATCAAGGCCATCAACCATGATGGCGAGGTAGCGGTACTGGTGCTGGAAGCCCTCAGCGATGGCGAAGCCGTCAGCCAGGCGCAGGACCAGGGCTATGCCGTGCTGGCGGTCAGGCAGCGCAGCTTCTCGTGGACATGGTCGCGTTCCGGCTTCCAGCTGGCGCTGTTTACCCAGGAGTTGCTCGCGCTGCTGGAGGCCGGGCTTGCGCTGGTGGAGGCCATCGAGGCGCTGAACGAAAAAGAATCGCGCCCGGAATCGCGCCGCATCCTGAGCCAGATCATCCAGCGCCTGCACGAGGGCCTGTCGCTGTCGGTGGCGCTGCAGCAGTTTCCGGAGACCTTTCCTTCGCTGTATGTCGCTACCGTGCGCGCCAGCGAGAAAACCGGCGACCTGCAGAATGCGCTCGGCCGTTACCTCGCCTACCAGACCCAGGTCGATGCGGTGCGCAAGAAAGTGATCAGCGCCTCCATCTATCCGGCGCTGCTGATCCTGGCCGGCGGCGCGGTGCTGCTGTTCCTGATCGGCTACGTGGTGCCGCGCTTCGCCCAGGTTTACGAAACGATGGGCAGCGACCTGCCGCTGTTCTCGCGGCTGCTGCTGGCCTGGGGCAATTTGTTCCAGGCCTATGCCGTGTTCCTGCTGCCGGCGCTGTTGCTGCTGCTGCTCGCGGGCGGCTACCTGCTGACCCGCCCCGAGGTCATCCGCCGGCTGGGCGAGTTGCTGTGGAAGATCCCGTCGCTGGGCGAGCGCATGCGGCTGTACCAGCTGGCGCGGCTGTACCGCATGCTGGGCATGCTGCTGGTCGGCGGCACGCCGGTGGTGCCGGCGCTGGCGATGGTGTCCGGCGTGTTGCAGGCCTCGCTGCGGCTGCGGCTGCAGCAGGCGGCGCGCGACATCAGCGACGGCAAGCCGATTTCCGGTGCGCTGCACAGCCACGGACTGACCACGCCGGTGGCGCTGCGCATGCTGCGCGTCGGTGAACGCAGCGGGCAGATGGGCAGCATGATGGGCCGCATCGCCGGCTTTTACGAGGAAGAAATGGCACTGGCGGTGGAGCGCTTCATGCGCATGTTCGAGCCGGTGCTGATGGTGTTCATCGGGCTGGTCATCGGCATCGTGGTGGTGCTGATGTACCTCCCCATCTTCGAGCTGGCCGGGAGCATCCAATGAGCCGCGATCTTTCCATCCCCGAGCCGGTGGCGTTCAGCGCCAGCCAAGTGCAGCAGGCGCGCGACGACGCGCAGCGCTACCAGCGGCCGCTGCTGGCGGTGCTGGAAGAGGGCAGCGGCCTGGCGCCGGATGCCTTCGTGCGCCACCTCGCCGCCACCGCGCACTACCCGGCACTGGCGATGGCTGACATCGAGCAGCTGCAACCGGCCTTCGACGTGATCGCCTACCCCGACGCGGTGCGCCAGGAGTGCATGGCCTGCCGCAGCGCCGACGGCGAGCTGCGCATCCTGTTCAGCAACCCGTTCGATGCGGCGCTGCAGGAGTGGGTGCATTGCGCGGTGCAGCCGGCCGCCAGCTGGTATCTGGTGCACCGCGGCGACCTGGCCGCCTTCCTCACTCGCTACGAGGAATCCTGGCGCGCCATCGACGTGCTGCTGGGCTCTGCGGCCAACCATGTCGAAACCACGCAGACGCTGGAGGACATTTCTTACAAGTCGATCAGCGAGGACACCAGCCAGGTGGTGAAGCTGGTGCACTCGGTGATTTACGACGCGCTGAAGATGGGCGCCAGCGACATCCACCTGGAGTCGGGCGGCAACGGGCTGGTGATGAAGTACCGCATCGACGGTGTGCTGCTGACCGTGGGCAGCCTCAACGGCGCCGATCTGGCCGAGCAGATGGTATCGCGGGTGAAGGTGATGTCGGAGCTGGACATCGCCGAGCGGCGCATCCCGCAGGACGGGCGCTTCAAGATCGCGATGCAGGGACGCGAGGTCGATTTCCGCGTCTCCATCATGCCCAACATCCTCGGTGAGGACGCGGTGCTGCGCATCCTCGACCGGCGCACGCTGACCGACAGCCAGCAGGAGCTGCGCCTGGACAGCCTCGGCTTCGATAGCCAGCTGATCGGCGAGATCCGCCGCTACATCAGCGAGCCGTACGGCATGGTGCTGGTCACCGGCCCGACCGGTAGCGGCAAGACCACCACCCTGTACGCGGCGGTGACCGAGATCAACTCCGGCAGCGACAAGATCATCACCATCGAGGACCCGGTCGAGTACCAGCTGCCGGGGGTGCTGCAGATCCAGGTCAACGAGAAGAAGGGGCTGACCTTCGTGCGCGGCCTGCGCTCCATCCTGCGCCACGACCCGGACAAGATCCTGGTCGGCGAGATCCGCGATACCGAGACGGCGCAGATCGCGGTGCAGGCGGCGCTGACCGGCCACCTGGTGTTTACCACCGTGCACGCCAACAACGTGTTCGATGTCATCGGCCGCTTCATCCACATGGATATCGAGCCGTACAGCTTTGTCTCGGCGCTGAACTGCATCTTCGCGCAGCGCCTGGTGCGGCTGAACTGCCCGTTCTGCTCGCAGCCGGAGCAGCCGACGGTGGCGCAACTGCTGGCCGCCGGCCTGCCGGCCGAACTGGCCACGCACGACGGCTTTCGCAGCGGGCGCGGCTGCGGCCACTGCCGCGGCACCGGCTACAAGGGGCGCAAGGCGATCGGTGAAATGCTGCGCCTGACCGACGAGATCCGCGAGCTGATTGTGGCGCGCGAACCGATCCGCCACATCAAGGAAGCCGCGCGCCGTAACGGCACCCGTTTTCTGCGCGAGGCCGCGGTCGACATGGTCAAGCGCGGTGAAACCACACTACAGGAAATCAATCGTGTCACTTTCGTTGCATGAGCGTATCGGTTTGTCGCTGGCGCCGGAACGCGCGGTCTGGCTGCGGCTGTCGCGCGGCCTGCGGCCTCGGCTGGTCGAGCGCGCGGTGGCCGCC
>NZ_LFDT01000030.1:0-38470 GCF_001037925.1 Vogesella sp. EB | reverse complement strand
TGTACTGACATGACACGACACAGTCGTCGGACTGGAAACTGCTGCTCGTGGGCCCGGATGAAGGCATACCTTACCCGGACTCCTTGGCAAAGTATGCGGCGGCCTTTTTTAGGATGTCGCGCTCCTCGGTCATCCGTTTTAGCTCTGCCTTGAGACGGCGGATTTCAGCTTGCTGGTCAGCAGATTCAGCCGGTTTCGTGCGCTTGGGGTCGTAGCGTTTCAGCCATTGATACAGGCTGTGCGCCGAAACACCGAGCCGGCTGGCGACTTCGGCCACCGGATAGCCACGTTCGGTTACTTGTTTGACGGCTTCAATCTTGAATTCTTCGGGGAAACGCTGCCTGCTCATGACACCTCCTTGTAGGGCCTAGTGTGAGGCTCACGAGGTATCTAGGAAAGGAGGGGCGATTCACCCGTTGCCGCATGGCAATGCAATATTGTTGCGTCATGATGTGTTCTAATAAGCCTTTTCGGCAGTAAAGAGGGCTTCAGCATGCAGATACTGGCCGTGGTGACGGTGCTGGTGGTGGCGGCCTGGGCGCTATGGTGCGGCCGGCAGTTGCGGCGTTACCGGCGCTGGCTGGACGGTGCCGCCGATCCGGTGCTGCTGGTCGAGCGCAACGGCCGCATCCGCTTTGCCAACCGCCAGCTGTACCAGCTGCTGGACTTGCCGGCGGCACAGGTGCGGCGCCTGCGGCTGGAACAGATCGTGTTGCCGGACAGCGACGGCTACGGCCCGGTGTGGGCGACGCTGTTTTCCCGCCACTCGCGCTTTGTCGGCAGCCTGGGCCTGCGCCAGGTGCGCTACCGCGCCGGGCTGGAGCGCATGGTGATCGATGCCGCCGCCTTGCCGGAGGACGCGCTGGTGCTGCTGACGCTGCGACCGCCGTCGCGGCAGAATACCGACCAGCCGCATCACTATCTGGCGCAGAAGCTGCTGCAAACGGCGGAAGCCGACGCCGGCATCGGCTCGTGGGTGCTGCAGATGGCTTCCGGCCGGCTGGACTGGAGCCGCGAGGTGCACCGCATTTTCGGCACCGATCCGGCAACCTTCCGTGCTACCGAGAGCGCCTATTTCGAGCGCGTGCATCCTGCCGACCGGGCGCGGGTGCGCGCGGAGCTGGACGCCAAGATGGCGCTGCAGCAGCCGTTCGACATCGAATACCGCATCATCCGCCCGGATGGCGACATCCGCGACCTGCTGGAACGCAACCATATCCACTGCCTGCCGGACGGCACCATCGACCACCTGTGGGGTACGGTGATTGACATGACCCAGCACAAGCAGCTGCAGCGCCAGCTGCAACTGGCGCAGCTGGCGGTCGAGCACAGCTCCGAGGCGGTGGCGATTGCCGATGGCGACATGCGCTGGCTGTATGTGAATCCGGCGCTGTGCCGCATCGCCGGTCGCGACGAGGCGGCGCTGCTGGCG
This sequence comes from Vogesella sp. EB, assembly GCF_001037925.1. NCBI lineage: Bacteria > Pseudomonadati > Pseudomonadota > Betaproteobacteria > Neisseriales > Chromobacteriaceae > Vogesella > Vogesella sp. EB. The sequence continues at coordinate 37,038 of NZ_LFDT01000030.1, read as the reverse complement.
GCACCGCCGTCATTCCTGCTGCCGGGGGCGGATACCGCCTTGCGCGGCCGGGACTTGCTGAGCCTGCTCGGCGAGCGCCACCACTGGCAGGGCGAATTGCGCATCGCCCGCCGCGGCAGCATGCCGCTGCCGGTGCTGGCGTCGGTGTCGCGCGTGCAGGACACCGGCGGCGGCGCGGAAACGGTGTGGGTGTTTACCGACATCAGCCGCATCAAGGAATCGGAGCGCCAGTTGCAGAGCCTGGCCTTTTTCGACGGTCTGACCGGTCTGGCCAATCGCACGCTGTTCAACGAGCAACTGGAGCGGGCGCTGCAGGCCAGCCGCGCGGCCGGCACGCCGCTGGCGCTGGTGTTTGCCGACCTGAACGGCTTCAAGCAGGTCAACGACCGGCTGGGGCATCAGGCCGGGGACGAAGTGCTGTGCCGCATCGCCACGCGGCTGAGCCGTGCGGTGCGCAGCGGCGATCTGGTCGGGCGCTGGGGCGGCGACGAATTCGCCATCCTGCTGCCGGCCTGTGGCGATGCGGTGGCGCTGGCCGCCTTGCTGCAGCGCCTGCAGCAGGCGGTATCCATCACCTGTCCGCAGCCGGCGGCAGCGCCGCTGGCGGTCGGTGCCAGCTTCGGTGTCGCCTGTTTCCACGGCGATGCGCTGACGGCCACGGCGTTGCTGGCGCAGGCCGATCAGGCGATGTACCGCGCCAAGTCGCAGGGCGGCGGCGCGGTGTGGCTGCATGACGGGCAGGGGCTGCAGCCGTTTGCCGCCACCGCCGGTAGCGAGGCGGCGTCCGGCCAGCCGGCCGCGTTATGACAGATGCGGGCGGCGCGGGTATGCTGTTGTCTCCTGTCCCGTGTGTGCGCCGCCATGACCGTCAATCCCATTCTCAATAGCGATTCCTACAAGCTCAGTCACTGGGTGCAGTATCCGCCCGGCACCGACGGCATGTATTCCTACGTTGCCGCGCGTGGCGGCACCGCCTCGCATGTGCTGTTTTTCGGCCTGCAGGCACTGCTGAAGGACTACCTCAGCCAGCGCATTACCCTGGCGCACATCGCCGAGGCGGAGGCGCTGGCCGCGCTGCACGGCCTGCCGTTCAACCGTGCCGGCTTCGAGCGCATCGTCAAAAAGCACCACGGCTACTGGCCGGTGCGCATCCGCGCGGTGGCCGAGGGCGAGCTGATCCCGACCGGGGTGCCGATGGTTACCATCGAATCCACCGACCCCGAGCTGTTCTGGGTGGTGTCCTTCCTGGAGACCGCGCTGCTGCGGGTGTGGTACCCGATCAGCGTCGCCACGCGCAGCTTCCGCGCCAAGGAAATCATCCGCCGTTATCTGTTGCAGACCGCCGCCGACCTGTCCGGCCTGCCGTTCAAGCTGCACGATTTCGGCGCGCGTGGCGTGTCCAGCTACGAAAGCTCGGAAATCGGCGGCATGGCCCATCTGGTCAATTTCATGGGCAGCGACACGCTGGCGGCGCTGGTCGCCGCGCGCCGCCACTACCACGAGCCGTGCGCGGCGTTCTCGATTCCGGCGGCGGAGCACGCCACCATCACCGCCTGGGGCCGGCCGCAGGAGGGCGATGCCTTCAGCAACATGCTGCACCACTTCGCCAGGCCCGGCGCGTTGCTGGCGGTGGTCAGCGACAGCTACGACGTATTCCACGCCGTCAGCGAGCTGTGGGGCGAGCGCCTGCGCCAGCAGGTGATAGACAGCGGCGCCACGGTGGTGATCCGCCCCGATTCCGGCGAGCCGGTGCAGGTGGTGGCCGAGGTCATCGACCGGCTGGCCGCCGCCTTCGGCACCACGCTGAACAGCAAGGGCTACCGCGTGCTGAACCATGTGCGCGTGATCCAGGGCGACGGCGTCAATCTGGCCAGCATCGACGCCATCCTGTCGCGGCTGGCCAAACTCGGTTACAGCGCCGACAACGTCGCCTTCGGCATGGGCGCCGAGCTGCTGCAGAAGCTGGACCGCGACACCCACAAGATGGCGCTGAAGTGCTCGGCGATCAGTGTCGGCGGCCAGTGGCGCGACGTGTTCAAGGACCCGGTCACCGACCCCGGCAAACGCTCGCTCGGCGGCCGCGTGGTGGCGGCGCGCGACAGTCGCGGCGCCTGGGGCGTCAACACCCTGGAGCGGGTGAGCGACGCCGACCTGCAGATGCGGGTGGTGTGGGAAAACGGCCAGCTGCTGCTGGACGAGGATTTCGCCACCATCCGCGCCCGCGCCGCCGCGCATCTGGGCTGAGCGGCCGGAAAATCCGATTGGCCGCCACGCTTGCGGCCAACCTTGCCATAGCAGAGGGAAACAACCATGAGTGATGCGGTAGTCGATGTTGTGCAGGCGCAGCTGGATGCCTATAACGCCAAGGACCTGGACGCCTTGCTGGCGACCTACGCCGACAACGCGCGCCAGTATCTGTACCCGGCCGAGCTGGTGGCCGAGGGGCACGCCGCCATCCGCGCCCGCATGGCGCTGCGCCTGGCCGAGCCGGATCTGCATGCGCGGCTGCTACGGCGCGAGGTGTTCGGCAATGTGGTGATCGACGACGAGATCGTGACCCGCAATTTTCCCGAAGGGCGCGGCACCGTGCGCATGACCATGCTCTACCGTGTGGCCGATGGCCGTATCCAGGATGCCTCGACCATCATGGGCGAGGTGGTGATGGAGACCGGTCGCTAGGCAGCGCTCTCCGCTGCCAGCGTGAAGCCTGTCGGCCCAACCGGCAGGCTTTTTTCATGCCGGCTCAGGCCGGTAAGGCCTGGCGGGCGAGGTGGCGCCCCCACAGCAGGCCGGCGCCCATCAGTACCGCCATCAGGCCGTAACTCAGCCACGGCCCCAGCGCCACATTGCGTGCTACCGGCCAATGAAAGGCGAGCCAGCTGCGCAGACCGCACTCGCCGATCAGGCCACCACCCCACAGCACGGTGAGGTCGCGCCACAGTCGTGTCAGCCGTGGCGACGGGCTGGCCAGCATGGTCGCGACCGGGCTGCCGGGCTGGCGCCGGGCGGCAGCATCGACCAGCACCGCCAGCAAGGGTTTGCGCCACAGCACGCTGGCCAGCATCACCAGCCCGGTGGCACCACCAGCGACTCGCGCACCAGCAGCCAGCGGGCGTCGCCATCGCCCCACGCCGCCAGCAGCGATAGCGCGATGCCGCCCAGCACCAGGATGCTTAGCGCGTCCAGCCGGCGGTGGCGAGACAGCTCCCACAGGCTCCACAGCGTCGGCGGCAAGGCCGACCACAGCAGCGCGCCGCGCTCGCCCCAGCCGGCCACGGTGTGGTCATAGACCAGCCACGGCAGCAGCAGGTTGACGACGAGATCCGCCAGCAGCGCGATTCGCGTGCGCCAGTCAGGCCGCATCGTCACCGCTTTGCAGCGCGGCCAGCGGCAGCACGCGGATGGCGTTGCCGGGCACCGCCAGATTGGCCCACAGCCAGTTCAGGTGCGCGACCAGCGTCTCGCCGCTGGCGTGCGGACGATCCTTGCTGGTGTGGGCGTCGGCGACCACGGTGACGGCGTAACCCAGCGAGGCGGCGCGGCGTACGGTGGTGTCGACGCAGAAATCGCTGGCGTAGCCGCCGACCCACAGGTTCTCGATCTCCTCGCTGTCCAGGTACTGGCGCAGGCTGGTGTCGAGGAAGCTGTCGGCGGCGGTTTTCTCAATCACGGTATCGCCTTCGCGATAGTCGAGGCCCGGATGCAGCTGCCACGCCTCGCTGCCGCGTGGCAGGTCGGCTTCATGGTGCTGGATGAACAGCACGCGGTGGCCGCAGGCGCGGGCGTGGGCGATCAGGCGGTTGATACTGGCCAGGGTCTCGGCGCCGCGCGTGGCACGCGGTGCCAGCTCGATCAGGCCATACTGGAAATCGATGACCAGCAGTGCGGTAGCAGACATCAGGCAAGACTCCTTCGGCAACGGGGTGGCAAGGTTGGCCGCATGCCGCGCGGCCATGGCGCACAGTGTAGCGTCTGCGGGTGCGGCCCGGGATGTCATCGTGCTGTCGGCGGCGGCAGCGCCTTGCTATGCTGAATTGATGGCCAACCCCGCGACGGAGGCATGATGGCACGACTCGATAGTCAGCAGGCATTCGAACAGCACCTGCAGCGAGACACCGCGCAGCGCTATGTCGCCCAGTTTGCCGGTTGCTGGCTGCAGAGCTGTTTCCAGCCGATCTTCTACCGCAGCGGCGGCGTGTTCGGCCACGAGGCGCTGTTGCGGGTGCACGACGCCGCCGGCGACAGCGTGCGCCCGGACCGTTTCTTCGCCAGCCTGCCGCTGTTGCAGCAGATCGACGCCGACCGCCTGGCGCGGGTGATCCACATCCGCAATTTCGCCGCCAGCGCCGAGCCGGGCTGCCTGACGCTGAATCTGCTGCCGCTGACGGTGGTGCACGAGGCCGGTTATGGCGGCAACTACGCGCTGATGCTGCAACGGCTGCAGCTGCTGGGCATCGACAACGGCCGCGTGATTCTGGAGGTGGTGGAGTACGAGGTGGAAGAGGGCGACGGCGCGCTGTCGGCGGCGCTGGGTGCGGCCGCGGCGGCCGGTTTCGGCATCGCGGTGGACGATTTCGGCGCCATGGCCTCCGGCCACGGCTGGGTGCGCGCGCTGCGGCCGGACATCATCAAGATCGACCGCAGCCTGCTGCTGGACTACATGCAGGGCGACAACGGCCAGCTGGCGGCGGTGCTGCAGCTGGGCTGGGAGGTCGGCAGCCGCATGCTGGTGGAAGGCATCGAGACCGAGGCGCAGTACCGTGCGATGTGCGGCCTCGGCGTCGAGCTGTACCAGGGGTTTTACCTCGGGCGGCCGGGTTTCCTGCCGGTGCGGCGCGAACTGTGAGCCATGAATGAAAAAAGGTTGGCCGCAAGCCGGTAACGGGCTTGCGGCCAACCTTTTGCCGGGCTGACGGCTTACAGCAGCACGCGTTCGATGCCGCCGTTGCGGGCGTTGTCGACGTAGTCCTTCATCCAGTTGTCACCCAGCAGGTGCTTGGCCATTTCCACCACGATGTAGTCGGCCTGGGTGCCGGTGTCGTCGCTGTAGCGGCTCAAACCCTGCAGGCAGGACGGGCAGGAGGTCAGGATCTTCACCGGCTTGTCGGCCTCGCCCAGCTTGGCCAGATCCTTGTTGATCTCCTCTTCCTTGCGGAAGCGCACCTGGGTGGCGATGTCCGGACGGCTGGCGGCAAAGGTGCCGGATTCGCCGCAGCAGCGGTCGTTCTGTACCACGCCGCCGCCGAGCAGCTCGTTGACCACCTTGATCGGCTGGTAGGCCTTCATCGGGGTGTGGCACGGGTCGTGGTACATGTACTTCTGGCCGCCGACGCCGTCCAGCTTCAGCCCTTTTTCCATCAGGTATTCGTGGATGTCGATGATGCGACAGCCCGGGAAGATCTCCTCGAAGCGGTAGTTGGCCAGCTGGTCGTAACAGGTGCCACAGCTGACCACCACGGTCTTGATGTCGAGGTAGTTCAGCGTGTTGGCCATGCGGTGGAACAGCACGCGGTTCTCGGTGGTGATCTCGTCGCCCTTGTCCTTGAAGCCGGCGCTGGTCTGCGGGTAGCCGCAGCACAGGTAGCCCGGCGGCAGCACGGTCTGGGTGCCGACGTGCCACAGCATCGCCTGGGTGGCGAGGCCGACCTGGCTGAACAGGCGCTCCGAGCCGCAGCCGGGGAAGTAGAACACCGCTTCCGCGTCTTCGCTGTCCTTCGGATTGCGGATCACCGGGATCACGTTGCCGTCTTCCACGTCCAGCAGTGCGCGCGCGGTTTTTTTCGGCAGCCCGCCCGGCATCGGCTTGTTGATGAAGTGGATCACCTGTGCCTTGATCGGCGCCTTGCCCAGCGTCGCCGGCGGCTGCGCCGTCTGGCTGCCGGTGAGTCCCAGCTTCTTGCCGATGCGGTTGCCGAGGCGCTGCAGCTTGTAGGCGCCGCCGACCAGGCCGGCACGGATACCTTTGATGGTGGCCGGGTCCTTGGCGGTGAGGAAGGCCATGCCCAGCGCGGTGCCGGGGTTGAACTTCTTGTTGCCGGTCTTGCGCAGGAAGTTGCGCATCGCCACCGACACGTCGCCGAAGTCGATCTTCACCGGGCACGGTTTCACGCAGCGGTGGCACACGGTGCAGTGGTCGGCGACGTCGGACAGCTCCTCGAAGTGCTTCAGCGACACGCCGCGGCGGGTCTGTTCTTCGTACAGGAAGGCTTCGGTCAAGAGGCCGACGCCGAGGATCTTGTTGCGCGGCGAGTACAGCAGGTTGGCGCGCGGCACGTGGGTGGAGCACACCGGTTTGCACTTGCCGCAGCGCAGGCAGTCCTTCACCGAATCGGAGATCTGGCCGATGTCGGACTGCTCCAGGATCAGCGATTCGGCGCCCAGCAGCGAGAACGACGGCGTGTAGGCCATCGCCAGGTCGGCGCCCGGCAGCAGCTTGCCCTTGTTGAAGTGGCCGTTCGGGTCGACGCGCGCCTTGTAGTCACGGAACGGCTGGATTTCCTCTTCGGTCAGGAATTCCAGCTTGGTGATGCCGATGCCGTGCTCGCCGGAGATCACGCCGTTCAGGCTGCGCGCCAGCTTCATGATGCGTTCCACCGCGCGGTGCGCGGTCTGCAACATCTCGTAGTCGTCGGAGTTGACCGGTATGTTGGTGTGCACGTTGCCGTCGCCGGCGTGCATGTGCAGCGCGACGAAGGCGCGGCCGCGCAGCACTTTCTGCTGGATCAGGCGGATGGCTTCGATGATGGTGCTGTCGGCCTTGCCGGCGAACAGCGCTTCCAGATCGGCCTGCAGCTCGCGCTTCCAGCTGACGCGCAGCTTGAAGTCGCGCATCGCGGTGAACACGCTGGCCTCAAGGTTGGCCGCAGCATCCTCCAGCGGTGCCTGCGGCCAACCTTGTACATATTGCGCCAGCGGCGTGTCCAGGTTGTCCAGCAGCCACTGCCAGCGTTGCTGTACGGCGGTGATCAGCTCCAGCGCGGTCTCGCGGCGGTCGCCGATCAGCTCGTCGGCGGACAGGGTGCCGCCTTCGGTATCCACCGGCAGGCGGCCGTGGAAGAACTCGGCCAGCTGGCCCAGCAGCTTGATCTTGCTGGCGATCGACAGCTCGATGTTGATGCGTTCGATGCCGTCGCTGTAGTCGCCGAGGCGATCCAGCGGGATCACCACATCCTCGTTGATCTTGAAGGCGTTGGTGTGGCGGGCGATGGCGGCGGTGCGCGAGCGGTCCAGCCAGAAGGTCTTGCGCGCCTCGGGGGTGACGGCGATGAAGCCTTCGCCGTGGCGGGCGTTGGCGTAGCGCACCACCTGGCTGGCGGCCTCGGCCACCGCGTTTTCGTTGTCGGACACGATGTCGGCGATCAGCACCATCTTCGGCCGGCCCTTGGACTTGGCCTTGGTGGCGTAGCCGACGGCGCGCACATAGCGCCAGTCGAGGTGCTCGAGGCCGGCCAGCTGCACGCCGGCCAGCACGCCGGCGCCGTTCGGCTTGAAGTAGTCGGTGATCTCGACGATGGCCGGGGTGGCTTCGGCGACGGTGCCGAAGAATTCCAGGCACACGGTGCGGGTGTGCGCCGGCATCTTGTGCAGCACGAAGCGCGCGCTGGTGATGATGCCGTCGGTGCCTTCCTTCTGCACGCCGGGCAGGCCGGCGAGGAACTTGTCGGTGACGTCCTTGCCGAGGCCGACCTTGCGGAAGCTGCGGCCGGGAATGTCCAGCTGCTCGCTGGAGATCACGGTCTGGCCGTCGTCCTGCAGGCGGCTGACGCGGAAGCTGGCCACGTCGACGTCGTGGATCTTGCCGTAGTTGTGGCCCAGCCGTTCGACGAACAGCCAGTTGCCGTCCGGATCGACCATCTTCCAGCTGGCGAGGTTGTCCAGCGCGGTGCCCCACAGCACCGCCTTCTTGCCGCCGGCGTTCATCGCGACGTTGCCGCCGATACAGGACGCCTCGGCCGAAGTCGGATCGACCGCGAACACGAGGCCGGCAGCGCTGGCTGCTTCCGAGACGCGGGCGGTGACCACGCCGGCGCCGCACTGGATGGTGGCACGCTTGCCGTCAAGGCCGGGCAGGGCGATGTATTCGACGCCGACGTGGCGATCCAGCTTCTCGGTGTTGATCACCGCCGAACGCTTGTCCAGCGGCACCGCGCCGCCGGTGTAGCCGGTGCCGCCGCCACGCGGGATGATGGTCAGCTCCAGCTCGATACAGGCTTTCACCAGCGGCGCGATCTCGGCCTCGGTATCCGGGCACAGCACCACGAACGGGTATTCCACGCGCCAGTCGGTGGCGTCGGTGACGTGCGACACCCGCGCCAGGCCGTCGAACAGGATGTTGTCGCGGCGGGTGATCTTGCCGAAGCGCTTGAGGATGGCGGCGCGCAGCTCGCGCGTCTCGCCGAACTGCTGCTCGAAGCTGTCCACCGCCTGGTAGGCGGCGGCGATCATGCGGCCAACCTTGTCGTTGCCGTCGCGGCGCTTGTCCACTTCGCCGAGGCGGTGACGCAGCGCGCCGACCAGTGCGGTCAGGCGTTGCGGATTGTCCAGCAGGTCATCGACCAGATAGGGGTTGCGGTCCACCACCCAGATGTCGCCCAGCACCTCGAAAAGCATACGGGCAGAACGGCCTGTTTTCCGTTCTGCCCGTAGCTCTTCGAGTAATTGCCACATCGGTTCGCCCAACAGGCGAATGATGATCTCGCGATCCGAATATGAGGTGTAGTTGTACGGGATTTCCCGTACGCGTGTGTGAGTGGTGGTGCTCATTATGTCCCTGAACTTCGGCGATGATGTGTGGAGAGTTGCCGCGATTTTACCGCAAATGCTGCGCCGCGAAAAATGCCGCTAACGTCAGGCTGATATAACCGTTAGTGATTGGATATTGTCGGCATTATGCAAATAACGGGGGCCGTTTTTTGGCGGGCGCAGCACGGCAACTGGCGGCCAGGGGTGGCCGCCAGCGGGGGACAATGGGGGGCTCAGGTCGCGAGCTGCGCGGCCAGTCGCACCGCCTCGAACAGGCTGCCGGGGTCGGCACGGCCGGTGGCGGCAAGATCGAGCGCGGTGCCGTGGTCGACCGAGGTGCGGATGATGGGCAGGCCCAGCGTGATATTGATGCCGGCGCCGAAGCTGGCGTGCTTCAGTACCGGCAGGCCCTGGTCGTGGTACATCGCCAGCACCGCGTCGCCCTGCGCCAGCTTGTCGGGGTTGAACAGGGTGTCGGCCGGCAGCGGCCCGATCAGGTTCATGCCCTCGCCACGCAGTGCGGCCAACGTGGGCTCGATGACGTCGATTTCCTCGCGGCCCATGTGACCGCCTTCACCGGCGTGCGGGTTGAGGCCGGCGACCAGGATGCGCGGCGCGGCGATGCCGAACTTGCTGACCAGATCGGCGTGCAGGATGCGGATGACGGCTTCCAGGCTGTCGCGGGTAATGGCATCGGCTACCTGCCGCAGCGGCAGGTGGGTGGTGGCCAGTGCCACGCGCATGCCGGCGCCGGCCAGCATCATCACCACCAGCGGGGTGTGGGTGTGCTCGGCGAGGTACTCGGTGTGGCCGGAAAACGCCACCCCGGCGTCGTTGATCACGCCCTTGTGCACCGGCGCGGTGACCATGGCGGCGAATTCGCCGCTCAGGCAGCCGGCGATGGCGACATCCAGCGTGGCCAAGACGTAGCGGCCGTTGGCCGCATCCAGCACCCCCGGCTGGCAGGGCGCCGCCAGCGGCACGTGCCACACTTCCAGCGCCCCGGCCGGCGCGGGCTGCGCGCGCTGGTAGTCGACCAGCGGCACGTCCAGCCCCAGCGCGGCGGCGCGCTGTTGCAGCAGGGTCTTGTCGGCGATGACGACGCAGCGCGCCGGCAGCGCCAGCTGTGGCAGGCGCAGCACCAGGTCGGGGCCGATGCCGGCCGGTTCACCGGCGGTGACGGCGAGGAGGGGGAGCGGGGTGGACATGGCGTCTTCCAGCAATAAAAGGGCAGCAATAAAAGGGGCAGCAATAAAAAAGGCCGGTGCGAGCACCGGCCTTGGGGGTTATTTTTCGATCAGCCGGTCATCGATGAAGGCCGCGGCGCGCAGTTGCTGCAACCAGTCGTTGTAGTTCTGCTCTGCCTTGCGCTGGCGGATCTGCTGCTTGATCGCCAGCTTGGCGCGTTCGCCGGACACGTCCTGGCTGCGCACTTCTTCCAGCCGGATCAGGTGCCAGCCGAACGGGCTGCGTACCGGCTCGCTGTTTTGCCCGGCTTGCAGCGCGTTGAAGGCGCGCTCGAATTCCGGCACCGTATCGCCGGGGTTGAGCCAGCCCAGATCGCCGCCGAGCGAGGCGCTGCCGTCCTCCGAGAACTGGCGTGCCACCGCTTCGAAGCTGGCGCCGCGCTGCAGGCGGTCCTGCACTTGCAGGATGCGCGCCTTGGCTTCCGCTTCCGAGGTGGCTTCGTTGGTCTTGATCAGGATGTGGCGCACCTTGTGCTGCTGCACCAGCTGCTCGCCGGCGCTGTTGCGCTTGTCGGACAGCTTGAACAGGAACAGGCTGCCGTTGGCGCGCACGATGTCGGTGACGTCGCCGACCTTCATGCTGTCCAGCAGCTGGATGAAGTCCGGCGGCAGCGCGCTGGCGCCTTTCCAGCCCATGTCGCCGCCGCTGAGCGCGGTGGCGGCTTCGGAGTAGCGGGCGGCCACTTCGGCGAACGACTGGCCGTTACGGATCGCCTGCTGTGCTTCCTGCAGCCGCTGGCGCAGTTTCTCGATCTGCGCGGCATCGGCGCGTTCCGGTATGTTGAGCTGGATCATCGCCAGCCGGTACTCGGCGTTGGACAGCCCCTGGGTGCTCTTCAGCACCTGCTCCACCTCGCTGTCGGTGACATTGACGCGGCCGACGATCTCGCGTTCCTTGATGCGGTCCAGCAGCAGGTCCTTGCGCAGGCTCTTGCGGAACTGCTCCAGTGACAGCCCGTCCTGCTGCAGGCGGGCGTACAGCCCTTGCAGGTCCGTCTTGTTCTGTGCCGCCAGCCGTTGCAGGGTCTGGTCGATTTCGCTTTCGCTGACGCGCAGGCCGTTGCTGGCGGCGTACTGCAGCTGCAGCTGCTCGTTGACCATCAGGTCCAGCACCTGCCGCGACAGCACGCTGGCCGGCGGCAGTGCCACGTTCTGCCGTTTCAGGCTGGCGGTGATTTCGGCTTCGCGCTGTTGCAGTTCGCTCAGCGTGATCACGCCGTTATTGATCACGGCGACGATGCGGTCGGCGGTCTGCACGGCAGCGCTGGCCGGGGTGGCCAGGCTGAGGGCGAGGGTCGCGGCAAGAAGGAGCTGTTTCATCAGTTACCTGTTGTCTCGTTGATTGGGCTGTAGCCCGGAATGGCTAGTCGCAGGGCATTGAGCGGATTGCTGCCGACGCTGCTGAAGTCTTTCAGCTCCAGTTGCAGGAACACGGCATTCTTGGTCTTGTCGAGGTCGGTGACGTAGCGCTGGCCGACCACGCGCATGCTCCAGCAGCCATCGTTGTACTCCACCCCGGCCAGTTGCTCCAACGCTTTTTTGTCGCGCAGCGAGTAGTTCTGCCGCGCCACCGCGTACCAGCGCGGCGCGATCGGCCACTGGCCGGCGACATCGATCTGGCGCAAGGTGTCACGCTCGCTGCCGCTGCCGATCAGCTCGTCACGGCCGTAGCGGTAGCGCACGCTGACGGTCTTGCCCGGTGCCGGGTTGTAGCGCAGCTGCGCATTGTAGCGTTCGGTCTTGGATAGCGCCTGGTTGTACTGGTAGGAACCGTCCAGCCGCAGGCTGTGGCTGAGGTCGCCGCCGACGGTCACGAGCAGGTCGGAACCGGCCTCGCTGCGTTCGCTGCTGCTGCCGTCGAGGCTGATGTCGTCGCGGCTGAGGTAGAAGCGCTGGCCGATGGCGACGCGCAGCCGTTCCAGCCCGTTTTCCTTGTCCAGGTAGCGGCTGGTCAGCGCCGCGGTGACCTGGTTGGCGGCGTTGATGCGGTCGTGGCCGGAGAAGCGGTTCTCGGTGAACAGCTGCGCGAAGTTGAAGTCGTTTTCCGAGGTGTCGAAGTTGGGCAGGCTGGACTGATCGACCTTCGGGATCTTGACGTAGAACAGGCGTGGCTCCAGCGTCTGGTTCATGTCGCGGCCGAACAGCGTGCTGTCGCGCTCGAAGTACAGGCCGCTGTCGAGGCTGACGATAGGCAGCGTGCGTTCGTCGCTGCGCACCGTCTGGCTGCTGTCGCTGTTGGCCAGTTCGTAGCGGGTAAAGTGGACGCCGACTTTCGGGCGCAGGAAGCCCCACGGCCGTTCGATGGCATAGCTCAGGCTGGGGTAGGCCACCAGCCGCGTGCCTTCCTGTTTGTTGCTGTGGCTGAAGCGGGTTAGCTCGCTTTCGAGGTTGCTGCTGAAGCCGGCGAACTGCTGGCGGGCGTTGATGCTCAGCTGCGGCAGGCGCGCGTACGGCTCTTCCACCGTGCCGCTGTCGTCCTGCAGCGTCTGGTAGCGCTGCGCTTTCAGCGTCACCGAGCCCCACTCCGGCCGGTAGCTGAGCCAGGCCTCGCGCTTGAGGTTGACGTTGGCCGCACTGCTGACGCGGTCACCGAAGTCGTCGAAATAGTCGTCATCGGACACGTACGCGCCGTTGGCACCCGCACTCAGCGCCGGAGCCAGCTGTTGCACGTGTTCGCCCTTCCACAGGAAGCGGCTCTGCTCGCTTTTCTTGTCGTTGGGCAGCTGCTCGGTATACAGCTGGCCCTGGGCATCCGGCAGCAGGTAGCGGCCTTCCAGTCCCAGCATCATGCCGCGCTGTTCGATGTAGCGCGGGGTAATGGTGGCGTCGTAGTTCGGCGCGATGTTCCAGTAGTAGGGCAGCGATACCTGCAGCCCGTCGCTGCCGGTGCTGATGGTGGGGAACAGCAGGCCGCTCTTGCGGCCGCCGTCCAGCGGGAAGTCGATCCACGGCGTGTACAGGATCGGCACGCCCTGGAATTCCACCCGCGCATTGCGCGCCACGCCGACATTGCGGCCGTAGTCGAGGTCGATGGTGCTGGCCTTCAGGTACCAGGAGTCGTCGTTGGGATCGCAGGTGTTGGCGCGTGCACTGCGCAGGCGGTAGTTGTCCTTGCCCTGGAATTCGAGCTTGCCGGCATTGCCGCGCAGCGTCTTGCCGTCGCGGCCGAAGCTGAAGCTCGCGTTGCTGGCACTGCCGCTGCGCTCGCCCAGCAGGTAGTCGAGCTGCTCCGCCTCGATCTGGCCGTCCGCCTGCGTCAGCCGCACCCGCTCGCCGGCGCGCAACTGCTGGCGCTGGACGAAGTACTCCAGCCAGTCGGCCTCGACGGTCTGGTCGTCGCGGGTGGCCTTCACCTGGCCGCTGGCCTTCAGCTCGACGTCCATCTGGCCGCTCAGGGTGTCGGATTCGACACTCAGCGTGCCCGCCGGCAGGGAGTCCGCCTGCGCCAGCGGCAGCAGGAACAGGGGGAGCAAGGCCGCCATCACGGGCGTCAAACGGAAGCGTGTCTGCATCGGAAGAAGTCGAGCCGGCCATGTTGGGGCGCGGTCAAAGCGGTTACAATCGCGTCATTGTACCCAATTTGCCGATATACGCGACTATGCAGCGACTCGAAGCCCTGAAAGCGTGGCTGGCCACGCAGTTTCCCGATCAGACCATCACGGTGGAATTCGCCGCCGCCGATGCTGATTTCCGCCGTTACTTCCGTGCAACCTTCCCCGATGGCAGCACCCGCATCGTGATGGACGCGCCGCCGGAAAAGATGAACACCGACGCCTACGTCAGCGTGCGCGAGCTGTTTGCGCCGGCGGCCAACGTGCCGGCCATCCTGCTGCGCGACCGCGAGCAGGGCTTCATGCTGCTGGAAGACCTCGGCACCATCACCCTGCTGGCGGCGCTGCAGCACGATGAATGGGAAATGGTGCGCAAGCACCTGCTGCTGGAAGCGGTGGATACCCTGATCGAGATCCAGAAGATCAGCCAGCCCGGCGTGCTGCCGGACTACGACCACGCGCTGCTGACCCGCGAGCTGAACCTGTTCCCGGAGTGGTACGTGGCCAAGGAGCTGGGCAAGCCGCTGACCTACGCCCAGCGCCAGCTGTGGGACGCGGCGCTGCAGGTGCTGCTGCCGCGCATCGAGGCGCAGGGCAAGGTCTACGTGCATCGCGACTACATCGTGCGCAACCTGATGCTGACCCCGGGCAAGCCGGGCGTGCTCGACTTCCAGGACGCGGTGTACGGCCCGGTCAGCTACGACATCGTGTCGCTGCTGCGTGACGCCTTCATCGGCTGGGACGAGGAATTCGTGCTCGACATCGCCGTCCGCTACTGGGAAAAGGCGCGCGCCGCCGGGCTGCCGGTGGCGGCCACCATCGACGACTTCTACCGCGATTTCGAGTGGATGGGCGTGCAGCGCCACCTGAAAGTGGCCGGTATCTTCGCCCGCCTCTATCACCGCGACGGCAAGGACAAGTACCGCGCCGAGATCCCGCGCTTCATCAAGTACCTGAAGAAGACCAGCCGCCGCTATCAGGAGCTGCAGCCGCTGTTCCAGTTACTGGTGGAGCTGGTCGGCCTCGACGAGGACGACAACGACGACAGCATCGGCTCGGTGTTCAGTCATACCCGCATCTCGTCCGACCAGTAAACCCGGCCTGGCGCCGGTCGCGCCGCAGGCGTGGCCGCTGCCAGCCGGTGCCAGAAAGCCGACCCCATGAAAGCCATGATCCTCGCCGCCGGCCGCGGCCAACGCATGCGGCCGCTCACCGACCACACCCCCAAGCCGCTGCTGCCGGTAGGCGGGCAGCCGCTGATTGCCTGGCATATCCAGCACCTGGCCGCCGCCGGTTTTAGCGATATCGTCATCAACCACGCCTGGCTGGGCGACAAGATCGAAACCACGCTCGGCGACGGCAGCCGTTACGGCGTGCGTCTGGCCTACTCGCGTGAAAAGAGCGCGCTGGAAACCGCCGGCGGCATCGCCACCGCGCTGCCGCTGCTGGGCGACGCCCCGTTCGTGGTGGTGAACGGCGACGTGCTCACCGATGTCGACTTCGCCGCCTTGCGGCCAACGTTGGCCGCACTGGATGGCCAGAGTAATCTGGCGCACCTGCTGCTGGTGGCCAACCCGCCGCACCACCCGGGTGGCGACTTCGGCCTGCTGCCGGATGGTCATCTGTCCGGCAATGCCTCCGACGGCATCGGGTTGACCTTCTCCGGCATCGGCCTGTATCACCCGGCGCTGTTCGCCGCCATTCCGGCCCACCAGCCGGCCAAACTGGCGCCGCTGCTGCGCGCGGCCATGGCACACGGGCAGGTGACTGGCGCCCGCCACGACGGGCTGTGGCTGGACGTCGGCACGCCCGAGCGGCTGGCGGAGGCCGACGCCATCGCGCAAGGCTGGCTGTCGGCGTGAAGCGCCGCATCCTCGGCATCGACCCCGGCAGCCGCATCACCGGTTTCGGCGTCATCGACATCGTCGGCAACCAGCGGCTGTACGTTGCCTCCGGCGCCATCCGCACGCCGCAGGGCGCCAGCCTCGCCGAGCGCATCAAGGTGCTGGTGCACGGCATCCACGACGTGATCGCCACCTACCAGCCGACCGAGTCGGCGCTGGAGCAGGTATTCGTCAACGTCAACCCGGCGGCGACGCTGATGCTGGGCCAGGCGCGCGGCGCCTGCATGACGGCACTGGTGATGAAGGAGCTGCCGGTGGCGGAGTACACCGCGCTGCAGGTGAAACAGTCGGTGGTGGGGCAGGGCAAGGCGCCGAAGGAGCAGGTGCAGTTCATGGTGGTGACCATGCTCAACCTGTCCGGCACGCCGCAGGCCGACGCCGCCGACGCGCTGGCGGTGGCGCTGACCCACGCCAACCACAGCGGCGGCGCCATCGGCCAGCTGGCCAAGCTCGGCTACAAGGTGAAGGGCGGGCGGCTGGTGTGAGCGGCGGCTTGCGGCCAACTCCGGCCGCGGGCGGGGCGTCGTTGCATCGACACCGCCGCGTCGCTCACCCGTGTCGCGGCCGATCGCGCCGGGCCGGCTCACCCGTGTCGCGGCCGATCGCGCCGGGCCGGCTCACCCCTGATCACGCGCTGAAATCACGCGCCGCGATGGGCGCCGTCTCAGGCGCGCTGTTTTCTGGCCTGTTTCACCACATACATTTCGCTGTCGGCCAGGTGTACGGCGTCGGCGCTGTGCAGCCCGAACGGGGCCAGCGGCACGACGCCGACACTGGCTCCGCCGTAGACGACGCGGTGGCCGGCCAGCTGGTAGTCGCCGGCTGTCAGCGCCGACAGCCGCTGCTGTAGCGCGCGTGCCGCGCTGGCCGGCTCGCCTTCCGTGATCAGTGCCCCCGGCGCGCCCCCACCCGGCCATGCCGGCCCCGGGCCGATGAACAGAAACTCGTCCCCGCCCATCCGCCCCAGCATTTCCGTCGCGCGCAAGCCGGATTGCAGGCGCTGTGCGATCGCCTGCAGAAAATCGTCGCCGGCCTGGTGGCCATGGCGGTCGTTGATCTGCTTGAAGCCGTCAAGATCGATCACCCCCACCAGGATGCTGCTGCCGGTGCGCACCGCCTGCGCCAGCAGCCGTTCCAGTTCGTCGAACAGCGCGCGGCGGTTGGGCAGCGCGGTCAGCGGGTCGGTCAGCGCATAAGTGGCCAGCTTGGCGTTGGCGCGCTGCAGGTTTTCCAGCAGCATTTCCCGTTCGATGAAGTTGGCCGCGATGTTGGCAAACAGCTGCAGCAGCGTTTCGGTTTCGGCGCTGATCGTCACCGCGCGGACGCTGGCCGCGCACAGGGTGCCCAGCAGCCCGCCGTCGCCACTGCGTACCGGTGCGCTGATATAACTCTTGATGCCGAGTTGGCGCGCCGCGGCGGAATCGCCCCACAGCGTGCTCACCTGGTTGGTCGACAGGGTGCCGGTTTCCAGCGAGCGCTTGCACAAGGTGTCTTCCCACGGCACGCTCAGCCCTTCCGGGATCTGCATCTCGCCGTTGTTGCGCGCGTAGCGCACATGCTGCAGCCCTTGTCCCAGCTCGATATTGGTGAGATAGGTGGACTCCATGCCGGTAATGTTGCCCAGCATCTCGAGCACCGGGCGAATCAGCTGATCGATGGTCCGGGCCGTATTCAGGGACAGCGAGAGTTGCGAGAGGATCGGGTCCATGCCGAACGGCTTCCACGAAGTTGTGATGGCTGCGCACTGTAGCGGAACAGGCGGCCGAAAGACAGCGCTCAGGCAAGAGCGGTTTGCCGCGCGCCGGGTCAGGCCGCGCCCCGGCGCTGCGCCGAAATGGCCGGTCCTCTGTTTTATTGCGCCAGCCCAAGGCCGGTCGCCGCGCCGCGTGGCACACTGCGGCCAACCTTACTGTCTGGAGCCTGCGATGTGGAATGACTATGTCATCGCCCGCGCGCTGCACGTGCTGGCGATCGTGATGTGGGTCGGCGGTGTCGGTTTCGTCACCACGGTGCTGATTCCGGCGATCGGTCGCCGTTTCCCGCAAGAGCAGCAGTACGCGATGTTCGAGGACGTTGAGCACCGGTTCGGCGCGCAGGCGCGGCTGTGGGTGCTGCTGGCGCTGGCCAGCGGCGCGTGGATGCTGCACGCGACCGACGGCTGGGCGCGGCTGCTGGACACCGGCTGGCTGCAGCTGATGCTGGCGGCGTGGCTGCCGTTTCTGCTGATGCTGTTCGTGCTGGAGCCGTTCTTCATCCACCGCTGGCTGAAGCGGCGCGCGCAGCACGACCCGGCCGGCACCATGCGCCTGCTGCAGCGGCTGCATGTCGGGCTGCTGGCGCTGACGCTGAGTGCGCTGCTGGCCGGCGTGGTCGGCGCCCACGGCGGCTGGCGCTTCTGACGCGTTATCGCTTGCCGGCAGCGGCCGCGCGCCGGCTTTGCGTTATGCTTGCTGGATCTGCCTTCCGCCTCCGACACCATGCCGACAGCGACTTGCCCGCCGCCACCCGACCGCTCCCGCCTTGATGGCCGTGCCGCGCGCTGGCTGCTGGCCACCCGCCCGGCCTTCCTGACCCTGACCCTCGGCGGCGTGCTGCTCGGCATCGCCGGCAGTGGCGTCGACGCGCTGTGGCAACGTTGGCCGCAAGCGGCGCTGGCGCTGCTGCTGGCCTTGCTGTGTCACGCCGCGGTCAACGTGATCAACGACGTGGCCGACCACGACAACGGCAGCGATGCGGCCAACGTGGCGCGGCAGTTTCCGTTTACCGGCGGCAGCCGCGTGATCCAGAACGCGCTGCTCAGCCGCCACGACATGGTGCGGCTGGCACAGGGGCTGTTTGCACTGGTGATCGCCGGCGGCCTGCTGCTGGTGTGGCTGAGCGGGCCGTGGCTGCTGGCCATCGGCGTGATCGGCGTGCTGTTGGGCTGGGGCTACTCGGCGCCGCCGCTGCGGCTGAACAGCCGCGGCCTGGGCGAAGCCTGCGTGCTGCTGTGCTTCACCCTGCTGCCGCTGGGCGCGCAGGTGCTGCTGAGCGGTGCGCCATCGATGGCCATGCTGGCCGCGGCCTTGCCCTACGGCCTGCTGGCCGCCGCGCTGCTGTACATCAACCAGTTTCCGGACCGTGATGCCGACGCGCTGGCCGGCAAGCGCCACTGGGTGGTGCGGCTGGCGCCGCAGCAGGCGCGCTACGGCTACCTATTGTTGGTGACGCTGGCTCTGCTGAGTCTGTTGGCGGCAATCTCCGCCGGTCTGCTGCCGCTGCGCGCCATGCTGCTGTTGCCGCTGTGGCTGCTGCCGGCACGGGCAGCCGTCACGCTGTGGCACAATGCGGCGCAACCGGCGCGGCTGCGGCCCGCCCTGATCCAGACCATTGCCGCGGCCAATCTTTATCCGCTGGCGCTGGCTGCCATCCTGTCCTGTTAAGCGCCGCACTGCGGCCAACCTTTTGAAAGCCCCGAAATGATCGGACGACTCACCGGCACCCTGCTCGAAAAACTGCCCCCGCAAATCACCGTCGACGTCAACGGCGTCGGCTACGACGTGGACGTGACCATGACTACCTTCTACCAGCTGCCGGCGCTGGGGCAGAAGACCACGCTGTTCACCCACCTGGTGGTGCGCGAAGACGCGCATTTGCTGTACGGCTTCGGCAGCCGCGACGAGCGCGAGACCTTCCGCCAGCTGATCAAGATCACCGGCGTCGGCGCCAAGATCGCGCTGGCGATCCTGTCCGGCATGACCGCCGACGAGCTGGCGATCGCGGTGGCCAGCGAAGACATCAAGCGCCTGTCCAGCGTGCCCGGCATCGGCAAGAAAACCGCCGAGCGCCTGGTGCTGGAGCTGCGCGGCAAGCTGGCCACCGGCGGCAACCTCACCGTGCCCGGCGGCCTGCCGTTTGCCGCCACCCCGGACGAAAAGAGCGACATCGTCAACGCCTTGCTGGCGCTGGGCTACAACGAAAAAGAAGCCGCCGCGGCCACCAAGGGCCTGCCGGCGGACGTTACCGTCAGCGACGGCGTGCGCCTGGCGCTGAAGAACCTGATGAAAGGCTAAGGCATGGACAAGGTGCTGCTGATCACCGGCGCCAGCCGCGGCATCGGCGCCGCCACCGCACTGCTGGCGGCGCAGCGCGGCTACGCGGTGGCGGTGAACTACCACCGCAACCAGGCGGCCGCCGAGGCGGTGGTGGCCGCCATTCACGCCGGCGGCGGTCGCGCGGTGGCGATTGCGGCCAACGTGGCCGACGAAATCGACGTGCAGCGCCTGTTCGCCGAAACCGAGCTGGCGCTGGGGCCGCTGTCGGCGCTGGTCAACAACGCCGGCGTGCTGGAGCCGCAGCTGCGCCTGGACGAAATGAGCGTGGCGCGCTGGCAGCGCATCCTGACCACCAACGTCATCGGCCCGCTGCTGTGCTGCCGCGAGGCGGTAAAGCGGCTGTCCACCCGCCACGGCGGCGCGGGCGGCGCCATCGTCAACGTGTCGTCGGCCGCCGCGCGGCTGGGGTCGGGCGGCGAATACGTCGACTACGCCGCCAGCAAGGGGGCGCTGGACACGCTGACCATCGGTCTGGCGAAAGAAGTGGCCGCCGAAGGCATCCGCGTCAACGCGGTGCGCCCCGGTTTCATCTACACCGAGATGCACGCCGACGGCGGCGAGCCGGGCCGCGTCGACCGCGTCAAGAGCGCGGTGCCGCTGCAGCGCGGCGGTCAGCCGCAGGAGGTGGCGGAGGCGATCCTGTGGCTGCTGTCCGACGCCGCCTCGTTCACCACCGGCAGTTTCATCGATGTCGCCGGCGGCCGCTGAGCGCGCCGCGGCATCGTCAACAAGGGGAAAACCATGGCCAACGTAGCGGTACTGATCGACGCGGACAACGTGTCGCCGGGCTGGATCGAGGACGTACTGGAAGAGGCCGGCAAGCTGGGCGTGCTGGCGCTGAAACGGGTATACGGCGACTTCAGCCGTCACGACAAGGCGTGGCGCGACCTGTGCGCCCGCTTCGCCATCCACCCGATCCAGCAGTTTCCCAACACCAAGGGCAAGAACGCGTCCGACATCACGCTGGTGATCGACGCGATGGACATGCTGCATTCCGGCCGCTATCACAGCTTCTGCCTGATCTCCAGCGACAGTGATTTTTCGCGGCTGGCGACGCGGCTGCGCGAGGACGGGCTGGAGGTGTGGGGCTTCGGCGAGGAGAAAACGCCGTCGGCCTTCGTCAACGCTTGCAGCAAGTTTGTGTACGTGGAAGTGCTGGCGCTGAGCGACGAGGCCAAGGCAGAGGAGAGCGCGGCCAAGGAGGGCGACGGCGCGCGTGGCGGCGGCAAGCCGGCGCCGGCGGCACGGGTGCTGCGACCGCTGGACAAGAAGCTGCGCGTGCAATTCCAGAAGGGCATCGAGAGCATGGACGACGACGAGGGCTGGGCCGATCTCGGCGGCGTCGGCAGCCTGCTGGGGCAGTGGATGCCGGACTTCGACCCGCGCAATTACGGTTTTGCCAAGCTGTCCGAGCTGGTGCTGAAGTCGGGCTGGTTCGAGGTGCGCAAGGCCAGCAGCGGCCGCGGCGGGGTGTCGATCCGCCTCAAGCCGGGCAACGGCGGCGGGCGCAAACCGGCCAAGTAGGGCGCTGGCCGCACCACGCCGGCGTCAGCCGCAAAAAAACCGCAGCGTGAGTACGCTGCGGTTTTTGTTTGCGGCCAACGTTGGCCGCAAGCGTTCACGGCTGCTCGCGCGCCAGCCATTGCACCAGCTCGGCCACTGTCAGCTGCGGCAGCTGGTGTTGCACGGCGTAGGCGTCCAGCTCGGCGCCGCGCATCATGCTGCCGTCCGGGTTCATCAGCTCGCACAGTACGCCGGCCGGACTGAAACCGGCCAGTCGCGCCAGCTCCACCGCCGATTCGGTGTGGCCGCGGCGTTCGCGCACACCGCCGGCACGGGCGATCAGCGGGTAGACGTGACCGGGGCGGGCGAGGTCGTCGGGCCTGGCGCCAGGGGCGATGGCGGCGCGGATGGTGGTGACGCGGTCGGCGGCGGAGACGCCGGTGCTCACGCCTTCGGCGGCTTCGATGCTGACGGTGAAGGCGGTGCCGTAGCGGCTGCCGTTGTCGGCCACCATCGGCGGCAGCGCAAGGCGTGCCGCGTGTTCCGGGGTCAGGCACAGGCAGACGATGCCGCTGCAGTCGCGGATCAGGCGCGCCATTTCCGGCACCGTCAGCGCGTCGGCGGCCAGGATCAGGTCGGCCTCGTTTTCGCGGTCGTGGTCGTCGGCGACGATCACCGGCTTGCCGGCACGCAGCGCGGCAAGGGCGGCGTGGAGGCGCAGGGAAAGGATATCGGTGTTGGCATTCATGGATAACGGTCCTCAAATTGGCTAGTGAGAAACACGTCACGGGGCGTGAAGCGGCGGGCCTGGCGGCCAACCTGGTGCGCACGGCGTACGCGGACAGCAGCTCCCGTCGCCGGCTGGCGTGCGGGGGATGGCGTCATCTTCTTTCATCCGGACTGTGACCGTCGGCTCTGGCATCGCACCAGATCTGCTGACCTTTTGCCGGGCGGCAAAAGCGCTCGCGGGCTCGGCTGCGCAGGCAGCCATACCGCCGGTGGGGAATTGCACCCCGCCCTGAAGACGTCGCTTGCGGCCAACGTTGGCCGCAAGCGGGGCACAGTATAGCAGTGGTAACATCGGGCGATTGATCCCGAGTGATAGCGACATGATCCAGACCGACAACCTGATAGGCGGCGCGCCGGAGCGCCGCATCGTCACCCAGCAAAGCCTGTCGCAGCAGGAAGAGGCGCTGGAGCGCGCGCTGCGGCCGAAGCAGCTGGACGAATACGTCGGCCAGAAAAAGGCGCGCGAACAGCTGGAGATCTTCATCGAGGCGGCGAAAAAGCGCGGCGAGGCGCTCGACCACGTGCTGCTGTTCGGCCCGCCTGGCCTTGGCAAGACCACGCTGGCGCACATCGTGGCGCGCGAGATGGGCGTCAACCTGCGCCAGACCTCCGGCCCGGTGCTGGAGCGCGCCGGTGACCTGGCCGCGCTCTTGACCAACCTGGAGCCGCACGACGTGCTGTTCATCGACGAGATCCACCGCCTGTCGCCGGTGGTGGAGGAGATCCTGTATCCGGCGCTGGAGGACTACCAGATCGACATCATGATCGGCGAGGGGCCGGCGGCGCGCTCGGTGAAGATCGACCTGCCGCCGTTCACGCTGGTCGGCGCCACCACCCGCGCCGGCATGCTGACCAACCCGCTGCGGGATAGATTCGGGATTGTCGCGCGGCTGGAGTTCTACACCCCGGAGGAGCTGCAGCGCATCGTGGTGCGCTCCGCCGGCCTGCTGAACGTACCGCTGGCCGACGACGGCGCGTTCGAGGTCGCGCGTCGCTCGCGCGGCACACCGCGTATCGCCAACCGCCTGCTGCGCCGCGTGCGCGACTACGCCGAGGTGCGCGCCGACGGCACGGTGACCGCGGCGGTGGCCGACGCCGCGCTGGCGATGCTGGACGTCGATCCGGCCGGCCTGGACGTGATGGACCGCAAATTGCTTCAGGCGATCCTGGACAAGTTCGGTGGCGGCCCGGTGGGGCTGGACAACGTCGGCGCCGCCATCGGCGAGTCGACCGACACCATCGAGGACGTGATCGAACCGTTCCTGATCCAGCAGGGCTATCTGCAGCGCACGCCGCGCGGGCGGATGGCCACCGCGCTGGCGTATACCCATTTCGGGCTGCCGACCAGGGAGTAAGCGGCGGCCGCGGTTGACGATGAACGAGCGAAGAGCATGCAGAAAAAGCTGATTATCCGTACCGGCCGCGTCTATGCCGAGTTGCGTGGCGAGCTGGGCGATTTTGACGACTGGATCCGCCGCGAGCTGGGCGCCGATGGCGACAGCTGGCAGGTGATCGACGTGCAGGCCGGCGAGGCGCTGCCGGCGGTGACGGAAGTGGCGGGGGCGGTGATTACCGGCTCGGCTGCGATGGTCAGCGAGCGCGCGCCGTGGAGCGAGGCCACCGCCGCTTGGCTGCGCAGCGCGCATGCGGCCAACGTGCCGCTCTTGGGCATCTGTTTCGGGCACCAGCTGCTGGCGGCGGCGCTGGGCGGCGAGGTCGGTTACCACCCGCAGGGGCCGGAGGCCGGCACGGTGACGGTGCATACCACCGCCGCCGCTGCCACCGATCCGCTGCTGTCGGCATTGCCGGAGCGTTTTGCCGCCAACGTGATCCACTGGCAGAGCGTGCAGCGGCTGCCGGCCGGCGCGGTGTGCCTGGCGCACAATGCCTTCGAACCGCACCACGCCTTCCGCCACGGTTCGGCGTGGGGTGTGCAGTTTCACCCGGAATTCAATGCCGAGGCGATGACGCGCTATCTGGCACAACTGGCGCCGTTGCTGGACAAGGCGCAGCTGTCGCTGCCGGTGCTGCAGCAGAATGTTGCAGCGACACCACATGCGGCGGCTTTATTGCAGCGTTTCGCCACCTTGCTGCCCGGGGCTGCGCAAGGTTGAGCACGCGGCGTACAATGCGCGCCAGATGTTTTATTCGCTCATGATTGCTCAGGGAGTATGCAGGCATGTTTTACGCCATTTTGCTGGTGACACTGGCGGTCGCCTTGGTGACGTCGATACTGGTGGTCCGTTTTTTCAACGAGGCAGTGAAGAAAATCCTGTCGCGCATCGTCGGCGATGATCTGGCCGAGGCGTGGCGCAAGTACATGAGCTTCGCCATCGTGGTGGTCGGCGTCTCCGGTGGCGTGCGCATCTGGGATCTGGAAAAGTTCGTGCCCAACGGCCGCGAATCGGCGCTGGAGCTGAACGGCGTGCGCTGGACCATCCAGATCTACCGCACCGTGATCGATACCCTGTCGCAGATCGCGTGGGTGATGCTGCTGTTCTTCCTGTGCACCATGGTCGCCTACGTGATCATGCGCGCGGTGGAGGCTCGCGCCAGCGAGCGCGGCGGCAAGGCGCCGGAGTAAGCGCCACGCCGGGCCGGTCTGGCCATCATGCAAACAGGGCTGCCGCGGCAGCCCTGTTGCTTTGTGTGCGGTCGCCTTGGAACGTGTTCACGATCCCGCCTGCTCACGCGAGACAAGGCGAAAACGGCTGAGGAAGCGGCATTGAGCTGGATAGAAAGCAGCATGCCGAAGCCGTTTATCAGCCGCCGAAGATCGTGAACAGCCTCTTACAGCGCGACCATGTTGTCGCGGTGGATCAGCTCCGGCTCGATCAGGTAGCCGAGCACGCCCTCGATGTCGCGGGTGGCCTTGCGCATGATCAGCCGCGCTTCTTCCGAGCTGTAGTTGACCAGCCCGCGCGCCACCTCGGCGCCCTGTTCGTCGACGCAGACTACCGCGTCGCCGCGCAGGAAGCTGCCTTCTACGGCGATGACGCCGATCGGCAGCAGGCTGGTGCCTTTTTCGCGCACCGCCAGCGCGGCGCCGGCGTCGAGCACCACCTTGCCGGACAGCTGCAGGTGATCGGCCAGCCACTGCTTGCGTGCGGCCAACCTGGTGGTCGGCGCATTGAGCTGGGTGCCGATCGCCTCGCCATCGGCCAGCCGCGACAGCACATTGGCTTCGCGGCCGCAGGCGATCACGGTGGCGGCGCCACTGCGCGCGGCGCGCTTGGCGGCGATGATCTTGGTGTACATGCCGCCGGTGCCGACGCTGGAGCCGGCGCCGCCGGCCATCTCTTCCAGCTTGCTGTCGCCGGCCTCGGCCTCGTGCACGAAGGCGGCGTCGGGATGCTTGCGCGGGTCGGCGGTGTACAGGCCCTGCTGGTCGGTGAGGATCACTAGGCTGTCGGCTTCGATCAGGTTGGTGACCAGCGCGCCGAGGGTGTCGTTGTCGCCGAAGCGGATCTCGTCGGTGACCACGGTGTCGTTTTCGTTGATGATGGGCACCACGTTCAGCGCCAGCAGCGTTGATAGCGTGGTGCGGGCGTTGAGGTAGCGCAGGCGGTCGGACAGGTCTTCGTGGGTCAGCAGCACCTGCGCGGTTTTCAGGCCGTGCTCGCGAAAGGCGCTTTCGTAGGCCTGGCACAGCCCCATCTGGCCGACGGCAGCGGCGGCCTGCAGCTCGTGTACCGCCTTCGGCCGCTTGGCCCAGCCCAGCCGCTGGCAGCCTTCGGCGATGGCGCCGCTGGAAACCAGCACCACTTCCTTGCCGCGGCGTTTCAGGTCGGCGATTTCGGCGGCCCAGCGCGCCAGCGCGCTCATGTCCAGACCCTTGCCGTCATTGGTCACCAGGCTGGAGCCTACTTTCACCACGATGCGCGTGGCGCTGTGAATCACCGATTGCATGTCTCCGAATCCCGTCAGAAGCAAAGCCGTCAGTTTACCCGATTCCGCCGCCATGCCGCAGTGCGTCACTCGGCGGGGTGCGGCTTACGGCAGCGCGGTTTCCGGCCGTGACGACGGGCGGTCGCCGGCCAGCAGCTGCGTCAGCGCCGACAGCGTGGCGTCGACCAGCTGCCGCATGTGGCTTTCCTCGATGATGTAGGGCGGCATGAAGTACACCGTCTTGCCGATCGGGCGCACCAGACAGCCCTGCTGCAGCATCAGGCTGAAGAAGGCGGGGCCGAAGTCGGCACGCTGGCAGTCGACGTCGAACGCCCAGATCATGCCGCGCTGGCGGAAGTGGCGCACCGCCGGATGGGCGGCGATCACCGCCAGATGGCGGCTGAATAGCGCGGCGGTGGCAAGGTTGGCCGCAATCACCTGTTCATCCTCGAAGATGTCGAGCACGGTCAGCGCCGCGCGGCAGGCCAGCGCATTGCCGGTGTAACTGTGCGAGTGCAAGAAGCCGCGGCTGACGTCGTCGTCGTAGAACGCGGCGTAGATGTCGTCGGTGGTCAGCACGCAGGACAGCGGCAGGTAGCCGCCGGTGATGCCTTTCGACAGGCACAGGAAATCGGCGCGGATCGCCGCCTGTTCGCAGGCGAACAGTGTGCCGGTGCGACCGAAGCCGACCGCGATCTCGTCGGCGATCAGGTGCACCCGGTACTGGTCGCACAGCCGGCGCGCTTCGGCCAGGTACAGCGGGTCGTACATCACCATGCCGGCGGCGCCCTGTACCAGCGGCTCGATGATGAAGGCGGCGAGCTCGTGGCCGTGCTGTTGCAGCAGGCTCTCCAGCGCGCTAGCGGCGCGGCGCGCGACGTCGGCGGCCGTCTCCCCCGGTGCGGCAAGGCGGGCATCGGGGCTGGGCGCGCGCAGGTTGTGCTGCAGCAGCGGCGCGTAGGTGTCGGAGAACAGCGGCACGTCGGTCACCGCCAGCGCGCCGACGGTTTCGCCGTGGTAGCTGTGTTCCAGGCTGAGGAAACGGGTCTTCCGCGTCTGGCCGTGATTGCGCCAGTAGTGGAAGCTCATCTTCAGCGCGATCTCGGTGGCGCTGGCACCGTCGGAGCCATAGAAGGCGTGGCCGAGGCCGGTGAGTGCGGCCAACCTTTCCGACAGTTCCACCACCGGCTGGTGGGTGAAACCGGCGAGGATCACGTGCTCCAGGGTATCGAGCTGATCCTTCAGCGCCTGCTTGATGCGCGGCTGGTTGTGGCCGAACAGGTTGACCCACCACGAGCTGACGCCGTCGATGTAGCGCTTGCCGTCGAAATCCTCTAGCCAGATGCCGTCGGCGCGGGCAATCGGGATGATGGGCAGGGTTTCGTGGCGCTTCATCTGGGTGCAGGGGTGCCACACCGCGGCGCGGCTGCGCGCCAGCCAGTGTTGTGCTTGCGAGTCATGCATGGTGGGGCCTCCGGAAGACAAGGCGGGCATCGTAACATGGCGCCGCACCTCGCAAGAGTGACGAAAATTGTCAGCCGCTTGCCGATTTTGCGCCCGCCGGCCGCAGCTGTACTGGCGGTGCTGGGCGCAAAAAGCCTGCTACAGCGGTCTTTTGCGATGGCCGCGGCCAACCTGGCACGGCCTGGCGCCAATCTTGCTGTGCTTTGTCAGGAATCAAGCTGCGCTGGCCCGTTGCCGTGTATCCTCGCCGCGACGGTCGTTAAGGCAGCTAGCCGCGGAGATCGTAGTACCGCGTCGCTGCTAGCTGCCGGCCTCGGTTCCGTGATTTACCGAGGCGGCTCGTGTGCGTGCCAATTGGCAATTGCAGTGCTGGCTTGGATTTGTTTTTTCGCTGGTAGTTTGCCGTTTTTCATTTTCAAACAGGAGCGATACACATGAAACGTGTACAACAAGGTTTTACCCTGATCGAACTGATGATCGTGGTAGCGATCATTGGTATTCTGGCTGCGCTTGCGATCCCGGCGTACTCCAACTACACCAAGCGCGCGCAGGTTTCGGAAGCGTTCTCGCTGGCGGATGGTATGAAGATTAAAGTCGCAGAAACGCAAGGCGAAACGGGCTCTTGTACTACTATGAATGCTTCCGGTACCTATGCGAATATTGCTGTCTCGTCTGGTACTGCTGCTGCTGGTGGTTGTGTTATCACTGCAACCTTCCAAGCCCCTGCTCACACCGATCTGGTTGGTGATACCGCTGTAATTATTCCTACTTTTGGCTCCAACTCGACCACTTGGTTGTGCAGCTTGGCTAGCTCGACAGTAGACGACGCGTATCTGCCTAAGGCTTGCTCGTAATTTCATTCGTAACGTGAGCATTAATCTGGCCCTTGCTATGCAAGGGCCTTTTATTTTCGGGAACAGAATGAGCCGGACCATCACATTGGAACGCCTGGCAATGGCCGCCTTGTTTTTACTGGTGACCATCCCCTTTCTCAACTGGGTACGCTTTCAGCCGGCGGGTGATTACGTCAGCAGTGTTTGCGCGGTATTGCTGGCGGTGGTGGTATTGCTGCTGTCACCGGCAAGAAATCGTGATGCAGAGCCTAGCGGCGCCTTGCTGCTACTGGCGCTGTTGCCATTGTTGACCATTGCCACCGCCCTGGTCTCGCTCTATCCCGGACAGGGGGCGGCAGCCAGCATGGGTATGGCGCTGTGCCTGGCGCTGGCCTATGCCGTATCCCGCCATTCGCCACAGTTGGTGCTGACGGCGCTGGCCTGGGGGCTGTTGCTGGGTGGGCTGATGCAGGTGGTGATTGGCTTGTTGCAGGTGACACAGTGGGTGCTGGTATTGCAATGGCCGTGGGTGTTCTACGACAAGGGCAATCCGGCCAATCTGATTGGTCAGGTAGCACAGCGCAACCATTACGCCAATTACCTGACCCTGTCCCTGTTCGCCAGTTGCTATCTGTTTGCTGTCAACAAGCTGCGCGGCTGGTTATTGCTGCCGCTGGTGCTGCTCTTCGGCCTGTTCATCAGCTGGTCCGGCTCACGGTTGGCGATCGGTTATGCCGGCGCCGCCATGGTACTGGCGTGGCTGTTTTACTGGCGTAGTGGCCGCCAGGCCGAGACCGGCCGTTTGGCCTTGGCCCTAGCGTTGGCGACGTGCTGGCTGGTGTTCTGCCAGTTGTTCAATAAAGAACTGGTCGTACTGCTCAATTGGCTGGGCCTGCCACTGGGTGATATCGGCTCTGCCGCCGACCGCATGCTGGCCGGTGGCTTTGGTGCCCGGCGCTGGGTGGAGTGGCAGAAGGCGTGGCAAGTTTTTCTGGAGCACCCCTTGTTCGGTGTCGGGCTGGGCGGCTATGCGGCAGAAAGCGTGCGCCTGGAAGTGGCGATGGGTTTTGCCGGGCAGTGGTCGGAGAGCTGGCTGTTTACGCATAGTCATAACCTGATCCTGCAGTTGCTGGCGGAAACGGGACTGCTTGGCACCGCTGTGGTGGTGATTGGCCTGTGCTGGGCGTTCTTGCCGTTTTTCCGCAAGGAGCAGGCCAATGTTCATTCCCTGCTGGTGGTGCTGCTGGCAATGGTGCTGCTGCTGCACAGCATGGTCGAATATCCGCTGTGGTATATGACTTTTCTCAGCCTGTTTGCCGTGCTGCTGGGGCTGTCACCGGCCCGCCACTACACGCTGGCTATCCGCCTGTCGATGCGCCGTGTGCTGACGTGGGGCTTTTGCGCGCTGTTGCTGTGGCAGTCGGTGGCAGGGCTGCTGGCCTATGGCAAGCTGGCGCGCTGGCTTGTGCCAGGCTCCAATGCGCAGGTGAATGTGATGCGCGCCGAGGAGGTCTGGCACATTGCGCGCAATCCGCTGTGGACTTACGAGGCCGATATGGTGCTGGCCAATTACCTGATCGTGGACAAGCGCCAGCTGCAGGAGAAGCGTGCGCTGTTCGAGCGGCTGACCGCCTATCGCCCGCATGCCGGCATGCTGATCAATGTCGCGATCCTGCGAGCGCTGGATGGCGACAGCGCTGCCGCCGAGCAGGCTCTGCGTTTTGCCATCGCCGCCTATCCGGCCTATACGCCGGGTTTTGCCGCCGAGCTGATGTCGCGTCACGATCCGGAGCTGCGGCCGCTGCAGGCGATCGCCAATACGGCGCTGCAGGCCAGTCGCGATGGCGGCGCACAGTCGGCGGCATCCAGCGTGCTGGCTGCGCCACGGCGCTGAAACTCTCCCGATCTGACAGCAAAAGCGGCGGTGCGGTATGCTTCCGCCTTTGCCGAAACGCGGATTGATGATGTTTGCTTCTCTTGCGCGGCCAAGGTTGGCCGCATTGCTGCTGGCGGCGGTGACCGTGCTGCCCTTCCTGTCGCCGTTCCACTACCTGCCGCTGCCGCAGTGGTGGGGGGAGATCGCGGTGGTGGTACTCGGCGCGCTGGCCTGCCTGTGTCTGCCGCGCGGCACATTGCGCCTGCCGCGGGTGGTGCCGTGGCTGACGCTGCTGGCTGTGCTGTGGCTGAGCCAGCCATGGTTTGTCGAGTTGCTGTTTCCCGGCCTCAATGCGGCAACGGCGCTGGCCTTTCTCGCGCTGGCGCTGCTGGCGCTGGCGGTGGCCCGCTGGCAGGCGCTGAGCGACGCCGAAACGGTGATGACGGTGCTGGCCAAGGGCTTGCTGGTCGGTGCCCTGCTGCAGTCGCTGATCGGGCTGGCGCAGCTCACCGAGCTGGCGCCGCTGCTGGGCGGCGTGCTGTTCTACGATGGTGCGCATCCGACCTCCAATATTTTCGGCCACATCGGGCAGCGCAACCAGTATGCACACTACCTTAGCTGGGGGCTGGTGGCCGTCAGCTGGCTGGCCGTGGCGCGCGTGCTGTCGCGCGGTGTGGCCGTCGCGGTGCTGCTGTGGCTGGCGCTGTCGATCGCCTTTGCCGGCTCCCGCACCGTGTTGCTGTACGCCGCCGCCTTGCTGCTGCTGGCGCCAGCCTGGTACTGGCACGTGCGCGACGAGGCCAGCAAGCGCCTGATGCAGTGGCTGTTGCTGGCGGCGGGCTTGCTGCTGCTGATGCAGTTCGCGTTGCCGCTGGGCGAGTGGCTGTTGCGGCCGCTACTGCATGGCGAGCTGGTGGCCAGCGGGGTCGAGCGGCTGGCGGCCAACTCTGACGGCATGGGCGCGCGGCGGCTGGCGGAGTGGGGCAAGGCGTGGCTGGTGTTCCGCGAGGCGCCGTGGTTCGGCGCCGGCTGGTCGCAGTACGCGTACCACAGCGTGCGGCTGCAGCTACTGCCGCAGTT
Source organism: Vogesella sp. EB (assembly GCF_001037925.1). Taxonomy (NCBI): domain Bacteria; kingdom Pseudomonadati; phylum Pseudomonadota; class Betaproteobacteria; order Neisseriales; family Chromobacteriaceae; genus Vogesella; species Vogesella sp. EB. The sequence goes on along the minus strand of NZ_LFDT01000030.1, from coordinate 6,067 downwards.
TGTCGATAGCGGCGTCAACAGCGGCCTGTTCAGCAATGCCCACAATCTGGTGTTCCAGCTGCTGGCCGAGGTCGGCCTGATCGGCACCCTGGCGGTGTTGCTGGGCCTGAGCTGGGTGTTGCTGCCGTGGTGTGGCCGCCAGGCGCGGGCGGTGCATCTGCTGCCGCTGGCCATGCTGGTCATCTCGCTATTGCACAGCATGCTGGAGTACCCGCTGTGGTACCTGTACTTCCCGGCGGTACTGGTGATGCTGCTGGCGCTGGCGCCGGTGGCAGAGGGGGGCAAACGCCGCCCATTCCGGCCAGTACAGTACGGCGCGCTGTTGATGCTGCTGCTGGCGGGGTATGGCAGCTATCGTTATGTCGAGATGCAGGGCCTGTACAACCCGCGCAGCGCGCAGCAACAGCAGCGGCTGCAGCAGATCATGCGTAGCGAGCCGCTGTTTGCCTTCCACGCGCTGGGGCTGCTGGATGATGTGGTGAGGCCGGGACGCGACAGTCCGCCAGCGCAGCGGCAGTGGATTGCGCTGCTGGCGCAGATGCGACCGTATCCGGATGTGCTGCGCAAGGAGGCGCAATTCCTGGCGCTGGAAGGGCGCCCGCAGGAGGCCGCCTACACCATGCGGCTGGCACTGGCCTCGTTCCCGACCTACGCGCCGTTTTTCCTGCGCGCGCTGTCGCCGGAAGAAGCGGCTTGGCAGCCGCTGCGGCAACAGGTGGAGGCGGCGATGTCTAAGCCGTGAACGGCGGTGGCTGGCCAGCAATGAAAAATCCCTGCACATGGCAGGGATTTTTTGTGTCTGGCGAGGCGGGCAGATCAGCCGTCGATGACCACACCGCTATGCAGCGCCGTCTTCATCTTGCCTAATGCCTTGGCCTCGATCTGGCGGATGCGCTCGGCGGAGACGCCGAACTCGGCGGCCAGGTCATGCAGCGTGGCGCCGCTGTCGTCGGCCAGCCAGCGCGCTTCGATGATGCGGCGGCTGCGCGGGTCCAGTGTTGACAATGCTTCCAGCAGGCCTTCGCTCTGCAGGCGATCCACCGCGCGGCGCTCCAGTGTCACGGTCGGCTCGTTGTGGGCGTCGGCCAGCCAGTCGATCGGGGCGTAGGCGTCGTCGTCGTTGTCGTCGGCCAGCAGCGACACGTCCTGGCCGCTCATGCGCGTTTCCATTTCGCGCACTTCTTCCGGCTTGACGCCGAGATCTTCGGCAATGGCGCGGGCTTCGCTGTCGCTGAGTGCAGCAAAGCTCTTCTTCATGCTGCGCAGGTTGAAGAACAGCTTGCGCTGTGGCTTGGTGGTGGCAATGCGCACCAGCCGCCAGTTGCGCAGGATGAATTCATGCATCTCGGCCTTGATCCAGTGCACCGCGAACGAGAACAGGCGCACGCCGCGGTTCGGTTCGAAGCGCTTGACCGCCTTCATCAGGCCGATATTGCCTTCCTGGATCAGGTCGGCCTGTGGCAGGCCGTAACCGGCGTAGCCGCGGGCAATGGATACCACCACGCGCAGGTGAGACATCACCAGGCGTTTTGCCGCTTCCAGGTCTTCGTGTTGCTGATGACGCGTGGCAAGCTCGATCTCCTCTTCCTGGGTCAGCATCGGGATGCTGTTAACGGTCTGGATGTATTGCTCCAGGCTGCCGTTGGAAGAAAGTACGGGCAGGGCAAAAGTGGACATGTATTCGCAATCCTCCTAAATGGACCGACTTATCTTAGCACTCGGATTATGAGAGTGCCAGACGACAGGAGTTCCTGCCAATGGCAAATTTCAATCAGACCGATTGTCTCGCCCGATGTCACGCCGGCTGGTTTTTGCGCAGATGATGGTCTGCGGCCAACCTGGCGCCGAGCATGCTCAGCAGCACGGCGCCCAGCAACACGCCCAGCACTTCCAGCGGCTGCAGGCTGCGTAACTGGGCATCGATGCCGTACAGGCTGGCGAATTCGGCCAGCGCCGGATTGGCCTGGTAGGCCAGCCAGCTGCTCAGGCCCCAGCACAGCAGCGCCGACAGCCCGCCCTGCCACGCAGCGTGATAGAGAAAGGGGCGGCGAATGAAGCTGTCGGTGGCGCCGATCAGTTTCGATACCGCGATTTCTTCCTGCCGCGCCAGAATCTGCATGCGGATGGTGTTGTGGTTGATCAGCACCATCGCCAGCGCAAACACCACCGCCAGCAGCCAGGCAAGCTGGCCGGCGAGGGTGATCATCGCGTGCAGCTTGCGCGCCCAGGCCGCATCGAACTGCGCCAGTTCCACCATCGGCAGCCCGGACAGCTCCTTCTGCAGCAGGTCGAGCATCGCCGGCTCCAGCGCTTGCGGAGTGACGATGAAGGCGTGCGGCAGCGGATTGCTGCCGAGGCCCTCGCTGATCGCGTTCAGGCCGCTGCGCTGTTCCAGTTCTTTCAGCGCGGCATCCTTGTGCACAAAGCGGAAGGATGCAACCCGTGGATGGTGCTTGAGGCTGCTTTCCACCGCGGCCAGATCGGCCTGTTCGCTGGACAGCTCCATGAACAGTGTGATCTGCGGCGTGGTGTTCAGCTTGGCGGTCCACTGCTGCAGACTGCTGACACCGAGATACAGCGACACCGGCAGCGCCAGCGCGATGGCCAGCATCAGCAGGTTGAGCAGGTTGCCGAACGGCTGGCGCAGGATCTTCAGCAGTGCGCTGCGGGCGCTCTGTGCGTGCAGGTACAGGTAGTGTTTCATGCGGCGAATTGTCCTTCACGAAGCCGGATGATGCGGCGGCCGTAGTCTTCCATCAGCGTTTCGTCGTGGGCCGAGATCAGCACCGTGACACCAACCTGGTGGAAGGACTTGAACAGCTCCATGATGTCCAGCGCGTAGGCGCGGTCGAGGTTGGCCGACGGCTCGTCCGCCAGCAGGATGCTGGGGCGGTGCACCACGGCACGGGCAATGCACAGCCGTTGCTGTTCGCCGCCGGACAGGCGGATCGGCATCACCTTCTCCTTGCCGGCGAGGCCGACCTTGTCCAGTGCCGCCCGCACGCGGCGTTGCGCATCGCGACGGTCGAAACCGATGATGTCCAGCGGCAGCATCACGTTGTCGAATACCGAGCGGTCGAACAGGATCTTGTGATCCTGGAACACCACGCCGATGTGCTGGCGCACATAGGGCAACTGGCTGGCGCGCAGCTTGCTCAGGTTCTGGTTGTTGACCAGCACATTGCCGCTGGTGGCGCGTTCGATACCGGAAACCAGCTTCAGTAGCGTGCTTTTGCCGGCGCCGGAATGACCGGCGAGGAACACCATCTCGCCGCTTTCCACCGCGAAGGACAGGTTGCGCAGCGCCTCGTGTCCACCGGGGTAGCGCTTGGTGACTTGGTCAAATCGGATCATCGGCAATCATCCCGCACAAAGGTTGGCCGCAACGACGGCGGCCGGCAAGTGGATCAAGGCGCTCAGTCGAACAGCGCGTCGACAAAGTCGCGGGTCGAGAACGGGCGCAGGTCGTCGATGCCTTCGCCGACGCCGATGAAGCGCAGCGGTATCGGGTGCTGCTTGGCGATGCCGGCGATGACACCGCCCTTGGCGGTGCCGTCCAGCTTGGTGAGGATCAGGCCGGTGAGACCGAGCGCCTCGTCGAAAGCCACCACCTGGTTGATCGCGTTCTGGCCGATATTGGCATCCAGCACCAGCACCACTTCGTGCGGAGCATCCGGGATCGCCTTCTGGATCACGCGCTTCACCTTCTTGATTTCTTCCATCAGGTGCAATTGCGTCGGCAGGCGGCCGGCGGTGTCGGCAATGACGATGTCGATGCCGCGGGCCATGGCGGCCTGTATCGCGTCGTAGCAGACGGCGGCGGCGTCGCCGCTTTGCTGTGCGATCACGGTGACGTTGTTGCGCTCGCCCCAGGCAATCAGCTGTTCGCGGGCGGCGGCACGGAAGGTGTCACCGGCGGCGAGCAGCACCGACTTGCCCTGGCTTTGGAAGTACTTGGCCAGCTTGCCGATCGAGGTGGTCTTGCCGGCGCCGTTGACGCCGGCGAGCATGATCACGTAAGGCTTCTTGCCGTGCGTCTGCAGTGGTTGTTCCAGCGGCTGGATCAGTTCGATCAGCGCCTCTTTCAGTGCGCCTTTCAGTTCGCTGGCGTCCTTGAGGCCCTTCAGCGATACCCGCTCGCGCACGTCGCGCAGCAGGTGACTGGTAGCATCCATGCCCATGTCCGAAGTCAGCAGCACCGCTTCCAGCTCTTCGTACAGCTCGTCGTCGATCTTGCCGCCGCCAAACAGGCCGGCCAGCTGCTTGCCCAGCTTGTCACGGGTCTTGGCGAGGCCGGATTTCAGCCGTTCGGTCCAGCTCGGTTTCGCCTGCGTCACGCTGCTGGCCGGAGCAGGGGCCGGAGCTACAACAACTGGCGCTGCCGTTGCCGCTGCGGCTGGCGTTGGCTCAACGCTTGCCGCAGGTGGCGTGACGAGATCCGCTGCGGGTGCGACCGGGGCTGCCGGCGGGGTCGGGGTGGTGTCGGGAACGGGTTTTTTCTTGAAAAAGCTGAACATGCGAAATGGCTGAGTCGAAGTAAGAGATTAGCGCTGGATTGTACCGGCAAAAGCCAGGGCGAGGGCAAACCTGAGTATAAAGCGCGACATGGCGTTAACAGATTGATTCACGACAGAAGTTCTGCGGCGGTAAATGGAGTAAAATCTCGCCCTTCTTTGAACAAGGCAGGGCATGGCATGGCGCAGCAACGCAACAGGGTGCGGATCATTGCCGGCAAGTATCGTCGGCGCCTGCTGCCCTTCCCGGATGTTGACGGCTTGCGGCCAACCCCGGATCGGGTGCGGGAGACGGTGTTCAACTGGCTGGCAGATCGTGTCGAGAACGCCGATTGTCTCGACCTGTTCGCCGGCAGCGGGGCGATGGGCTTCGAGGCCGCGTCGCGCGGTGCGCGCAAGGTGGTGCTGGTCGAGAAAAGCCGCACGGCGCTGCAGTGCCTGCGCGACAGCAAACAGTTGCTGGAGGCGGCCGAGGTGCAGCTGCATTCCGGTGCCGCGGAGGACTACCTGGCGCGCAGCGCGGAGCGTTTCGACCTGATCTTCCTCGATCCGCCGTATGCGCTGACCCTGCTGCCGGCATTGCTGCCCAAGGTTGGCCGCATGTTGAAGGCGGGCGGATGCATATATATAGAATCGGATCGGCCGGAGCAGTTTGCCGGCTGGCGGGTGCTGAAAGAGGGCAAGGCGGGGGCGGTGCGCTTTGCGTTGCTGGCCGCTGAGTCCAGCGAATAAACATATAACGGCATGGGCTTGCGATGGTGTGCCGGCGGTGCCAGAATTCACTAGTGAAATACCTGAGGAAATTACTATGTCTTTGATCATTACTGACGAATGCATCAATTGCGATGTCTGTGAGCCGGAATGCCCGAACAATGCCATTTCGCAAGGTGAAGAGATCTACGAAATCGATCCTAACCTGTGTACCCAGTGTGTTGGCCACTACGACGAGCCGCAGTGCCAGCAAGTCTGTCCGGTGGACTGCATTCCGCTGGATGCCTCCAATCCGGAGACGCATGACCAGCTGTATCAGAAATACCTGGTAATCACCGCCAAGGCCTGATTGCGCTAAGCCGTTGATTTGTGAAGCAGCCGCCACCGAGTGTGGTGGCTGTTTGCATTTTGGCTGCAAAAAATCCGAAAAATCACGGAAAAGCTGTTGACGATCGCCGGAGCTGTCTATAATATTCGGGCTTCTTCACGGGGGGATTCCCGAGCGGTCAAAGGGATCAGACTGTAAATCTGACGGCTCAGCCTTCGAAGGTTCGAATCCTTCTCCCCCCACCAAAGTTACCAGCATCTTGGCGGCGAAAGCAGTTAGAGTTGGCCGGGATCGTAAGGCGGGTGTAGCTCAATGGTAGAGCAGAAGCCTTCCAAGCTTACGACGAGGGTTCGATTCCCTTCACCCGCTCCAGGTTGCGATAGTTGTAAAGTTTTTTGGCCCATGTAGCTCAGGGGTAGAGCACTCCCTTGGTAAGGGAGAGGTCGGCAGTTCAATTCTGCCCATGGGCACCAAACTCATTTTATTGTATTCAGGGAATTTGCCATGGCTAAGG
>NZ_LFDT01000029.1:0-42018 GCF_001037925.1 Vogesella sp. EB | reverse complement strand
CAGATGCCCTGACCTGATGGTCAGGGCATTGGTTTACCCGCCGAATGCCGGTAAACGACCAGTTTTTCTGGTGACCATAGCGAAGTAGTACCACGCCTTCCCATTCCGAACAGGACCGTGAAATACTTTAGCGCCGATGATAGTGCCCATTGCGGGTGTGAAAGTAGGACATTGCCAGAGCCCCATTAGCGCTGCGGAACATTCCGCGGCGCACAAAAAAGCCCAGACCCTGTGTCTGGGCTTTTTGCATGGCATTGGCACTGCGGCAAGCGTGGCGGCAATGGTATCCTTGCCGCTTATCGTATGGTGGGCCGCGTGTCGTCGTGGCCGCAGCAAAGGAACCGCATGGCTTACCCGACTCCCCAGTTTGAAGAAAAAATCTGTCCCGCCGAGCAACTGGACGCAAGGTTGGCCGCACTGCCGCGCCCGATCGTGTTTACCAATGGCTGTTTCGACATCCTGCACCGCGGCCATGTGACCTATCTGGCGCAGGCGCGCGCGCTGGGCGGAAGCCTGATCGTGGGGCTGAATAGCGATGCCTCGGTGAAGCGGCTGGGCAAGGGTGACGACCGCCCGATCAACAACGAGCTGAACCGCGCTGCGGTGCTGGCGGCACTGGAAAGCGTCAGCCTGGTGACCTGGTTCGACAGCGACACCCCGGCCGAGCTGATCGAATTGGTACAGCCGGATGTGCTGGTCAAGGGCGGCGACTGGACGGTGGACAAGATCGTTGGCAGCGCCGAAACGCTGGCCCGTGGCGGCGAGGTGCACTCCATTCCCTTCCTGTTCGATACCTCGACCACCGCCACCATCAAGAAAATCCGGACCGTGGACGGCCAATGAAAGACCTGGCGTTTTCGGTGTTGCGCACCTTGGCCGACGGCCGTTTCCACTCCGGCGAGGCGATGGCGCAGCAGCTCGGCTGTTCGCGCACTCTGGTGTGGCAGGCAGTGCATCATCTGGAGAACGAATTCGGCCTGACCGTGTTCAGCGTGCGCGGCCAGGGTTACCGCCTGCCGGCACCGTTCTCGCTGCTGGAGGTAGCTGCGGTGCGCGCCGGGTTGGACGAGCGTGCGGCCAACGTGTTCACGCTGGCGCTGGCCGACGAGATCGACTCCTCCAATACCCAGCTCACCACGCGTGCGGCGCAGGGCGCGCCGCACGGCCTGGTGCTGGCGGCAGAGCGGCAGACCGCCGGTCGCGGCCGGCTGGGGCGGCGCTGGCAGATGCGGCTTGGTGCCGGGCTGACGTTTTCCTTGCTGTGGCGCTTTGATCGCGGCCTGTCCGGTCTGGCCGGGCTGTCGCTGGTGGTCGGCATTGCCATCGTGCGCGCCTTGCGCGAATTCGGCGTGCCGGTGGCGCTGAAATGGCCGAACGACGTGCTGCTCGACGGCCGCAAGCTGGCCGGCATCCTGATCGAATTGTCCGGCGATGCGCTGGGACCGGCGGCAGTGGTGATCGGCATCGGCCTCAACGTGGCGGCGCCGGGCGAGGTGGACCAGCCGGTGGCCAATCTCGCCGATGCCGGTTGCAAGGTTGGCCGCAATGCACTGCTGGCGGCGCTGCTCAACCAGCTGGCACAGGTGCTGAGCCAGTTCGATCGTGACGGTTTTGCCGCCTTCCGCGACGAGTGGCACCAGCTGGCGGCCTTCATCGGCCAGCCGGTGCGCCTCAGCTTCAGTCATGGCGAGCCAGCCGACGGTGTCGCCGTCGGCGTCGACGACAGCGGGGCGCTGCTGGTCGACGGCGCCGCCGGCCGCCGCGTGTTCCATGTCGGCGAAGTCAGCCTGCGAGCGGCGCCATGAAGCTGCTGATCGACGCCGGCAACACCCGCGTTCAAGTGGGCGCTGTGGGACGGCAGGCAGCTGCAGCTGCAGGGCGCGGTGGCGCACGCCGACATCGCCACCCTGGCCGCGCCGTGGGCGGCGCTGCCGCTAAGCGCGGTGCTGGCCGCCAGCGTGGCGCACGATGCGGTGCGGCAGGCGATCGAGGCGGCGGCGCCGCTGCCGGTGCAGTGGCAGCGCGCGCAGGCGGCGGCGTTCGGGGTGCGCAATCACTACCGCAATGTGGCGGAGCAGGGCGCCGACCGCTGGCTGGCGGTGCTGGGCGCGCGCCAGCGCTATCCGGCACAGGACGTGGTAATCGCCAGTGCCGGCACCGCGCTGACGGTGGAGGCGCTGACCGCCGAGGGCGACTACCTCGGCGGCCTGATCCTGCCCGGCTACCGGCTGATGCTGGCCAGCCTGGCGCAGAATACCGCCAATCTCGACCGGGCCGCCGGCCTGGCCTGCGCCTTCCCGCAGGGTACCGAGGATGCGCTGGCCTCCGGCACCATCGACGCGCTGTGCGGCGCCATCCAGCGCCTGCAGCAAAGGTTGGCCGCACGCACCGGCCGGTCGCCGCTGCTGCTGCTCACCGGCGGCGATGCCGCTTTGTTGCAGCCGCACCTCCCGCCGGACACGCGGATGGTGGATAATCTCGTCATCTATGGATTAGCAAGCGTGGCAGACGGCTCATGAAGTGGTTTCTCGTAATCGTGGTGGTACTGAACGTGCTGGTCGGCCTCTATGGTGTGCTGAAGCAGAAACCGGCCGCCGACATCGGCGCGCAGGACATCAATGCGGCACAGCTGACCATCCTGCCGGCCAGCTGGAGTCCGGCGTCCGCGCCGCTGGTGCAGCCGGAAGCCAGCGCCGTCACCGCGCTGCCCGACAATCTCGACGCCAGCGTCGCTACCCCGGCGGCGGCACTGCCGGCAACCCTCGCCAGCCAGCCAGCCGTACAGAAGCCGGTCATGCCGAAGCCGGCGGCACCGCTCAAGACCGACACGCCGACCGTGGCCAAGGTTGAGCTCACGCCGGCGGCCAAACCGGTCGCGGCCGGGCAGTGCCTGGCGTGGGGCGCGCTGGACGCCAAGCAGTTGGCACGGGTGCAGGGCGGGCTGCCGGCGCTGAAGCTGGCCACCGCGCCGCAAAGCAGCGTCAAGGAAGAAGCGCGCGGCTCCGGCCGGGTGTGGGTGTTCTACCCGCCGCTGGCGACCAAGGCGGAAACGCAGACGCTGGTGGCGGAGCTGAAAGGCAAGGGTTTCGACAGCTACATCGTCAAGACCGAGGGCGAGTTCAGCGGCCACCTGTCGTTGGGCCTGTTCTCGAAAGAGGCGGCTGCGCAGGCACTGGTCATGCGGCTGAAGGCCGCCGGCTACGACAAGGCCAGGGTCGATGCCCGCAGCGAACGCAGCCAGCTCACCACCCTCAGCTTCCGCGCGCTGGACGCGGCCCAGGCCGACAAGCTGCGTGCGCTGCAGCAGCGGCTGTTGCCCGGCATCCCGCTGCGCGCCTGCAGCTGATCGCGAACCCGAGGCAGACCGTGCGGTCTGCCTTTTTCTTTGGCCCGCCATGCATCGACAACACTTTTCCCGGCTGCTGGACCAGCGCGTTGCCACCCGCAGCCTGTACCGCGAGCCGCTGACCTGGTTGCTGGGCGGCGCGATGGCCTTCATCGCCGGCGCGCTCAATGCCGGCGGCTTTCTCGCGGTGCAGCGCTACACCTCGCACGTGTCCGGCGTGGTGTCGTCGATGGCGGACAATCTGGTATTGGGCGACGTGTCGGCAACGTTGGCCGCACTGGCCGCGCTGCTGGCCTTCATCGCCGGCGCCGCCCACGCCGCGTGGCTGATCAACTGGGCGCGGCGGCAGCGCCTGCGCAGCGGCTACGGCGTGTCGCTGATCGAGGAGTCGTTGCTGCTGCTGCTGTTCGGCGTGTCCGGCGCCGCGCTGGCGATCGCACCCGCGTTCTTCGCGCCGCCTATCGTGCTGCTGCTGTGCTTCATCATGGGCATGCACAACACCATCGTCACCAAGCTGTCCGGCGGCCTGCTGCGCTCCACCCATATGACCGGCATCGCCACCGACATAGGCATCGAGCTGGCCCGCGCCAGCTATTTCAACCGCGACCGCAGCAGCAAGGTGGCGCAGGTGCACGCCAACCGCGAGCGGCTGCAGATCTACCTGCTGATCCTCGGCGCCTTCTTCGTCGGCGGCCTGGTCGGCGCACTCGGCTTCAGCTACCTCGGCTACGGCTTCAGCGTGCCGCTGGCGCTGTTCCTGTTCGTGCTCGGCCTGCGCCCGCTGTGGTACGACCTGCGTCTGCGCTGGCGCTGGTGGCGGCACAGTCGCAGCGCCGTGCCGCGTGAAAAGACATGAATCTGTCATCTAAGTGACATGGTTTCGTGATCTGGCTGTCACGGGACTGCCTTAAGGTAGGCGCGGTCAACAAACGCATGCCGCCACGAGGTTTATCATGTCCGACAGCTACAAATACAAACAATACGGTGTCGATGACACCTCCAACACCTGTGCCAACCCGGCGCTGTCCGAGGTGCTGGAAGCCCGCTTCTCCCGCCGCAGCCTGCTGCAGGGCACCGGTGCCCTCGGTGTGGCCGGCATGCTGTCGGGCAGCTTCGCCACCCTGGCCGAAGCCGCCAGCGTGCCGTTCGCCAAGAAGACGCCACTGCTGGGCTTCAAGTCGATCCCGTTCTCCAGCGATGACCGCGTGGTGGTGCCGGAAGGCTACAGCGCCGACGTGCTGTACGCCTGGGGCGACCCGGTCGGCATCAAGGGCAATATGCCGGCGTTCAAGCAGGACGCGTCCAACAGCGCCGCCGAGCAGGCGGTACAGGCCGGCATGCACCACGACGGCATGAGCTACTTCCCGCTGCCGCTGGCCGCGGCCGGCTCCAAGCACGGCCTGCTGGCGATGAACCACGAATACACCGACGACGGCCTGCTGCACGTCGACGGCATGAAAAAGTGGAATGCCGACAAGGTGCTGAAATCGCAGCACGCGCACGGCGTGTCGGTGATCGAGGTGGAAGACACCGGCAAGGGCTGGCGCGTGGTACGGCCGTCGAAATACGCGCGCCGCATCCATGCCAACACCCCGATCGCGATCAGTGGTCCGGCTCGCGGCCACAAGCTGATGCAGACCGAGGCCGACCCGAAGGGCGTGGAAATCCTCGGCACGCTGAACAACTGCGCCAACGGCCAGACGCCGTGGGGCACCTACCTCACCTGCGAAGAGAACTGGGACGGCTACTTCGTCAACGACTCCGGCACCCTGTCCGCCAACGAGAAGCGCTACGGCATCAACAACAAGGGCGCCGGCTACAACTGGGCGGTGGAAGACTTCCGCTTCGACCTGCAGCTGAACCCGAACGAAGCCAACCGCTTCGGCTGGGTGGTGGAGATCGACCCCTTCGACGCCAGCGCCAAGCCGGTGAAGCACACCGCGCTCGGCCGCTTCAAGCATGAAGGCGCCACCGTCACCATCGCCCCGTCCGGCCATGCCGTGGTGTACATGGGCGACGACCAGCGCTTCGAATACATCTACAAGTTCGTGTCCAGGAACAAGTACAACGCCAAGAACCGCAAGGCCAATATGGGCCTGCTGTCGGAAGGCACGCTGTACGTGGCGCGCTTCAATGCCGACGGCGCCGGCGAGTGGCTGCCGCTGGTGCACGGCCAGAACGGGCTGACCGCCGAGAACGGCTTTGCCGACCAGGGCGAAGTGGTGATCATGGCGCGCCTGGCCGCCGACAAGGTCGGCGCCACCAAGATGGACCGTCCGGAATGGATCGCGGTCGATCCGCGTCGTCCGGGCAGTGTGTACTGCACGCTGACCAACAACAGCGACCGCGGCAAGGACGGCAAGCCGGGGGCCGATGCGGCCAACCCGCGCAACGGCAACCTGTTCGGCCACATCCTGCACTGGCAGGAAAACGGTAGCGATGCCGCCGCCCTGGGCTTCAAGTGGGACATCTTCGTGCTGGCCGGCCGTCCCGACGCGGCCAAGCCGGAACATGTCGGCAACATCAAGGGTGACGCCTTCGGCAGCCCGGACGGCCTGAAATTCGACCACAACGGCGTGTTGTGGGTACAGACCGACGTGTCCACCTCCACGGTGAACATGAAGGAATACCAGGACATGGGCAATAACCAGATGGTGGCGGTGGTGCCGGAAACCGGCGAATTCCGCCGCTTCCTGGTCGGCCCGAAAGGCTGCGAGATCACCGGCCTGGCGTTCACCCCGGACATGAAGACCATGTTCGTCAACATCCAGCACCCGGGCGAGCCGGATTCCGAGCGCAACGACCCGGCCAAGCCGACCGCGATTTCGCGCTGGCCGGACGGCGCCAACGCCGGCCGTCCGCGTGCCGGCACGGTGGTGGTGCGCAAGCTGAACGGCGGCGTGATCGGCAGCTAAACCGCTGGCACCGCCGCGAAGGACAACAGCCCCGCGACTGCGGGGCTGTTTTTTTGCGGCCAACGTTGGCCGCAGCGCTGCCGGCGAGGTGTCATCCCCGTCAGCCTGCCCGCCAGGCGCGGGGCGTTCAGTCCGGCAGCGGCGGGCAGCGCACACCGTCCGGCTGGCTGCGCGCGGCGGTGTCCGGATGGCTGGCAAACCAGCTGCCGGGGCTGTTTTCGTCGGCGGCGGCCTGCGGGTGGGTGGCGGCTTCGATGCGTTGCAGGCTGTAACCCAGCAGGCACGGTGACAGGCCGTGTGCCCGCAGGCGGGCGTAGGCAAAGCGGTCGGCTTCGCGCTCGTGGGCGCGCGAATAGTCGGCATTGGCCAGCGAGACCGGCAGCACCAGCAGCGCGCTGCTGGCATCGCCGGTGATCAGGCTCAGCGCTAGCAGCAGGCCGGACGATTGCAGCGCGCTGCGCAGGCCGTGCCGCGCTTCGACGTGCCCTGCCTCGTGCGCGAGGATGGCCAGCAGCTCGTCATTGCGCTGGATCAGCGCCAGCAACTGGTCGGTGACGACGATCGTGCCGCCGGGCAGGGCAAAGGCATTGGGGCCGATGACCGCCGCGTCGCGCAGCAGCAGGCGGTAGCGGTAGCGGCTGTCGGGCAGCAGCGCCTGCAGTTGTTGCTGCAGCCGCGCACGCCGTGCCTCGCCGTGGCGGCTGGGGCCGATGGCACCGCTCTGATCCAGCCACTGCAGGGTGCTGTCCGCCAGCGCCTGCTCGACCGTTACCGGCACCAGCGGCGCCAGCGCCCCGGCGGCCAGCGGCAGCAGATGGCGGTAGCCCAGCCACAGGGCCGCGATGGCCAGCAGTGCCAGCCCGGCCAGCGCGCGCCAGCTTTGTTGCAGCCAGTGGCCGCTGCGGTCGCCCCAGGACAGCCCGCCGATCAGGCGGCGGATGGCGATGCGGTCGGCTACCTCCAGCGTGCTGCCATCCGGCAGCTGCAGCGTGTCCGGCAGATCGGCGACGCCGGCTTCCAGCCGGATATCGGCCAGGCGATAGCGGTATTGCCGGCCATCGCGCAGCAGCAACAGCTCGTCGTCGATGCGGCCAACGTTGGCCGCCTGCGCCTGCGGCGTTTTGCCGTCGCGCCATAAGGCCTTGATCGTCACCATCCCAGATCCAGCGCCATCAGCTCGGCCAGTTCGTCGCCACGGGCGTCGTCCAGCTGGTTAAGCGGGGTGTGCAGCGGCAGTGCCGACATATCGCTGCTGCTGAGCAGGGACATCGACTGCAGCTGAAGGCGGAGGGTACGGATGCGTATCCACGGCCAGGCCAGTCCCAGGCTGAGCAACAGGGCCAGCGTATTGGAAAAGTGCAGCCCCAGCATCTGGCGGCTGGGCAGCGACCAGACCAGGCGCGCTTCCAGTGTCACCAGCTGCAGCGAGGTGTGGTTGATCAGCACGCGACTGATCGCCATGCGCGCATAGCCCAGTGTGGCCATCGTCCACAGCGCCGCCAGCATGGCGAAGAAGACGATGTCCAGTTGCGTCAGCGTCGCCCGGCCAAACTGCACGGCAATGCCGTGCGCGAAACCGCTGAGCGTGGCCACCTGCCAGATGATCCCTCCGATAATGCCGGCTCCCAGCAGATAGCAGACTGCGGCCAACGTGCTCCCCAGCGCCGCGCGATAGAGCGCGCCGGCGCAGGGCTGCAGCTGCAGCTTGGCCTGTCCCAGCGTGCTATGTCCGGCGATAAAACGCTGCTTGATCTGCGTCGCCCACGGCCACGCCAGACCGAGGCTCAGGATCAGCAGCGCCCAGCTTTTGGCAAAGGCTTTATAGCTGTCGGCGCTGCTGCCGCTAAAACGGAAGCGCATCTGGTTCCAGCTGGTGTTGGCCAGCCGGAAACGCAGCGCCTGCACCCCGAGCCACGGCGCGGCGGCAATGGCGAGCAGCGCGATGGCCGCGTGCAGCAGCGGCAGGCTTTCGGAAAACGTCCACGCCGCCAGCGCCAGCAGCATGATGAGGCGGCCCTTCAGGATGGCGATCGGCTTGCCGTGGTAATCAAAGCGCCCGCCATCCAGCGTGGTGTGGCCGAGCAGGTATTTCTGGGTGCGGACTTTCGCCCACGCCGAGTAAATCCCCAGCGTGACGATGGTGAGCACCACATTGACCAGCCACAGCCGGTAGTACGCGCGCGTGGTGGCGGTGAAGGCAAACGGCAGCACGTATTTGCCGCCTGGCGGGGCTGGATGATGATCGCGTTGATTCATTGAGAACGTCTCTCGCTAAGTAGTTAATTCCACGGCAAAACTTGCTCTGTCTCCAGACAAGCGGCACACTGCGCGCTGCGCACCGCGGGGTGCGCCAGCCTCAAACCGTCGGCTGTACAGATGGACGGTAATCGTCGTGGCGCGTCGCCGCGGCGTGCTCTTCTTGCGGAGCGAACATGTCTGACGATCAAATCAAGGGCGACGGCGCCATTCGCCGCCAGAGCCTGTACGGCTCCTCCATCGAAAATACCTACGCCGGCGTGCTGTCCTTCATGCGCCGCAACTACACGCGCAACCTCGACGGCGTCGATGTGGCGGTGTCCGGCATTCCGCTGGACCTGTCGGTGACCTACCGTTCCGGCGCGCGCCAGGGGCCGCAGGCGATCCGTGCCGCCAGCGTGCAGCTGGCCGAGCTGAAGCCCTACCCGTGGGGCTTCGACCCGTTCGACGACCTGGCGGTGATCGACTACGGCGACTGCTGGTTCGACGCGCACAACCCGCTGACCATCAAGCCGTCCATCATCGAACACGCGCGCACCATCCTCGCCTCCGGCGCCAAGATGCTGACCTTCGGCGGCGACCACTTCGTCACCTACCCGCTGTTGATCGCGCACGCCGAGAATTATGGTAAGCCATTGGCATTATTGCACTTCGACGCGCACTGCGATACCTGGCCCGACGACGAGCCGGATTCGCTCAACCACGGCACCATGTTCTACAAGGCGGTGAAGGAAGGTCTGATCGATCCGGCCAAGTCGGTACAGGTCGGCATCCGCACCTGGAACGACGATTTCATGGGCCTCAACGTGCTGGGCGCGCCGTGGGTGCACGACAACGGCGTCGATGCCACCATCGCCGAGATCAAGAAAACCATCGGCGACGCCCCGGTGTACGTCACCTTCGACATCGACTGTCTCGACCCGGCGTTTGCACCGGGCACCGGCACCCCGGTACCGGGCGGCCTCACCACCGCGCAGGCGCTGAAGATCATCCGCAACCTGGGCGACCTCAACATCGTCGGCATGGACGTGGTGGAAGTGGCGCCGAGCTACGACCAGAGCGAAATCACCGCCATCGCCGCCGCGCACATCGCCTGTGACATGCTGTGCCTGATGCGCAACAAGAAGGTGGCCGGCACGCTGTAAGCCATCCGCCTGCGGCCAACGTTGGCCGCAAACACAAAACCGCGCCGGGTGCAGACAGGGCGCGGTTTTTTCATGGGGGGCCGGTTCAGTGTGGGACGAGCAACAGCAGCAACAGCAGGCTTTCGCACAGCTCGATGCCGGCGCCGAGGCAATCGCCGGTCATGCCGCCCAGTTTCTTTTTTAGGTATGTCCACCACCACAGCCCGGCCAGCGGTGCCAGCAGCAGCGGCGGCGCCAGCCACCACGAAGCGGTCGCCAGCAGCGCGGCGCTCAGCCAGAACGACGGCCAGTGCGTGCGCCAGGCGAAGCGCTCGCCGCTGCCGGCGGCGAGGCTGGGCAGCGTCGCCGACCACGCCACGGTAAACAGCCGCGCCCACGCCGGCACCAGCAGCAGCGGTGCCAGCTTGGCGGCCAGTATGGGTAGCCCGGACAGGTAGCCCGGGTAAGCCGCAGGTGCATCCGGGGAATAAAGCGCACCCTGGGAAAACCCCGCCTCCGCCAGCGAGAACTTCAGCAGCAGCATCAGCAGCACCAGCTTGGCGATCAGCTGCATCGCCATGCTCATCACGCCGAAGCTGCCCAGGTGCGGGTCCTTCAGCACTTCCAGAAAGCGCTCGCGCGAACGGTGTGCCGCGCCCTGCGCATCGGCGAGGTCGGCGAGGCCGTCCAGATGCAGGCCGCCGGTGACCCACAGCCAGGCCAGCAGGCCCAGCAGCGCGCCCAGCCACGGGTCGAGCAGGCTGCCGGCCAGCACGGCCAGCCACACCACGGCGCCGACCAGCAGGCCGACCGGCGCGAACCAGCGCGCGGCGTCGGCGAGCCACGCCGGGTCGAAGGTTTTCAATTGCGGCGTGGGCAGGCGGGTGAGGAACTGCACGGCGAGGATCAGTGAGCGCATGGTCGGGGCGTCGAGGAGGGAGCGTTGTGGGTAACTTCCGGAAACCGGCGTGGCTGTGGATAACTCAGTGGCCGCCGTGATCCGGCGCTTCCAGCCGCGTGAGGTAGGCCGGATGGCCCTCCAGCATCGACAGCTGCGCGAAGCCGCCGCGCTGCACCGCCATCAGCCGTGCCACGTTGAAGTCGGTGCCCAGCAGCTCGGCCAGCAGCACGTTGATCACGCCGCCGTGGCTGACCAGCACGCGGTGGCTGCCGCGCGCCTGCTGCATCCAGTCGGCGAAGCCGGTCAGCACCCGGGTACGGAACTGCTCGAACGATTCGCCGCCCTCCGGCGTCAGCAGCCCGCGCGCCAGCAGCGTCTGCCAGTCCGGCGTGGTGGCGGCGATGTCGGCCAGCGGCCGGTTTTCCCAGGCGCCGAAGTGGCACTCGGCCAGCAGCGGTGCCACCTGCAGCGGTACGCCGCAGGCCAGCGCCTGTTGCACCGCGAATTCGCGACAGCGCAGCAGCGGCGAGGTGGCCATGCTGGTCACCGGCGCGTGACGCACGATGCGCTGCCAGCTGGCGGCCAAGTCGGCGGCGCCGCGTTCGGTCAGCGGCAGGTCGGTGTGACCGATCAGCCGCCCCTGGTGGTCGATGTCGCCGTGGCGCAGCAGGGTGAGGGTGTAGGGATTCATGCCGGCTCCGACTTGCCGGCGACGCCGGCCTCGGCAAAGGTGGCCATGCCGGCGTGCAGCGCGATCGCCTGTTGCAGCAGCGGGATCACCGTCGCCGCGCCGGAGCCTTCGCCGAGGCGGAAACCGAGGTCAAGCAGCGGCGTCAGCCCCAGGGCCGCCAGTGCCAGCTGGTGGCCGGTTTCCTGCGAGCAGTGGCTGGCGATGAACCACGGCGTGATCGCCGTGTCGATGGCCTGCGCCGCCAGCGCGGCGGCGGTGCTGATGAAACCATCCAGCAGCAGCGGCACGCCCTGCGCCGCGCCTTCCAGATAGAAGCCGGCGATGGCGGCGATTTCCAGTCCGCCCAGCTCGGCCAGCAACGCGCGGCCGTCCAGCTTGGCCGCCGCCACGCGCGCCAGCGCGTCGGCCACCACCTGCCGCTTCAGCGCCAGGCCGGCGTCGTCGACACCGGTGCCGCGCCCGACGATGCTGTCCACGCTGTGGCCGGTCAGGCGGCAGATCAGCGCCGCCGACGGCGTGGTGTTGCCGATGCCCATGTCGCCGGCGATCAGCAGCGTCGCGCCGCTGGCGATGGCACGCCGTGCCGCGTCGCGGCCAACCTCCAGTGCCTGCTGCACCTCGGCGGCGCTCAGTGCCGCCTCGCGGCGGATATTGCCGCTGCCGGCGCGCACCTTGGCGTGCACGATGGGCAGGCCGTCGAGACTGGCCGCCACGCCGGCGTCGACCACTTCCAGCCGTGCCTGGTTGACGCGCGCCAGTACGCTGATCGCCGCGCCGCCGTGCACGAAATTGGCCACCATCGCGCCGGTCACCGCCTGCGGATAGGCTGACACCCCCTCGGCGCAGACGCCGTGATCGCCGGCAAACACGGTGATCGCCGGCGACAGCGGTAGCGGCACCTCGCGTCCCTGCAGCGCGGCCAGCTGGCAGGCCAGGCTTTCCAGCTGGCCGAGGCTGCCGGCGGGTTTGGTCAGCTGTTGCTGGCGGGCCTGGGCGGCGGCGAGGGCGGACAAATCTGGGTGGGGAATGCGCGACATGATGGCTCCTGACAACGAATGGGGCAGACCTTACGGCAGGGCCGCCCATGCTGGCAACCGTCTTGAGCAGGAATAAGCTAATTGCCGCCGCGGCGGGATTTGTGCGGCGCACACGGGTATAATTGCGCCCCTGCAGGTGTCCGGCCTGTCAATGACAAGGCCGGGTGAAACGGGAAGCCGGTGACAATCCGGCGCTGCCCCCGCAACGGTAAGGCCTGATCGCGCGCCGCGCGATCCAGGAGCAACAACCGCCACTGTCCATCAGGACGGGAAGGCGTTGCCCCGCAAGGCCGAGCCCGGAGACCGGCCTGCAATGGACGCGGCGGAATCGCGTCTAGCTGGAGCATCGCGGGGAGGCGATCTGACAGAACGTTGGCCGCAACGGCCGGTGTATGTCCTTATTTCTCCGCACTCCCTTTATCTCATCCCGGAGTGTGTATTCATGTTCAACAACAAACCCCTGGCCGCGCTGGTCGCGCTGGCCTGTAGCCCGCTGGCGCTGGCCGCGACCCCCGTGACCCAGCTGGATGAAGTGGTGGTCACCGCCAGCCGCAGCCCGGACAAGGTCAGCGACCTGCCGGTCAACGTGTCGGTTATTACCGCCGCCGACATTGCCAACAGCACCGCGCGCACGGTGCAGGACCTGTTGTCGACGCTGGCTGGTGTACACGTGTTCAACAACACCGGCTCCGCCGACAGCGCGATGGTCGACCTGCGCGGCTTCGGCATGACCGGCATCAGCAACACGCTGATCCTGATCGACGGCGTCAAGCAGAACACCAATGATCTGCTCGCGCCGAACCTGGGCGTGGTGCCGCTGAGCGAGATCGAGCGCATCGAGGTGGTACGCGGCAGCGGCGCGGTGGCCTACGGCGGCGGCGCTACCGGTGGCGTGGTCAACATCATCACCCGCAGCGGTTTCAAGGCCGCCAACGGCGTGCAGGCCACGCTGACTGCCGGCAGCTACAACCTGAAAAAGCTGGATCTGTCCGGCCACCTCAGCGGCCAGCAGGTGGCGCTGGATGCCTTTGTGAAGTCGCTGAGCAGCGACAATTACCGTGCCAACAGTGCCGAGCGCAACGACAGCGCCGGCCTGACGGCCACCGTGCGCCACCAGGGCGGCGACGTGCGCCTCTATGCGCGCAGCAGCAACCAGGACTTGCGCATGCCGGGTGCCCGTAGCGTCAACCCGGCTACCGGCGTCGACGAGTTCGGCAATGATCCGCGCGGCACCAGCAAGCCGAACGACTACATGGACATCAAGACCGATGCCTTTGGCGTGCAGGCGCGCCAGTCGCTGGGCGAAGGCATGCTGTCGCTGGATGTGGCCACGCGCGCGAAGCAGTCGCAGTCCGAGGCTTCCGGCTGGCTGGAGCAGCGCGATCTGGACGAACAGTCGGCCAGTTTGCGTTACGAGCAGGAGCTGGGTCGTCACCGGCTGGTGTTCGGCGTCGATACGCTGCAGAGCGATATGGACGTGAATAACGGCAGCCCCGCGACGCTGTCGACCCGCATTCGCCAGCGCCATGTTGGCGGTTTTGCCGACGTGCTGCTACGTCCGCAGGCCGGGACTTCGATCAGTATCGGTGGTCGTACACAGCGTATCGAGGACAGCGCCGTCGATTTCACCGGTTTTGCCAATAGCTACCAGAGCAACAAGGAGCTGCACGCCTGGCAGCTGGGCGCCCGTCAGGCACTGACCGGCCAGCTGGAGGCGTATGCCAAGGTTGGCCGCAGCTTCCGTCTGGCCAATGCCGACGAGCAGGCTTATGTGTCCTCGCCATTGCTGCCGCAGACCTCGCAGGACAAGGAAATCGGCCTGGACTGGAAGCAGGGGGGGCAGGCGCTGCGCGCGGCGTGGTTCCGTTACGACCTGACCAATGAAATCCACTTCAACAAGCTGGTCGGTTTCTTTGGCAGCAACGTCAATCTGGCGCCGACCCGTCGTCAGGGCCTGGAGCTGGAAGGGCGCAGTCAGCTGGCGGCCAACCTGGAGCTGAACGGTAACCTGACCTGGCAGCAGGCGACCTTCCGTCAGGGTGCGGCGGGTGGCGTCGAGCTGGCCGGCAACGAGGTGCCGATGGTGCCGCAGCAGCTGGCCACGCTGGGCCTGAGCTGGCTGCCGCAGGAGGCCAGCCGCATCGGCCTGCAGCTGCAGTATGTCGGTAAGCAGCGGCTGGACAACGACCAGGCGAACCAGTTCGACAAGCAGCTGGATGCCTATACCGTGCTTAACGCCAAGTTCAGCCACCGCTATAGCAAGCAGCTGAGCGTGGCGCTGGACGTCAACAACCTGTTTGATCGCCGTTATGCTACTTACGGTATTCGCTCCGGCTCAACTGGCTCGACCGGCAAATACGATCTGTACCCGGCTGCCGGCCGCAACGTGCAGGCTTCGCTGACGGTCAACTACTAAGCCGTTCACGGCCGGCCGCCGCCCCGGTTGGCTAGATCCGCCCCTGTCGCCGCCCTCGTCGGGAGGCAACGGGGGCTTTTTCATGCCGTTACCCGCAGCGAAGGCTGGTGGCGGTAAATTGCAGCGGGGTACGTATTGTGCAGTGCACGCAGGTATAATCCCGCCCCTGCAGGTGTCCGGCGTGCCCCAAGCGCGCCGGGTGAAACTGGGAAGCCGGTGCAATTCCGGTGCTGCCCCCGCAACGGTAAGGTCTGGGCGCGCATGGCGCGCCCCAGGTGCAACACTCGCCACTGTCCCGCAGGGACGGGAAGGCGTTGCCCCGCATGACCAAGCCCGGAGACCGGCCTGCAACAGACGCGGCGGAATCGCGTCTTGCTGGAG
This sequence comes from Vogesella sp. EB, assembly GCF_001037925.1. Classification (NCBI taxonomy): domain Bacteria; kingdom Pseudomonadati; phylum Pseudomonadota; class Betaproteobacteria; order Neisseriales; family Chromobacteriaceae; genus Vogesella; species Vogesella sp. EB. The sequence continues at coordinate 26,951 of NZ_LFDT01000029.1, read as the reverse complement.
CATCGCGGGGAGGCGAGCTGACAGTTCGCCTGCCGCAACGGCCGGCGCGCGTGTCTTTTGGTCCTGATTTCTCCGCACTCCCTTTTTCTCATCCCGGAGTGTGTATTCATGTTTGACAACAAAACCCTGGCCGCGCTGCTGGCGCTGGCCTCCGGCCATGCCGCCGTGGCCGCCAATCCCGTCACCACTGGCGAGACCGTGGTGGTCACCGCCACCCGCAGCGCGATCCCGCTCAGCCGCGTGCTGGCCGACGTTACCGTGCTCGGTCGCGAGGAAATCGAGCAATCCGGTAGCCTGAGCCTGCCGGAGCTGCTCAGCCGCCAGCCGGGGGTGGAAGCCTACAGCAACGGCGGCGAGGGCAAGTCCGCCACCCTGCTGCTGCGCGGCACCAAGGCCGATCACGTGCTGGTACTGGTCGACGGCATGCGCATCGCCTCGGTCACCACCGGTGCCACCGCGCTGGAACACCTGCCATTGGCGGCGATCGAAAAGATTGAGATCCTGCGCGGCCCGGCCTCCAGCCTGTATGGCGCCGACGCCATCGGCGGCGTGATCCAGATCTTCACCAAGCGCGGCGAAGGCGGGACGGCACTGAGCTTCCATGCCGGCATCGGTGCCGAACACAAGCGCAGCAGCGGCGCCGGGCTGTCCGGCAAGGCCGGCAACACTGCCTTCAACCTCGCGCTGGAGCACAACCGTACCGACGGCATTTCCTCGCGCAGCTTCCAGCCGGGCAAGTACAACCCCGACCGTGACGGCTATGAAAACACCACCTATCTCGCCAGCGTGCAGCACGAGCTGGCCGCCGGCCACAGCCTGGGGCTGAACCTGTACCAGACCGAGGCCAGCAGCGCCTACGACGCCACCGTCAACAAGGCGGACGAGTTGCGCACGCGCCTGCAGGGGCACAGCATCGAGCTGAAAAACCAGCTGCGGGCCAACTGGCAGAGTACCTTGCGCTACGCCGAGACCAATGACCGGCAGCACACCTTTACCAAGGGTAACTTCAGCAAGCCGTCCGCGATTGCCGCTACCCGCCAGCAGGAATGGCAGTGGCAGCACGACGTGCAGTGGCAGGGCGTCGGCCAGTTCAGCCTCGGCGCGGCGCGCACCGAGCAGCAGATCGAGACCCTGAGCAGCTTCAACGGCACCCGCCGCAACGTGGATTCGCTGTTCGCCGCCTACCAGGGCAGCTTCGGCGCGCACCGGCTGCAGGGCAGCCTGCGCCACGACGACAACTCGCAGTTCGGCGACAAGGCCACCGGCCAGCTTGGCTACGGCTATGCGCTGACACCGCAGTGGTTGCTCGGCGCCGCCTACGGCACCGCGTTCAAGGCACCGACCTTCAACCAGCTGTACTGGAGCGGCTCCGGCGCCAGCTATCACGGCAACCCGGCTCTGCGTCCGGAAGAGGCGCGCAACCGCGAGCTGTCGCTGAAGTGGCGGCAGCAGGGTGACTACTTCAGCGTGATCGTGTTCGATAACCGGATCGACAACCTGATCGCCAGCAAATCGGCGACCGACGGGCTGCAGGTCAATATCGACGAGGCGCGCATCACCGGCCAGACGCTGGAAGCCGGCCGCAGCTGGGGCGATTTCAGCCTCGCCGGCAGCATCACCTCGCAGCGGCCGCGCAGCCAGCCTTCCGGCAAGCTACTGGCACGCCACGCCAAGCTGTTCGGCGCGCTGACGGCCGGCTGGCAGTTGGACCGCACCCGCCTCAGCGCGGAATGGCGCGCCAGTGGCCGCCGCTACGACGATGCCGACAACAGCGCCGACAAGGTGCTGGGTGGCTACGGCGTGCTCAATCTCGGCGCCGACTACCAGCTCGACAAGCACTGGCAGCTGAACACGCGACTGAGCAACGTCGCCGACAAGGACTATCAGACGGTACAGAACTACAATCAGCCTCGCCGCGGCTGGTTCGTCGGCGTACGCTACGCCCAGTAAGCCCGTCGGGCGCCGCCCCGGTGTGTAACGCAACACGACTGCCCGCCAGCCGGGCAGGTCGTTTTTGATTTCCGGCAGGAGTTGAGCATGACCACGCATCTGATCACCGGCGGCGCCCGCAGCGGCAAGAGCCGTTATGCCGAGCAGCTGGCGCTGGCCCACGACGGGCCGGTGCTGTACGTCGCCACCGCCGAGCGGCGCGACGATGACAGCTTTGCCGCGCGCATCGCCCATCATCGCGAACGCCGTCCGGCGGCCTGGGGGCTGGTCGAGGTCGGGCCGGGGCTGGCGGCGGTGATCGCGGCGCAGGGGACGGCCGGCAGCCTGCTGCTGGTCGACTGTCTCGGCATGTGGCTGATGCGCTTTTTCGACGCCGACGGCCAGTTCCAAGCCGACACCTGGCAGCGCGAACGCGCCGCGCTGCTGGATTCCTTGGCCGCGACACCGGCCGCGGTGCTGCTGGTCAGCAACGAGATCGGCTGGGGCGTGGTGCCGCTCGGCGCCGAGACCCGCCACTTCGTCGACGAGCTGGGGCGGCTGAACCAGGACGTCGCCGCGCTGTGCCGGCGGGTGACGCTGGTGGCGTGCGGCCAACCTTTGCCGCTGAAGGCGCCGGCGTGAGGCGCTGGCCAGTCCTGGCGTTGCTGGCGGGCTGGGCGCTGCCGGCCGCCGCGCAGCTGTCGGTGACCGACGGGCTGGGGCAGACGGTGACGTTGCCGGCGCCGGCACGGCGCATCGTGGTGCTGGTGCCGCACGCGGTGGAGACGCTGTACACGATCGGCGCCGCGGCGCAGATCGTGGCGGTGGTCGAGTACAGCGACCACCCGCCGGCCGCCAGGCAGCTGCCGCGCGTCGGCAGTTACAGCGGCATCAGCCTGGAGGCGATCCTGCGCCTGCGCCCCGAGCTGGTGGTGGCCTGGCGCGATGGCAGCCATCCGCGCGAGCTGGCGCGGCTGCGTGCGCTGGGCATTCCGCTGTATATCAGTGCGCCGCAGAACGTGGCCGACATCGCCCGCGAGATGCGCGCGCTGGGGCGCCTCAGCGGCCAGCAGCGCGGCGCGGCGCAACAGGCGGCGCGCTTCGAGCAGCAATTTGCCAGCCTACGGCAGCGCTACGCGTCGGCGCGGCCGGTGGCGACCTTTGTGCAGGTCGGCGACACGCCCTTGTTCAGCGTCAGCCGCTTGAGTTTTGTCGATAGCCTGGTGCGGCTGTGCGGTGGCCGCAACGTGTTTGCCGATGCCGCGGTGCCGGCGCCGCAGGTCAGTGTCGAGGCGGTGCTGGCGCGCCGGCCGCAGCTGATCCTGGCGTTCGAGGAACGGCAGCTGGCGTACTGGCAACGTTGGCCGCAACTGCCGGCGGTGGCGCTGGGCAACCTGTCGCTGCTAACCGAGGACAGCATCAGCCGCCCCGGCCCGCGGCTGGCCGACGGCGCCCGCCAGCTGTGCCGCCAGATCGACGCCGCGCGGCAGCGTTTGCCGGCGGGCTGAGGCCGGCGCGGCCATTTCGCTGCGCCGCGGCATATTTTGCTGACATCGGCGCGCGGCAGGACGTAAAATTTGGCGGTCGCTGCGCTGGGCGCCCGTGCCGGGCGACGGCGGCAGACCCGGTTTGACGCCTCCACTACCCTTGGCTATCCTCGCCGCTATGGAACAAGAACTCGATTATCTGGAAGGCCGTGTGGTGGCGCTGATTGCGCGCATCCACGAGCTGGAAAACCAGAATGGCCGCTTCGCCGAGGTGCTGGCGCAGACCATGAAGGAAAATGCCGAAATGAAATTCGCGCTGGAGGAAACCCGCCACCGCGTTGCCGCGCTGATGACGCGCCTGCCGCAGGAGGATGCCGAATGAGCGAGATCGTACAGGTAGATGTGACCCTGCTCGGGCGCCAGTTCACCATCGGCACGCCGCTGGAAGAGCGCGACACGCTGGAGCAGGCGGTACGCCTGCTGGCGGACAAGATCCAGGCGATCCAGAGCGGCGGCCGCATCGTCGACGCCGACAAGATCGCGATCATGGCCGCCCTCAACATCGCCCACGACCTGCTGAAAGTAAAAGTCGGCGATGGTGGCTTGGAGATGGCGACAATCAGGCGTAAAATACAACACATGAGCGAGGCCGCTGACGAGGCGTTACGCCAGAGCCAGCAAAACCTGTTCTAAACGAATATCCGTTCAATCCCCTGCGGTGTTCGAGACGGCCCATAATTCCTTTGTACCAATGCGTTCGCTTTTGGTTGTCAGCATGAGTAGCAGGTGTGTCGCGTCCCTTTGCGGATGTGCCCGAAGCTACTGGCCGGCGACCCCCCCTGGAAACAGGGTACAAGCGAATTCGGCCCGATCGACTCTCGCGGGGGACTCCCCCTTCCGCCCATGACATCCTCTGCTGCCGCTGACAAGGCGCGTTTGCGCCGCGAGATTCGCCAGGCGCGCAAAGCCATTCCTGCCGCACAACGCCATCACGCCGAAAAGGCGATCAGTTACCATGCCCGCCGTTTTTTCCGCCATGGCCGCCGCATCGGCGCCTATGTCGCCACCGGCTCGGAGCTGGGGCTGGACGCGCTGATGGCGCGCGCGCTGGCGCACGGCTGCCGCGTGGCGCTGCCGGCGCTGCCGCTGCGCGGGCGCAAGATGCTGTTTTCGGTGCTGGATGCGCGCGGGCGCTGGTATCACAACCGCTACGGCATTCCGGAATTCGACGGCGCCAACTGGCGGGCCCGCGATCTGGAGATCCTGTTCGTGCCACTGCTGGCGGTGGACGAGCAGGGCTATCGCATGGGGCAGGGTGGGGGGTTTTACGACACCACGCTGGCCTATCTCAACGGTTTCCGCCGCTGGCGGCGGCCGTTGCTGGTCGGCGTCGCCTTCGACTGCCAGCGGGTGGCGGCGGTGCCGAAAGAGCCGTGGGACGTGCAGCTGGATTACCTGCTGACCGAATCCGGCCTGATCCGTTACCGACGCCTGGCGGCGCCGGCGTAATGCGGCCGGCGGTTGCCGGCGCGGTGCTGCTTAGCGGCAGTTGCCTTTCTTGGCCTGGCCCGGCGGGCAGAACGAACCGCTGCCGCGATGGCCGTCGCCGATCTCGATTTCCAGCGGCTTGATTTCGATCGGCTTCACCGATACGCGCGGGCCGCTGATGGTACAGGCGGCAAGTAGTAGCGTCAGGCTGGCAAGCAGGACTGTTTTCATGACATTGTCTCTTCTGAATGGTGGGAGGAAGGGAAGGTCGCATTATATGACATCGCGCCCGGTGGCGAGCACCGGCCACGGAGGACAGGCATGGCGTACTGGTTGATGAAGTCGGAGCCGGACGAGGTGGGCATCGACCACCTCGCGGCCAACCCCGAGCGCGCGTTCGAGTGGACCGGGGTGCGCAATTACCAGGCGCGCAATTTCATGCGCGACCAGATGCAGCCGGGTGACCAGCTGCTGTTCTGGCATTCGTCCTGCCCGCAACCGGGCATTGCCGGTATCGCCGAGGTGGTCGGCGCCGCGCACGCCGATTCCAGCCAGTTCGATCCCGCCAGCCCGTATTTCGATCCCAAATCCAGCCCCGAGCAGCCGCGCTGGCAGTGCGTCGACGTGCGCTTCGTGCGCAAGACCGCGCTGCTGTCGCCGGCCGCCTTGCGCCAGCATCCGGCGCTGCTGGAGATGACGGTGTTGCAACGCGGCAACCGGCTGTCGATCACGCCGGTCACGCCGCAGCAATGGCATTACCTGATGGAGAACCTGCTCTGATGTTGTCGTTGACGCTGATTGCGGTATTGCTGGCCTGCGGCGTGGTCGCCGGCTTTCTCGCCGGCCTGCTCGGGGTCGGCGGCGGGCTGGTGATCGTGCCGGTAGTGGTCGGCGTGCTGGACGCAGCCGGGCTCGGCGGCAACTACGTGCAGCATCTGGCGGTGGGGACCTCGCTGGCGGTGATGGTGTTCACCAGCGTGGCCAGCGTGCGCGCGCACCACAAGAAGGGTGCGGTGAACTGGGCCATCGTGCGCGGCATGGCGCCGGCGATGATGGTCGGCACCTTTGTCGGCAGCCTGCTGGCCGGCTGGATTCCCAGCAACGGCCTGCGCTGGTTCTTCGTGATCTACGCCTACGTGATCGGTGCACAGATGTTCTTCGGCGCGGCACCGGCTGCCAGCCGCGAGCTGCCGGGTATTGCCGGCCAGAGCGCCGCCGGCGGCGTGATCGGCATGGTGTCGAGCTGGGTCGGCATCGGCGGCGGTTCGATGAGCGTGCCGTTCATGGGCTGGTGCAATGTGCGCATGCATACCGCCATCGCCACCAGCGCCGCGCTGGGCTGGCCGATCGCGGTGTCCGGCGCGCTCGGCTATCTGGCCGCCGGCTGGCAGACGCCGGGGCTGCCGTGGGGCGCGTTCGGCTTCATCTACCTGCCGGCGATGCTGGCGCTGATGCTGATGACGGTGCTGTGCGCGCCGCTGGGCGCGCGTGCCGCCCACGCGCTGCCGGTGGCGAAGCTGAAAAAGGGCTTTGCGCTGCTGATGGTGGTGATGGCCAGCGAGATGCTGCTCGGCCTGCTGCGCCAGGGTTAGGCGCCTCTCAAAAGACCCTAGGCCGGCGTTGCGGCCAACCTTTTCCGTGCAGCGCTTCGCGGCGATGGCAACTCGCCGCTATAATGTTGCGATTGAATTTTCACGCTTTTTTGCGCCTAGAGATCTCCATGCAAGAACAATACAGCCCGCGCGAGCTTGAAGCCGCCGCCCAACAGAAGTGGCAGGCCACCGCCGCCTTCAAAGCCGTCGAAGACACCACCCGCCCGAAATACTACGCGCTGTCGATGTTCCCCTACCCGTCCGGCAAGCTGCACATGGGCCACGTGCGCAACTACACCATTACCGACGTGCTGGCGCGCTTCAAGCGGGCGCAGGGCTTCAACGTGCTGCAACCGATGGGCTGGGACGCCTTCGGCCTGCCGGCGGAAAACGCGGCGATGAAGAACGGCGGCGCGCCGGCGGCGTGGACCTACGCCAACATCGAGTACATGAAAAAGCAGCTGGACAGCCTCGGCTTTGCGCTGGACTGGGATCGCGAGCTGGCCACCTGCAAGCCCGACTACTACCGCTGGGAGCAGTGGCTGTTCACCCGCCTGTTCCAGAAGGGCATCATCTACAAGAAAAACGGGGTGGTGAACTGGGACCCGGTCGACCAGACCGTGCTGGCCAACGAGCAGGTGGTCGACGGCCGCGGCTGGCGCTCCGGCGCGCTGGTGGAAAAGCGTGAAATCCCGATGTACTACTTTGCCATCACCAAGTACGCCGACGAGCTGCTGAATGATCTGGACAAGCTGGACGGCTGGCCGGAACAGGTGAAGACCATGCAGCGCAACTGGATCGGCAAGAGCTTCGGCTCCGACGTGTCCTTTGCCTACGACACGGACAGCATCGGCCACGACGGCGTGATGAAGGTGTACACCACCCGTCCCGACACGCTGATGGGCGCCACCTATGTCGCCGTCGCCGCCGAGCATCCGCTGGCGACGCAGGCCGCTGCGGCCAACCCGGCACTGCAGGCGTTCATCGCCGAGTGCAAGGCCGGCTCGGTGGCCGAGGCCGACGTGGCCAAGATGGAGAAGAAGGGCGTCGATACCGGCCTGTTCGTCATCCATCCGCTGACCGGCGCCAAGCTGCCGGTGTGGATCGCCAACTACGTGCTGTGGGGCTACGGCGAAGGCGCGGTGATGGCGGTGCCGGCGCACGACGAGCGCGACTTCGAATTCGCCAACAAGTACCGCCTGCCGATCACCCAGGTGTACGCCCCGGTCAGCGGCGACGACAATTTCGACGCCAGCCAGTGGCAAGACTGGTACGGCGCCAAGGAAGGCCTGAAAACCGTCAACAGCGGCAAGTACGACGGTCTGGACTTTGCCGCCGCCTTTGACGCCATCGTCGCCGATCTGGAAGCCAAGTCCGCCGGTGCCAAGAAAACCCAGTACCGCCTGCGCGACTGGGGCATCAGCCGCCAGCGCTACTGGGGCTGCCCGATTCCGATCATCCACTGCCCGTGCTGCGGCGACGTGCCGGTACCGGCCGAGCAGCTGCCGGTGGTCTTGCCGGAAAACGTGATTCCCGATGGCGCCGGTTCGCCGCTGGCCAAGATGCCGGAATTCTACGAGACCACTTGCCCGACTTGCGGTGGCGAAGCCCGCCGCGAAACCGACACCATGGACACCTTCGTGGAGTCCAGCTGGTACTACGCGCGCTACGCCAGCCCGGCTTGCGACACCGCGATGCTGGACAAGCATGCGGCCAACTACTGGTTGCAGGTGGACCAGTACGTCGGCGGCATCGAACACGCCATCCTGCACCTGTTGTACGCGCGCTTCTTCCACAAGCTGATGCGCGACGAAGGCCTGGTGGACAGCGACGAGCCGTTCAAGAGCCTGCTGACACAGGGCATGGTGATCTGCGAGACCTTCTACCGCGACCTGCCTAACGGCAGCAAGGACTGGATCGCGCCGCAGGACGTGGTGCTGGAACGCGACGCCAAGGGCAAGATCGTGGGCGCGACCCACCGCGTCGACGGCCAGCCGGTGGTGGTCGGCGGCATCGAGAAGATGTCCAAGTCCAAGAACAACGGCGTCGATCCGCAGGAATTCATCGAAAACTACGGCGCCGACACCGCGCGCCTGTTCATGATGTTTGCCGCGCCGCCGGAGCAGTCGCTGGAATGGTCCGACGCCGGCGTGGAGGGTGCGTTCCGCTTCCTGAAACGGCTGTGGAAACTCAGCCGCGAGCACGTGGCCGCCGGCATCACCACCGCTTACGCCGGCGGCGAGCTGAACGCCAGCCAGAAAGAGCTGCGCTTCAAGCTGCACAGCACCATCCAGAAAGTGGCCGACGACTACGGCCGCCGTCTGCAGTTCAACACCGCCATCGCCGCGGTGATGGAGCTGCTCAATACCTTGGACAAGGCCGATACCAGCGGTGACGTTGGCCGCGCCGTGGCGCAGGAAGTGCTGGAAGCGGTCACCGTGCTGCTGTCGCCGATCGTGCCGCACATCACCGAGGCGATCTGGAGCGAACTGCGTCCGGGCACCGAGCTGCTGGCGCAGGCCTGGCCGCAGGTGGACGAGAGCGCGCTGGTGAAGAGCGAGATCGAGCTGATGGTGCAGGTGTGCGGCAAGCTGCGCGGCAGTGTCACCGTCGCCGCCGACGCCGGCAAGGACGTGATCGAAGCCGCCGCGCTGGCGCACGACAACGTGATCAAGTTCATGGAAGGCAAGCCGGCCAAGAAGATCATCGTGGTGCCGGGCCGCCTGGTGAACATCGTCGTTTAATCCTGCTAGCAATACGCCGTAACGCAACAAGGCGGCTGACGGTATGCCCGTCAGCCGCCTTGTCACCGCGGCGCACACCGGAGTGTCGTATGAACCGACTGATCAAGAGCACGCTGCTGGCCGGCGCCCTGCTGGCGCTGAGCGCCTGCGGCTTTCACCTGCGCGGGCTGTCGGCGCCGCTGACGCCGCTGCCGTTTGCCAGCATCGCCATCCAGCAGGCGGGCAACCTGGCCGAGCCGCTGCAAAGCGCGCTGCAGCGCGACGGTCGCGTGCAGCTGCAAAGCCGTGCCGCCGACGCCGAGGTGGTACTGACCATCGACAGCACCGCCAATGCCAAGGACATCCTGACCATCAACCGCGGCGGCAAGGTCAACGAATACCTGCTCACCTACCGTGTCGAGGCCAGCGTGCAGCGCAAGGGCGAGGACATGCCGTTGCCACTGACGGTGGTGGTGCGCCGCGAGCTGAGCTACAGCGACAGCGCGGTGCTGGGCAAGGAGCGCGAGGAAGCGCTGTTGCTGGAAGACATGCGCCGCGATGCCGCCGAGCAGCTGATGCACCGTCTCGCCTACCTGCCGAAACCGGGCAATGCCAGCATTAAGCCCTGACGCCTTCATCACGCAGCTGGCGCGCACGCTGGCGCCGCTGTACGTGATCCACGGCGAGGAAGCGCTGCTGGCGCTGGAGGCCGCCGACGCGCTGCGTAGCCGCGCACGACAGGCCGGCTATGCCGAGCGCGAGGTGCTGACGGTGGAGGGCGCGCATTTCGACTGGTCGCAGCTGACTGACGCGATGAGCAGCGTGTCGCTGTTTGCCAGCCTCAAGCTGCTGGAAATCCGCATTCCCGGCGGCAAGCCGGGGGTGGAGGGCGGCGAGGCGCTGCAAAGGTTGGCCGCCAGCCCACCGCCGGACACCATCACCCTGCTGCAACTGCCGAAGCTGGACCGCAGCCAGCAGAAGAGCAAGTGGTTTGCCGCGCTGGAAAAGAGCGCGGTGATCACCGAGGCCAAACCGGTGGGCCGCCACGAGCTGCCGGCGTGGATCGCGCGGCGGCTGCAGCGCCAAGGCCAGACCCTGGGCCATGACGCGGCCAGCTTCTTTGCCGACCGGGTGGAGGGCAACCTGCTGGCGGCGAAGCAGGAAATCGACAAGCTGGCGCTGCTGTACCCGCAGGGCGAGCTGAGCCTGGCCGACATCCGCGACGCGGTGGCCAACGTGGCGCGCTTCGACGTCTTTCATTTGTCCGAGAGCTGGCTCGCCGGCGACGTGGCGCGCGCCGCGCGCATGCTGGACGGGCTGGAGGCGGAGGGCGAGGCGCCGGTGCTGGTGTTGTGGTCGTTTACCGAGGACGTGCGCATGCTGATCAAGCTGGGGCGCGGCCTGAAGGACGGCCGTGGCGTGCGCGACATGGCCAATGAATTGCGGCTGTGGGGGGACAAGCAGCGGCTGGCGGAGCCGGCGCTGAAGCGCATCGGCGGCGCGCGGCTGATGCAGGCGCTGACCGAGTGCGCGCGCATCGACCGCCAGATCAAGGGCGTGGCGCAGGGCGACGCCTGGCACAGCCTGAAACGGCTGGCCGCCAGCCTCGCCGCACGCTGAGTTGCAACGTGCCGGCCAAACAAAAGCCCCTCGTCCGCGGACAGGGGCTTTTGTTTGTGGCGGCTGGCCGCCTTACAGCGGGAACAGCGGCGGCGGCAGGATCAGCTGGAAGCGTGGCTGGCGCGAGGGCACCAGCGGCTGGCCGGCGCGCGACTCGTAGGACGCCAGCACCTTGGCCACGTATTCGCGGGTCTCGCGATACGGCGGGATGGTGTTGCGGTATTTGCCGACCGCACCCTCGCCGGCGTTGTAGGCGGCGATCACCAGGGTCATGTCCTGCTTGAAGTGGCCCTGCAGGAAGCGCAGGTAACGTGCGCCGCCGCGCAGGCTCTGTAGCGGGTCCGCCGGATTGCGCACGCCGAAACGGGCGGCGGTGTCCGGCATCAGCTGCATCAGCCCCTGCGCGCCCTTGGGCGAGGTCGCCACCGGGTTGTAGCCGGATTCGACGGTGACAATGGCGTGCAGCAGCTGCGGATCCAGCTTGTGCTCGCGTGCCACCTGATTGATCAGCTTGTTGAACAGCGCCGCCTGTTGCCGGTTATAGGCCGGGGTCTTGACGGCCGGCACCGCGTCACCGCGTGACTCGGGCGCCGGCGGTGGTTCCGGCAGGGCATCGAAGCTGAGGGTGGCGCCGAGACCGGGGCGCACCGCGTCGGCGAGGAAATCATCGGCGGGCAGGGGACCGAGTGCCAGCACCGGGCTTGTGGCCAGCAGCAGCACGATGGTCAGTAACAGGCGGTTCGTCATGATGTAAAGAACTCAGGCTCAGGGTGAAGGAGCGATACCTTCATGTTACTGAGTGAAGTGGCCATTTTCCAGTTGCGTCGTCACCGGCGTAGTGGTCTTTTTTATGTCAATGACGTATGTCGAGCAGGGGCAGGGCGATGCCCGGGATCGGCTGTCCTTAGATTTGTTGTAAAAGTGTTTAAATTAAATGCGACAAATCGCGGCGACCGTTCGCCGCCGCCGCGATTGTTAAGCGTTAGTGCACGTGTGCCGCCGCTGGTGCCGGCTGCAGCTTGACGCCGGTGGCGGGAAACTCGCCGTTGCCGCCGTCCTGCGGCAGCTGCTGCCAGCGGATTTCCTGGGTGCCGCACTGCTGGATCACCTTGAACCAGGCGGTTTCGCCGGCACGGTCGGGCAGGGTGCCACGGAACACGAATTCGTCGTAGAAATCGTCGCGCAGCTGGCCGCCGGACCACACGATCTCGCGCACGTCCTCGCGCACCGTCTGGCCGTGGTTGTCGAACGGCGTCACCGCGGCGCGCACCGTTTGCAGCTGCCAGCCGGCCTTGGGCATCGGTTTGGCGAGGCGGAAGCCGTCCGGCAGTTGCACGCGCACACTGGTGGTGGCGCTGCCGTTGCAGCCGTGCGGCAGGCGCAGCACGCCCTTGTAGCTGCTGCCGGCGACGGCGTCGCGGCTTTCCAGGGTGACGTGGGCGAGGGTGGTGCCGCTGGCAAGCAGCAGGCCGAGGGCGAGGAGCAGGGATTTCATGGTCGGTCCGGTATGGGGAAACAGGACGCCAGTCTAGGCGCGGCCGGCGCAGGCGGGAATGCGGCAAAATGTCGCAGCCTGGCGGCCGGCGGCGTGAGGCTGCGGCCAAGCTTGGCCGCAACCGGTGCGCTTATTCGCGGTGGTAGGGGTGGTTGTTGAGGATGGAGTAGGCGCGGTACAGCTGCTCGGCCAGCAGCACGCGCACCATGCCGTGCGGCAGCGTCATCGCCGACAGCTGCAGCATGATGTCGGCGCTGGCTTTCAGTTCCTGCGACAGCCCGTCGGCACCGCCGATGACGATGCAGATGTCGTCGCCGCCGGCCATCCATTCCTTCATCGCGCCGGCCAGCTGCACCGAGGTCCAGTTCTTGCCGCGCTCGTCGAGGATCAGCAGCTTGCTGCGCGGCGGAATGGCCGCCACGATGCGCTCGTGCTCGGCGGCGATGCCTTTCTCGGCGGTGACGCCGCCGCCGCGCTTCTCCGGCTTGATCTCTTTCAGCTCGAAGCTGATGTCGCGGCCAAAGCGCTTGGCGTAGTCGTTGAACGCTTCGTCCACCCAGCGCGGCATCTTGGTGCCGACGGCCAGCAGGGTAATTTTCATGGCAGGGCTACAGGGCAAAAGGTTGGCCGCAAAGCACAACGCACCGCCTGGGCGGTGCGCTTGCGATCACGGCAGGGCGGGGATTACTCCGCTGCGGTGGCATCCCACGGACGACCGCCGACCGGCACGAACGACGGCTTCTGGCCGCCCCACAGTGCCTCGATGTCGTAGTAGTCGCGTACCGCCGGCAGCATCACGTGGATGACCACGTCGCCGGCATCGACCAGTACCCACTCGCCGCTTTCGTGGCCTTCGGTGCCGACCAGCTCGATACCGGCGGCCTTCAGATCCACCGCCACGTTGTTGGCCAGCGCCTTCACCTGACGGTTGGAGTCGCCGGTGGCGACGATCAGGTGCGAGAACAGCGAGGTCAGCTTGCTGGTGTCCAGCGAGACGATGTTTTTACCTTTAACGTCTTCCAGCGCGTTGATGGCCAGTTTGACGATTTCTTGAACTTCCATGTGCATCCTTGTGATTCGGTGTCAGGGGACGTGGCGACGCGTCAGCGCCCGGCGTGGCCAGAGGTTCCGCAAAAGAGCAAACGGCCGGCAACCGCCGGCCAGTGCAAATCCTGCTTGCCGCCGCGTGTTGCGCTGTGTGCTTCAGCGGTATAGCCGGTGCCGGCGGATATAAGCCAGCACCGCCGCTGGCAGCAGCGCGCTGCAGTCCTGCCCCGCCGCCAGTTGCTGGCGGATGTCGGTGGCAGAGAGGGTGATGGGCGGCAAGTCCAAGGCGCGGATTGTACCGGAAGGCGTTCGATTTGAAAAATCAGATACTTGCCGCGCCTGCCACAGGGTGGCGACAGCCGGATCAAGCCTGGCCGCAACAAAGCCGGGACGGATGGCGACGGCGAGGTTGGCCAGTTGCAGCAGCTGCGGCCAACGTTGCCAGGTGTGCAGCTGTTGCAGCGAATCGCCGCCGATCAGGAACCACAGCTCGGCCTTGTCGCCCAGCTCGTCGCGCAGCTCCTGCAGCGTGTCGACGGTGTAGGCGGGGCGCGCGCGGCACACCTCGCGGTCGTCGCTGACCAGACCGGGTGCCTCGGTGGCCAGCGCCGCGTCCAGCATCGCCAGCCGCTGTGCGGCGCTGGCGTGCGGGGCACGGTCGCGGTGGTAGGGTTGGCCGGCCGGGATCAGCCGCACCTCGTCCAGCGCCAGCTCGTCGCGAAAGGCGCGCGCCAGGCGCAGGTGGGCGGCGTGCAGCGGGTCGAAGGTGCCGCCGAACACGCCGATGCGCGGCGGGTGTTCAGCCGGGCTGGTTGCCATCGACGATCACGTCCAGCGCGCCGGTGGCCGGGTGGATCACCAGGCCGTGTACCGGGATGTCTTTCGGCATCAGCGGATGGCTGCGGATGGTGGCCACGGTGTGGCGCACGCTGTCCTGCACGTTGTCGAAACCCTTCAGCCACGCGTCCAGGTCGATGCCGGCGCCGCGCAGGGTGGCGATGGTGTCCGCCGACACGCCGCGTTCCTGCGCATGGTCCAGGATGCGGTTCGGATCGATGGCGCGCATGCCGCAATCGTGGTGGGCGACGATGCAGATTTCCTCGGCGCGCAGTTCGTACACCGCGACCAGCAGCGAGCGCATCACCGAGCCCCACTGGTGGGTGACCAGCGCGCCGGCGTTCTTGATCAGTTTGAAGTCGCCGTTCTTCAGCCCCATCGCCTTGGGCAGCAGTTCCACCAGCCGGGCGTCCATGCAGGACAGCACGACCAGGTTCTTGTCCGGGAATTTGTCGGTGGAAAATTGCTCGTATTCGCGCGCTTCGACGAAGGCGCGGTTGTGTTCCAGCAAGCTGTTAAGCAGGCCCATGGTGTTCTCCTGTCTTGAAGTTTGCCCGCGGGTAGCGGGCAGGGGCACGGGATTGGTGTGTTTGCTCTATCGGGGTCGGGCGCCATGCTACCACGGGTTTTGGCGACGGTCTCGTGCCGGCTTTGTCAGCGGGGGGCGCCGTCTGATGCCAGGGTTTTGCGCAGCGTGAGCGAGGTTTTGACATGGACATAACCGTGCTGCCGGTAAAAGCGGTGCGCATCCTGGCGGTGCTCGGCGCTGCGCAAGCCGAGCTGGTGGATGCCCTGCGTTTTCGCCCACTGCTCGCATGCCGCCAGCAGCGCGCTGCCGATACCGTGGCCGCGTTGTGCCGCCGCCACGACCAGCCCGCCCAGCTCGACGCAGGTGTCGGACTCCAGCAACGGCCGCACAAAGCCGTGAATCCAGCCGCAGGTCTCCCCCTGCCATTGCGCGATGCAGACGAAGTGCTGTTGCGGTGCCGCCAGCAGTATGGCCAGCCGCTGTCGCAGTTGTGCCGCGCTGGCGGGATAGCCCAGCTCGCCGCTGAGACGGGCGAGGTCGGCGGCATCGTCGGGGTGCGCCGGGCGCAGTTGCAGCGTGGCGTCGGGCATCGTTTTTATCCTGGTGTCGATTGTTGGTGCGCGGCCAGCCATTGTTCCAGATAGTGGATGCTGGTGCTGCCGGCGATGACGCCGGGGTCGCTGAGCAGCAGCTGGTGCAGCGGGAGATTGGTGTCGATGCCGCTGATCGCCAGCTCGCGCAACGCCCCGCGCATCCGCGCCATCGCCTGTGCGCGGTCGTCGCCGTAGGCGATCAGCTTGCCGATCATCGAATCATAGTGCGGTGGCACCTGATAGCCCTGGTAGATGTGCGAGTCGATGCGGATGCCGGGGCCGCCGGCGGGGTGGTAGTGCTCGATGCACCCCGGCGACGGCCGGAAGCTGAACGCGTGCTCGGCGTTGAGGCGGCACTCCATGGCGTGGCCGCGGAAGTGGATGTCCTGTTGCCGGAAGCGCAGCGGCAGGCCGGCGGCGACGCGGATCTGCTCCTGCACGATGTCGATGCCGGTGATCATCTCGGTCACCGGATGCTCGACCTGCACCCGGGTGTTCATCTCGATGAAGTAGAACTTGCCGTCCTGGTACAGGAATTCGAAGGTGCCGGCGCCGCGGTAGCCGATGCGACGGCAGGCGTCGGCGCAGGCCTCGCCGATTTTCTTGCGCTGGGCGGCGCTGATGCCGGGGGCGGGCGCCTCCTCGATCACCTTCTGGTGGCGGCGCTGCAGCGAACAGTCGCGTTCGCCCAGATGCACGGCGTTGCCGTGCTCGTCGGCCAGGATCTGGATCTCGATATGGCGCGGCGCCGGCAGGTATTGTTCCAGGTACACGCTGCCGTTGCCGAAGGCGGCCTCGGCCTCGCGCTGCGTGGTCTGGATCGCCGCCAGCAGCTCGCCGGCGTGCGGCACCACGCGCATGCCGCGGCCGCCACCGCCGGCGGCGGCCTTGATCAGCAGCGGGTAGCCGATCTTGGCGGCGATCTTCAGCACCGCCTTGTCGTTGTCCGGCAGCGCGCCGTCGGAGCCGGGCACGCACGGCACGCCGGCGGCCAGCATCGCCTGCTTGGCCGACACCTTGTCGCCCATCAGGCGGATGGTGTCGGCGCGCGGGCCGATGAACACGAAGCCGGATTCCTCCACGCACTGCGAGAAGTGGGCGTTTTCCGACAGGAAGCCGTAGCCGGGGTGGATCGCCTGCGCGCGGGTGACCTCGGCGGCGGCGATGATGGCCGGGATGTGCAGGTAGCTGTGCGCCGCCGGCGGCGGGCCGATGCACACCGATTCGTCGGACAGTTTCACGTACTTGGTGTCGCGGTCGGCCTCGGAGTGCACCACCACCGTCTTGATGCCCAGCTCGTGACAGGCGCGCAGCACGCGCAGCGCGATTTCGCCACGGTTGGCGATCAGGATCTTGTCGAACATGGTTGGCCGCACTCCAGGCAAGGCGCCGCAGCGGGACGGCCGCGGCCGCAGCCGGTAGACGGCTGCTCCCTGCATCATGAGACAGGCGGCACGGCGCAGCGTTCGCCGCCTGCGGCCAACGTTGGCCGCAGGCGGGGGCTACCAGCGCGAGTGGTGGTCTTCGGTGATGCCGAGCAGCTGCGACACCTCGTGCGCGACGCCGGTGTGCGGGTGGATGATGCGGCCGCTGAAACAGCCGATCGGCTGCAGGTAGCGGCTGGCGGCAATCAGCAGGTCCTGGTCGTGCTGGCGCGCGCCTTCCGGGGTGAAGGTCAGCGCCACCGCGCCGTCGTCGGTGCTGATCTGCCACGGTGCCAGCGGCTGCACGGCGTCGAAGTCGAAGCGGGCGGGGCCGACGCGGTGCGGCACGCCGTCCAGCCACACCGCGTTTTCGGCGTCGCCCATATAGCCCTGCTGCAGGTTGAAGCCGATGCGGTGGTCGTGGGCGCTGGCCCAGCGCCACGCGGTGTCGCGCGCCAGCAGGCCGTTGGAGGCGTCGAGGCTGGCGATGGCGTCATCCAGCACCAGCTGCCGGCCGCCGCAGTCGGCAAAGCCGCTGATCGGCAGCGCGCTGCTCTTGTGGGTGGCGTGCGCCAGCCAGTTGGCGGGGGCGATGGCGGCCATCACGCTGTGCGGTGCCGGCAGCGCGATGTGTGCCGCCAGTTGCAGCGCCGGGGTGTTGACGGTCAGCTCCAGGCGCTTGTCGGCGCGGCGGAAGGCGATGCAGTTCTTGCCCTGGCGGAAGGTGGCGTCGCCAAAGCTGCGGTTCTCGATGCGGGTGGACACCAGTGGCAGGCCGTTGCTGCTGAAGCTGGCGACCAGCTCGCGGCGGCGGCGATCGAACAGGTAGGCAAAGGCACTGCCGCACCAGCCGGTATCGACCACCGCCACGCCGATGAAGAAGTCGGCGTGGCCGATGGCGGCGTATTGCCAGCGCTTGTGGTGCAGCTGGCGCGTCAATTGCTTGGCCAGCGGCGCCTTCAGCGCCTGCCACGACAGTTGTTCGACGGTACCGCGGTACATGCCGAAGGCCGGCACGCCGCGTTCGTGCACCAGTCGCGCCGGTGCCGGGGGTAAGGGATAGGGGTCCATTAGGGTACGGGTCGCCGCGCGCCCGATGTCATCACGATGGCTGCAGTTTACAGCAGATTCAGCGGAATCTTTAAGTAGGCGGTGCCATTGTCCTCGGCCGGCGGCAGCTGGCCGGCGCGGATATTGACCTGGATCGCCGGCAGGATCAGCACCGGCATCGCCAGCGTCGCGTCGCGCGCCTCGCGCAGCTGCACGAAGTCGGCCTCGCTGATGCCGTCGTGGACGTGGATGTTGTGTGCGCGTTGCTCGGCCACCGTGCACTGCCACTGTGGCGCGCGGCCTTCCGGCGGGTAGTCGTGACACATGAACAGCCGGGTGTGGTCAGGAAACGACAACAGCCGGCGGATGGAGCGGTATAGTGCCGCGGCATTGCCGCCGGGGAAGTCGCAGCGCGCGGTGCCGACATCGGGCAGGAACAGGGTATCGCCGACAAAGATCGCGTCGCCGATGTGATAGGCCATGTCGGCCGGAGTGTGGCCGGGCACCGCGATGGCCTGCGCCTGCAACTGGCCGATGGCAAAGGTGTCGCCATCGGCAAAAAGGTGGTCAAATTGCCGACCGTCGGTGGCGAAGCCGGTTTCGAGATTGAAAATGCCCTTGAACACGCGCTGCACGCCGTCGATCTGCTGGCCGATGGCGATGCGGCCGCCCAGCTGCTGTTTCAGGTAGGCGGCGGCGGACAGGTGGTCGGCGTGGGCGTGGGTTTCGATGATCCAGTCCAGCGTCAGCTGCTGCTCGCGCACGAAGGCCAGCAGCCGGTCGGCGGCGGTGGTGGCGGTGCGTCCGGACTTGGGATCGTAGTCCAGCACCGGGTCGATGATCGCCGCATGGCCGCCGCGCTGGTCGTACACCACATAGCTGATGGTCCAGGTGACGGGATCGAAACTGGCGTGGACTTGGGGATTCATCGTGACTCCTCGTGGCAGGACAGGTAGTGCAGTCAATATATTGCGTAACATTATATTTGTAAATATAATAAAAACGCGCTGCGATAAAATAACAAGACAGACAGGAGGAAATACCCACCATGGATCTGAGTATCTTGCATGACAACGCGTCACGCGCCACCAGCCTGCTGAAAAGCCTGGCCAACGAAGACCGGCTGCTGCTGCTGTGCCAGCTGGTGGACGGCGAGAAGAGCGTGTCCGAGCTGGAGCGGCTGACCGGTATCCGCCAGCCGACGCTGTCGCAGCAGTTGGGCGTGCTGCGCAACGAGGCGCTGGTCAACACCCGGCGCGAGGGCAAGTGGATCTACTACAGTGTAGCCAGCCAGGAGGCGATGGCCATCCTCGGCACGCTGCACAGCCTGTTTTGTGCCGACGACGCGGGGCCGAAACCGCCGTCACCCTGATCGAGGAGTCACACCATGAACATCATCTGGGATCCGGCGGCGCTGCTGGCGGCACTGGCCGGCGGCATGCTGATCGGGTTGGCCGCGGCGTGGATGGCGCTGGGGCTGGGACGCATTGCCGGCATCAGCGGCCTGCTGGGCGGGCTGGTGGATGGCGCGCCGGACCGTGCCGTGCGCGTCGCCTTTGTCGGCGGCCTGCTGCTGGCGCCGGCGCTGTACCTGCTGCTGCGCGGCGAGCTGCCGGCGGTCCGGATGATGGTCGATACCCCGCAGCTGCTGCTGGCCGGGCTGCTGGTCGGCATCGGCACCCGCTTTGCCTCCGGCTGCACCAGCGGCCACGGCGTCTGCGGCCTGTCGCGGCTGTCGCCGCGCTCGCTGGTGGCGACGCTGTCGTTCATGGGGGCCGGCTTTGCCGCGGTCTACCTGCTGCGCCACCTGCTGGTGTGAGGAGAACAAGATGAAACACCATGCACAAGCAGGGCAGGCGTTTGCCATCGGCCTGCTGTTTGGTATCGGCCTGCTGCTGTCGGGGATGAGCAATCCGCAAAAGGTGATCGGCTTTCTCGATCTCGCCGGACAGTGGGATCCGTCGCTGGCGCTGGTGATGGGCGGCGCCATCGCCGTCGGCCTGCCGCTGTTCCGCCTCGCCGAGTCGCGCAGCCATCGCCAGCTGCCGTCGTGGTCGGGCGCGCCCATCCACCTGCCGGGCAAGAGCGGCATCACGCCGCGGCTGGTGCTGGGCAGCGTGCTGTTCGGCATCGGCTGGGGCATCGCCGGCATCTGTCCCGGCCCGGGGCTGGTGCTGCTGGGCAGCCTGCAATGGCCGGGGCTGCTGTTCGTGCTGGCGATGGTGGTGGGCATGCTGTTGTTCCGGCCGCTGGACAAAGCGCTGTCGCGATGAACTGGCTGCCGCGCTGGCTGCGCCACTACCGCCGTGCCGACCTACCCGGCGATGTCAGCGCCGGGGTGATCGTCACCCTGCTGCTGGTGCCGCAGGGGCTGGCCTATGCGCTGGTGGCCGGCCTACCGCCGGAAGCCGGCCTCTACGCCAGCCTGCTGCCGCTGCTGCTGTACGCGTTCAGCGGCGGCAGCCACGCGCAGTCGGTGGGGCCGATGGCGGTGACCTCGCTGCTGGTGGCGGCGACGCTGTCAAGGTTGGCCGCAGCCGGCAGCGACGACTACCTGCTGGCGGCCATCTGGCTGGCGCTGCTGTCCGGCGCCATGCTGTTCCTGTTCGGCCTGCTGCGCCTCGGTTTCCTCGCCGACGCGCTGTCGCAGCCGGTGCTGGCCGGTTTCACCGCCGCCTCGGCGCTGTTGATCGTGCTGTCGCAGCTGGCGCCGCTGGCCGGCTTCCGCGCCGGCGGCGCCAGCCTGCCGGAGATCACGCAGGCCTTCCTCGCCCATGTCGCGGCGCTCAATCCGCTGGCCTTGCTGCTGGGGCTGATCGCGCTGCTGCTGCTGGTGCTGGCGCGGCGCTATCTGGCCAGTCTGCTGCACGCGCTGGGGCTGGCATCCGGCGTGGCGCGCACGCTGTCGCGCACCGCGCCGATGCTGGTGGTGCTCGGCGGCCTGCTGGCGGTGACGCTGGCCGGCTGGCAGGCGCAACTGCCGGTGGTCGGCGTGGTGCCGGGCGGGCTGCCGGCGCTGCGGCTGGCGGCCTTGCCGTCGCTGGGCCTCGCGCCGCTGGTGATGCCTTCCTTCTTCATCGCGCTGATCAACTACGTGCAGAGCCTGTCGGTGGCGCAGATGCTGGCCGCGCCGCGGCGCGAGACCATCGACCCCGACCGCGAGCTGCTGGCGCTGGGGCTGTGCAATCTCGGCGCCGGCCTTAGCGGCGGCTTTCCGGTCACCGGCGGCCTGACCCGCTCGGTGGTCAATGCCGACGCCGGCGCCAATACCCAGCTGGCGTCGCTGATCACCGCCGCGCTGATGGTGCTGCTGCTGGGCACCGCCACCGGGCTGCTGGCCAATCTGCCGCTGGCGGTGCTGGCCGCCACCATCATCGCCTCGGTGGCGGTGATGATCGATTTTTCCGCGCTGCGTGCGGCATGGCGCACCGAACGCGCCGACGCGGTGGCGTTTGCCGTCACCTTCCTGCTGGTGCTGGCGCTGGGCGTCGATGCCGGCATCGTCGCCGGGGTGGTGATTTCGCTGTCGGTGTGGCTGATGCGCAGCAGCCGGCCGCACATCGCGGTGCTGGGGCGGGTGCCCGGCACCGAGCACTTCCGCAACGTGCTGCGCTACCACACCGAGCCGCTGCCCGGCGTGCTGCTGCTGCGCGTCGACGAAAGCCTGTTCTTCGGCAATGCCCGCCACGTCGGCAATGCCATCCAGCAACTGGCCGCCGCCAGCCCGGACAGCCACAGCCTGCTGCTGGTGATGAGCGCGGTGAACCGCCTCGACATGACCGCGCTGGCGATGCTGGAGCGGCTGGACGACGGCCTCGCCGAGCGCGGCATCCGCCTGCACCTGGCCGAGGTCAAGGGCCCGGTGCTGGACGTGTGCAAGCGCGCCGGACTGGCGGCGCGCTTTGATGGCCGCCTGCACCTGTCCACCCACATCGCCATCCAGCAGCTGTGCCTCGGCAGCGACTACCAGATCTGAAAACCACGCGCCGCGTGCAACTTCCGGCCGCCGCTGGCTATCATAGCGGCATGAAACGACACTCCCGCCGTGCCCTGCTCGTCGCCAGCCTGCTCGCCGCCCTGGCCGCGCCGCCGCTGTCCGCCCACAACGACCTGCCCAGCCTCGGCACGGTGGCCGAGTCCGCCCTGCCGCAGGCGGAGGAAAACCGCATCGGCCGCGACATCCTGCGCTCGCTGCGCGGCGACGGCGACGTGATCGATGACGCCGAGGTCAACGCCTACCTCGCCGACCTCGGCGGGCGGCTGGCCGCCGGCGCGCAGCTGCCGGGAATGCGCTTCGCCTTCTTCGCCGTCAACGACCGCAGCATCAACGCCTTCGCGCTGCCCGGCGGCGTGATCGGCGTGCACAGCGGCCTGCTGCTGGCGACGCAGAGTGAGGGCGAACTGGCCTCGGTGCTGGCGCACGAGATCGCCCACGTCAGCCAGCGCCATCTGGCGCGGATGCAGGAGGGCGAGGGTAACCGCCACCTGCTGATGCTGGCGGCGATCCTGGCCGGGGTGCTGGCGTCCAATGCCTCCAACGGCGATGTCAGCGCCGGCATGGTCAACGCCGGCGTCGGCCTCGCCGCCAGCCGCCAGCTGGCCTATTCGCGCGATTTCGAACGCGAGGCCGACCGCATCGGCATGCAGTACCTGACCGCCGCCGGTTTCGACGCGCGCAGCATGGCCGGCTTTTTCGACCGCCTGCAGCAGACCCACCGCCACAACGACAACAACGCCTTCGGCTTCCTGCGCACCCACCCGCTGACCGGCGAGCGCGTCAGCGAGGCGCAGAACCGCGCGCAGGCCTATCCGCTGCGCATGCGTGCCGACAGCCCGGACTTCCTGCTGATGCGCGAGAAGCTGCGCCTCGCCACCCTCGGCGCCGCCGAGGCTGAGCGCCACTACCGCACCGCGCTGGCCGCCGGCCGCTTCCTGCAGCCTGGTGCCACCTACTACGGCCTCGCGCGCGCGCTGCTGCAGCTGGGCCGCTACGACGAGGCGCAGCAGGCGCTGGCCAGCGCGCAGCGGCAACTGCCGCCGCATCCGGCGCTGCTGCTGCTGGACGGCGACATCCAGCGCGCTGCGGCCAACCTTGACGGCGCGCTGGCGCGCTATCAGCAGGCGCTGCAGCAATTCCCGTCCAACGACGCGCTGTGGCTGGCGCGCATCGACACCCTGCTGCAGGCGCGGCGCAGCGCCGAGGCGCGGCAGCAGATCGAGCTGGCGCTGAAGCGCGCGCCCGACAATGCCGCGCTGTGGCGGCTGGCGGCGCGCAGCTACGGCGAGGGTGACGCGCTGCGCTACCACGCCGCGCTCGGCCACGCGTTCTATATCGAACAGGAGTTTGAATCGGCGCGCATCCAGTACCAGCTCGCCAGCCGCGCCGGCGGCGACGACTTCTACCTGCGCTCCACCGTCGAGGCGCGTTTGCGCGAAATCGACAGCCAGCATCCGGCCAAGCCGCGCTGACGCCCGCCCCGCGTCCGGCCACGCTCCGCAGCGTGCTGCCGGCGCTTTCTGCCCTGCCTGCCTTCGTTCCGCGAATAATCGCAAAAAAACAACATATTGCAGTGCAATATCGCTGCCGAAAAAGCCGATTTTGAGTGATATCCCCAATTGCCCACTTCGCGTGGAAATCGGCAGGATTTACACTCTGCGCTATGTAAGAAACTTTTCACTTTCGCAAATTTTATTTGCGGAATTGTTCGATTATAATCCGACGCAGTTCTGTAAAGCCTTTACCAAGGCACCCAATGTCATGACAGCAGACGCTGCCCAACCGGGTAGTGAACTGAAAATAAAAAGTGAGGATGTGAGATGGCAGCAATCTACCCTGACGATATCGATCCGGTTGAAACGCACGAATGGACCGATGCGCTGGAGTCTGTACTGGATAGTGACGGCGCCGAGCGTGCCCACTTCCTGCTGGAGAAAATGGTCGAACGTACCCGTCGCCGTGGCGCACACCTGCCGTTCGAGGCGACGACTGCATACCTGAATACTATCCCGGTGGGCAAAGAGCAAAAGTCCCCCGGCAATCACGAGATGGAGCACCGCATCCGCTCCATCAACCGCTGGAACGCGATGGCCCTGGTGCTGCGCGCCGGCAAGAAAGACCTGGAACTGGGTGGCCACATTGCCTCCTTCCAGTCCTCCGCCACCCTGTACGACGTCGGCTTCAACCACTTCTGGCGCGCCCACAACGACGAGCAGGAAGGCGATCTGGTGTACTTCCAGGGCCACATCTCCCCGGGCGTGTACGCGCGTGCCTACCTCGAAGGCCGTCTCAACGAAGAGCAGCTGGACAGCTTCCGCCAGGAAGTGGACGGCGGCGGCCTGTCCTCCTATCCGCACCCGTGGCTGATGGAAGACTTCTGGCAGTTCCCGACCGTGTCGATGGGCCTGGGCCCGTTGATGGCGATCTACCAGGCGCGCTTCCTGAAGTACCTGGAAAGCCGTGGCCTGGCCAAGACGCCGGGTCGCAAGGTGTGGTGCTTCTGCGGCGACGGCGAGATGGACGAGCCGGAATCGCTGGGCGCGATCGCGCTGGCGGCCCGCGAAGGCCTCGACAACCTGGTGTTCGTGATCAACTGCAACCTGCAGCGTCTGGACGGCCCGGTACGCGGTAACGGCAAGATCATCCAGGAACTGGAAGGCGACTTCCGCGGTTCCGGCTGGAACGTGCTGAAAGTGGTATGGGGTTCCCGTTGGGACCCGCTGCTGGCGATGGACACCAAGGGCCTGCTGAAAAAGCGCATGGACGAGTGCGTCGACGGCGACTACCAGACCTTCAAGTCCAAGGACGGCGCCTACGTTCGCGAACACTTCTTCGGCAAGTACCCGGAGCTGCGCGAGATGGTGGCCAGCATGTCCGACGACGAGATCTGGGCGCTGAACCGTGGCGGCCACGACCCGCACAAGGTGTACGCCGCCTATCACGAAGCCACCCACAACGCCAACGGCCGTCCGACCGTGATCCTGGCCAAGACCATCAAGGGTTACGGCATGGGCTCCAGCGGCGAGGCGCAGAACGTGGCCCACCAGGCCAAGAAAATGGCGCTGGACAACCTGCGCAAGTTCCGCGACCGCTTCGGCATCCCGGTCTCCGACGCCGATCTGGAAAGCGTGCCGTACTACAAGCCGGCCGAAGACAGCCCGGAAATGCAGTACATGCGCGAACGCCGCGCCGCGCTGGGTGGCTACCTGCCGGCGCGCAAACCGGTGAAAACCCCGCTGGCCATCCCGGGCCTGCACGTGTTCGACAGCCAGTTCAATGATTCCGGCGAGCGCGAGTTCTCCACCACCATGGCCTTCGTGCGCCAGCTGGGCATCCTGCTCAAGGACAAGAACATCGGCAAGCAGATCGTGCCGATCGTGCCGGACGAATCGCGTACCTTCGGTATGGAAGGCATGTTCCGCCAGTACGGCATCTGGTCCACCCAGGGCCAGAACTACGTGCCGCAGGACGCCGACCAGCTGATGTTCTACAAGGAATCCAAGGACGGCCAGATGCTGCAGGAAGGCATCAACGAGCCGGGCGCGATGTCCTCGTGGATTGCGGCAGCGACCAGCTACGCCAACCACGGCATCCCGATGATTCCGTTCTACATCTACTACTCGATGTTCGGCTTCCAGCGTATCGGCGATCTGGCCTGGGCAGCAGGCGACATGCGCGCCCGCGGCTTCATGCTCGGCGGCACCGCCGGCCGTACCACGCTGAACGGTGAAGGCCTGCAGCACGAAGACGGCCACAGCCACATCCAGGCCGGCCTGATCCCGAACTGCATCAGCTACGATCCGACCTTCGCCTACGAACTGGCGGTGATCCTGCAGGACGGTCTGAAGCGCATGTACGTGGAACAGCAGGACGTGTTCTATTACATCACGCTGATGAACGAGAACTACACCCACCCGGCGATGCCGCAGGGCGCCGAAGACGGCATCCTGAAGGGCATGTACCTGTTCAAGGACGGTGGCGACGCCGCGGTGAAAGTCCAGCTGATGGGCTCCGGCACCATCCTGCGCGAAGTGATTGCCGCCGCCGACCTGCTGCGCAACGACTTCGGCATTGCCTCCGATATCTGGAGCGTGACCTCGTTCAACCAGCTGCGTCGTGACGGCATGGAAGCCTCGCGTCACAACCTGCTGCACCCGGTAGGCGAGCAGCGCCTGTCCTACGTCGAGCAGCAGCTGGCCGGCCGTTCCGGCCCGGTGATCGCCGCGACCGACTACATCCGCAACTACGCCGACCAGATCCGTGAATACGTGCCTGGCCGTTACGTGGTGCTGGGGACCGACGGTTACGGCCGCTCCGACAGCCGCGCCAAGCTGCGCGAGTTCTTCGAAGTGGATCGCCGCTACGTCGCCGTGGCCGCGCTGTCGGCACTGGCACGCGACGGCAAGATCGACGCCGCCCGCGTCCAGGAAGCCATCACCAAGTACGGTATCAACGTCGCCAAGCTGCCTAGCTGGAAGGTATAAGGCGCGGCCGTTGCGGCCAACCCTGATACCGGCGAAAGTCACCCGCGTGGCTTTCGCCGCTCCTGCAGCAACGCGCGATCCGGCCACCGCCAGACGGCAGCCGGGATACCAAGCCGAATGTTGGCGGAGCCCGCCGCGGGCAAGGCGTCACGCCTTGCCCGTCACGCGGGCCTCCGCCCTACGATGTGGATAGAGCCATGAGCAATCTGATCGAACTGAAAGTGCCCGATATCGGTGGGCACAACAACGTAGACGTCATCGAAGTCTTCATCCAGCCGGGCCAGACCGTCGCCATCGACGACAGCCTGATCACGCTGGAAACCGACAAAGCCACCATGGAAGTACCGGCCGAAGCCGCCGGTGTGGTGAAAGAAGTGCGCGCCGTACTCGGCGGCAAGATTTCCGAAGGCGACGTGATCGCCATCATCGAAGTCGGCGCCAGCGCCGCCGCGCCGGCTCCGGCTGCCGCGGTAGCCGCCCCGGTCGCGGCTGCGCCCGCACCGGTAGCTGCCCCGGCACCCGCTGCTGCGCCAGCTGCTGCTCCGGCACCGGCCGCTGCGGCCAACGTTGGCCGCAGCGAGATCCGCATCCCCGACATCGGCGGCCACAACGGCGTCGACGTGATCGAGGTATCGGTCAAGGTCGGCGACGAGATC